>DATEGZ010000217.1:0-142017 GCA_035279905.1 Vicinamibacterales bacterium
GCCGGCTGGTCGGGCAGCACGCACGAGGCCCGCAACCTGTCATGCACGACGTGTCACGCGGTTCACAAGTCGGCCTCCTTCACGCACCAACTCGTCGCCAACAGCGAGTCACAGCTCTGCGCGACGTGTCATCGCGTGCAAGTGGCGAAGACCGAACGCGCCGTCGCCCACATGCCGGTGCGCGAAGGCAAGATGTCGTGCTCGTCGTGCCACAACCCGCACGGCTCGATCAGCAACGTGAGGGCGCTCGCCGTCGGCAGCACGATCAACGAGACCTGCTACACCTGCCACGCGGAGATGCGCGGGCCGAAGCTGTGGGAACACGCGCCGGTCACGCAGAACTGCACGACCTGTCACGACCCGCACGGCTCGTCGAACGACCGCATGCTCGTCACCAAACTGCCGTTTCTCTGTCAACGCTGCCACATCGGGTCACGTCACCCGAGCACGATGTACGACGCGAAGGTCGTCGTCGCGCCCTGCGATCCGGTGACGCAGACCGGCTGCTCGAGTCCGAGCAACCGCGTCTACGCGCGGTCCTGTGTGACCTGCCACGCGCAGATCCACGGATCGAACCACCCCGCGGGCCAATTCTTCTTGCGATGACGGAGGACATCATGCGCATATCCAGGACTCTTGTGATTCTTGCGCTGGCGCTGGTCCTTCCGGCCAACGCCCGCGCGCAGCAACCGGCGCCGCCCCAGGAACCGACCGGGCCGACGGCGACGCACTTCACGGCGGACTTCGGCGTCCGCGGCACCACGACGACGGGCGACGCCTCGCGGTACGAGCGCTTCCGCGACATGAGCGACGGCGTCTTTCTGGAGACCCTGCGGTTCCACCGGGAGCGCAACGGGTGGGTCATCGACGGCAACGGCGACCACGTCGGCCGCACGGACCAGCGGCTGTGGGGCACGTTCGTCAAGCCCGGCAAATTCAAGGGCTCAGCGGCGTGGGATGAGATCCCGCTGCTCATGAGCCGGACGACGCAAACGATCTACACGAACGAAACCGGGGGCGTGCTGCTGATTCCCAACAACACGCAGTCCTTCCTGCAGACCGGCACGGGCTCGGCCTGTTCACCGGCGTACGCCACGTGCATCGCGCAAGTCGCCGATCAGAACGCGGTCACCTTCGACCTGGAGTCGCACCGCCACATCGCGGACTTCACGGGGCAGTATCTGGCCAATCAGGATGTGACGATCTACGGCGATTTCAGACACACGACTCGTCAGGGCAATCTGCCGTACGGCGGGACGTTCGGGTTCAACAACGCCATCGAGCTGCCGGCGCCGATCGACAACCGGCTCGAGGACGTCAACGCGAATGCCGAGTACGCGCACGGCGCGTTGATGGTACGCGGCGGCTACACGGGGTCGTTCTTCCATAACAACATCACGGAGTACGTGTGGGACAACCCGTATCGCGTGAGCGACCAGACGCCGGTGACGGGCACGGCGCCGAACGTGTCGTCCAATCCGTTCCAGGGCCGGATGCCGACGTCGCCGAGCAGCAACTACTTCGGGCTGAACGCGACGGCGACCTACAAGCTGCCGCAGCATTCGCGCGTGACGGCGTACGTGTCGCGCGGCTGGCTCAAAGACGCCGCGGACACGGTGATCATGCCGATGACGATCAACGGCGTGCTGCTCGCGCAGCCGGGCATCGCGACGCTCGATCGCACCACCGTCGATGGCCAGGGCGACACGAAGACGTTCAACTTCACGTTCACGTCCAAGCCGAAGGACATCATCGACGTCAACGCGCGTTACCGCTACTACACGTACGACAACCTGACGCCGGTCTTCGAGTACGACAGGCGCGTGGCCTACGACACGTCGATCCAGACCGCCACGAACGAGACCGAGCCGTTTGGCGTCACGCGCAAGACCTTCGACATCGACGCGCGCGGGCTGACGAAGAGCGGCATCTCGGCCGGGGTCGGTTACACGCACAACGACGAGGCGCGGACGTTCAGGGTCTTCGAGTCATCGTCGGAGAACACGATTCGATTCGTCGGCGACATGGTCTCGACGAAGTACGCGAGCGTTCGCGCGAAGTACGAGCATTCGACCCGGACGGGCACGATCGATGACGAGGTCCTCCGCGACCAGTCAGGGTGTCCCGCGGCGCCCGCGCCATGCAGCGACACCGTCGCGACCGCGGAGCATGTCGGCCTGCGCCGCTACGATATCGCGGACCGCAACCGGGACCGGTTCACGTTCATCGGCTCGACGACCCCCAGGGGCAATGTGCTTCTGACGGGCTCGTACGCCATCGGCAACGACGACTACCCGAGCTCCGACTTCGGCTTGCTCAGCTACAAGCACCACATCTTCTCGATTGGCGCCGATCAGCAGCCGAACGATCAGGTGACGTACGGGCTCTCGTACTCCTACGAGCACTATCACGGGCTGTCGCAGTCGCGGCAGAATGGCGCCGCGCTCCCCAACGCGGATTTCGCCAGTCCGGCGTTCGACTGGTCGACCGACTCCCTCGACCAGATTCATTCACTCATCGCGAACCTGGGATACACGAAAGGGAAGTACGGCGTGAGGTTCTACTACGACTTCAACAAGTCGACCTCGACGTACACGTACGTGGATATCGGCAGCAAACAACCTGCGCCGGCGCAGCTCGCGCCCGTGAAGAGCTCGCTGCACGACGTGACGCTCGACGTGACGCGCGATCTGGGCGGGCATCTGGGCGTCGGATTCTCGTACTGGTACGAGAAGTACACGGTCGACGACTTCGCGCTCGATCCGCAGGCGATTCCGCGGTTGGATTTGAACGGCTCGCTGCTGCTCGGATACGCGTACCAGCCGTACACCGCGCAGACGTTCTGGGGACGCGTGTTCTACAAGTGGTAGGTGGTCGGCGAGTTCAAAAGGAGAGGCGCATGCGAAAGGTGCTGTTCACCATCGTTGGCGTGGCCATCGCGACATCGGTCGTCGCGGCACAGACGCCCGATCCCGCCAAGGTCGCGGCTGGACAGAAGGCGTTCGACGCGCAGAAGTGCGCAACGTGCCACGCCGTCAAGGGACAGGGCGGCAAGCTCGCGAGCGCGCTCGATGGCGTCGGCGCCAAGGTTCCGGCGGCCGACATCAAGAAGTGGCTGACCAACCCCGCCGAGATGGAAGCCCAGCTCAAGACCAAGCCGAAGATGCTGATGTCGACGTACCTGAAGAGCCACAAGCTCACTGACGCCGACATCGACGCGTTGACGAACTACATGCTGAGCCTCAAGTAGGCGGTCGGCTCCGGCGCCGTGCCCGCATGCGGCGCCAGAAGATCGGCCGCGCCGCCAGCTTGACGAGTCGCCGCCACGCCTCGTACGCGTAGTACGAGAGATCCCGATTCGCCAGCAGCGCCGCGTCATCAGGGTTCACGACGATGCTGACCTCGATGTTCGGGGCGGCGCCGATCGGCAGCCAGTGCCGGCGGCACGCCTCGTACACGCGCTGCATCACGCGCCGCATGTCGTCGTAGGACGGCGGCGGCCAGTCCTGCATGTCTGAATCGATCGTCGGCCGGAAGATGCACACCGTGGGAAAAGCTCCGAGCGACGTGATGTAGTCGATCGCCTCGAGGGTGTTCTCGATCGGCTCGATGCCCGCGATGATTTCACCCGACACCGCGCCCGGCGGCATGCGGCGGGCGCAGTACTTCATCGCGTCGAAGAACAGATCCTGACCCATCATCCTCGCCTTGCCGGGACAGATCTTCAGGAACCACTTTGGATCCATCAGCTCGACGCAAAACGAGAGATGGTCCACGCCCGCCTCGATGAGCCGATCGTAGCCGGTGAAGTCGCGCTCGGGCGCCAGCTGCACGCCGACGAGCAGTCCGACCTCGTCCTTGATGGCGCGCACGTACGGCTCGGTGAATCGCACGCCGCGGGTGCCCTGGAATCCGCCGTTGAGGTGCACGAACGTGACGCCCGACTCGTCGCGCGCCGCCCGGCACGTCTCGACGACGTCCTCGATCGCCTTCTCCGCCTCTTCGGCCTGACCGACGTTCTGTCCGGTCGTGCAGAAGCGGCAGTTGAGCGCCGGGTCGTAGTTCCAGAACGCGCAGACCGGGTTGACGTAAATGCCGAGATACGTGCCTTGCAGCACGCCGATGCGGCTCATCGGCACGCCACGCGAGGTCGTGCGCGCGTACCACTGCGGTTCGCGGGGCAGCCGGGCCGGGTACGCGACGCCCGAACGGGCATCGACGATTGCGTAGCCGTCGTGTGGGCCCCCCGTGAGGACGTAGGGGGAGCGCTGCGCGAACGGCTCGACGACCGGGACGTTGACCCAGATCTCGCGTTTCGCCGCGGACGTCACCGGCAGCACGACCTCGAGGCCTGACCCCAGCCCCGCGCGCGTGCGCGAGACGCCTCGAGCGCCGTCGAGCGGGACATCGTCGGGCACGCGCAGGCCGTGACAGAACAGGTCGATTTCGAGCTCGCACGCGTTGAGAGCCGGCGTCATGTCAGATGTCCGCTCGTGTCACTCTGCGCGCGGCGATCGCGCAGAACACCACCGTCCAGGCGATCAGGGACGCGACCGGCCACAGCAGGGCGCCGCGCATGCCACCGGCAAAACGCAGAAACGCCAGAGACGCCCCGCCAAACGCCGTCGTGCCCTCCGCTGACAGCAACGCTCCGGTGCGGACGGCATCGACCGGGTTGAGGATCGCCGCCGTCATCAGGACTCTCGACGCGACGCCAGAAGGCAGCAGCGACGTCACGCCCAACGCCGCCACGTCGAACAGCACGACGACGACCAGCCAGCAGACGAGCGCGAGCGCCAGGCCCCGGGACCGTCGGGTGCTCGTGTCCCCGGCCACCAGCGCCGCGGCCAGCGCCAGAAAGACTGCGGTGAGCGCCGTTGCGCCGGCGATCACCACAAGGAATGTGGACAAGCCATCGCGTCCCGTGCGTGCAAAGATCACGAGTCCGGCAGCGCCAAAGCCGACGGCCTGCGCCGCCGTGAGGGCCACGAACAACCCCATCAGCTTGCCGGCGAGGATCGTCCGGCGCGCAACGGGCTGCGAGTAGAGCAGCTCGGCGGCACCCGGGTCGGGCGTGAGCGCCATCACACCGAGCAGCAGCGCGGCCAGCGGGACGAGCAGGAGGACCACCTGCACGAGCGACGCGGCGGTCCGGGCGAAGTCCTGGACGCCGCTGCCGCCGCTCAGCACGTAGCCCGATCCGGCCACGGCGAGCGTCAGCCCGCCGAAGACGATCGCGAAGATCTGCGTCCAGCGTGTTCTGACGGCCACGGCCAGCTCCTGGCGGGCGCACAACACGATCGTCGCGCGCGTTCCGGGCGTCATCGCGAAGACTCCTTTCGTGGCGTTTCTGCAAACAGTGACTGCCGATCGACATATGCGGCGGAGGCCGCGTCGGGATCGGCCTGACGCGACGCCAGCGACGCGTGGGCGATGATGTGCGATCCCATCGGCGCGGCGATCGCCGCGACCCGCGAGTACATCGCGGAGTCCGCGCGAATCCACTCGCCGGTGCGGTGGTCGGCGACGAAGATGACCGCTCCGGGCGGGAGCGTCGTGCGACTGAGGTGCCGCTGCAGGCAGCCGAAGTCGTCGAAGAAGCGGGGCTCTTGATACGGCGCGACAATCTGGGAGGCGAAGTGCTGGTCCGCCACGATCATCCGGCAGGATCCGCAGGCGTCAGCGTGCGGATCGAGCGTGGCCGGCACCGTGCGCCCGGAGCACGCGACCGACGAGAGCAGCAGCACGAGCACGGCGACGTTACGCATGGCGGTGGGGCTCGACGAGCTCGCGATAGAGGGCGTCAAGATCGAGCGTGACCTTCGTCACTCCGCGATTTGCCAGGCGCTCGGTCATCTCGCGCCTCGTGAACGTTGCGACCAGCCGGCCCGCGACGAGCACCGCGAATCGGTCAGCCAGTCGCTCGACGTCGCCCATCTGGTGCGAGCTGAAGAGCACAGTGTGTCCCTGCCGCCGGCGCGCTTCGATCACGCTGTAGAACGCGCAGAGTCCGTCCGGATCGAGGGCGGCAGTCGGCTCATCGAGCAGCAGAATCGGTGAATCGGGCAGCATCGCGACGGCCAGGCCGAGCCGCTGGGTCATCCCGCCCGAATACGTGCCGACGGGACGATCGCTCGACCCGTTCAGTCCCGTCAGGCGCAGGACCTCCGCCGCGCGATCGCGCGATCGCCCGCGCAGGGCGGTGTAGAAGCTGATGACCTCGCGGCCGGTGAGCGCCTCGGGGAACGCGACCCGCTGGGGCAGAAACGAGCACGCGTCGCGCGCCGCCGCTTCGAGCGCCGGCCGGCCGGGCCGCCCGATCGTGACGCTGCCGGCCGAGGGATGAATGAGTCCCGCGGCCGCGCGAATCGTGGTGGTCTTGCCCGAGCCGTTCGGGCCGAGCAGCGCGACGACCTCGCCGGGCTCGATCGTGAGCGCCAGCGCCTCGACGGCCGAGACCGTACCGAAACGCTTCGAGAACCCGGAGAACGCGATCATGGTCTCCCTGCCGTGATTCGGCGGCCGCCTGCAATCAACACGGCGAGTCCGCTCGCCACGCAGACCACCGACGCGCCAAGTTCCAGGGCTTGCCCGCGGGCGGCGTCGCTCGGCAGCACCGGTACCGCACGAAGCACAGGTGGCCGCACCAGCGGCTGCGGATCCTCGACCGGAATCGCGTCGAGGACAGGAAACGCCCGCTCCGCGCCAGAGACGACCGCAGCCCCGAGGCTCTGCGCGAAGAGATCGGCGGCCGTCAGGTTACCTCGCAGGTGATCGAACACGTTGGACAATCGGTAGGCTCGATCGCGGAACCCGTCGCCGTCGAGATCCGGCTCATCGGCGTCCGACCAGTAGTTGCCGCGGAATACGGTGTCGGTGCGGCGGCCGATCAGCTGCAACGGCGAGAGGTTGCCGACGAACGAGTTGCCCTCGAAGCGCGATTCGACCGCGGAGTCGTACAGCACGATGGCCGTGTCCGACGTGGCGATCGCATTTCGACGAAACACGTCGCGATGCGTCCCTTCCAGGAAGACGCCGCGCGCGTTGTCTTCGATGAGATTGTCCTCCGCGAGCACCTCGTCGCACGCCTGCAGGAGGATGCCGACCGAGGCGAATCCCCGGTTGTGCACGAACTGGTTGCGGCGGAGGACGATGCGCGTGGAGTACATCAACGCCGCGCCTGCCGCGCTCCGTTCGAACCGGTTGTCCTCGAAGACGTTGTCGTCGGAGTACATGTAGTGCAGCCCGTAACGCACGTCGGTGACGACGTTGCCCGCGATGTAGCCGTGAGACGACGACTGGAGGTAGATCCCGTCACGCGACTCGCGCACACGATTGCCGATGAGCGTGAATCCGGTCGTGTTGAACAGGTGGATGCCCGACCCCTGATCTCCAGGATCGGCGCCGGGCAGGCCCGCGATCGTGTTGCCCTCGAGCCGCACGTCGTTCGCCTCGCGGACGTAGATCCCGAAGAGCGATCGCTCGACGCGACAGTCGCGAATCGTCGCGCGCGGCGCGGAGACGTGCACGCCCGCGGAATCGTTCGCGAGGCTCCCGCCCTTGCGGCCGTCGATGTCAAAGCCGTCGAGCGTGACGTCCGGCGCCGTGATGCGAACGACGGTGCCGGCGCCAGAGCCTACGAGCCGCGGCCGGCCGCGGCCAACGAGGCGAACCGGCCGATCGATCGTGAGGTCGCCTTCGTACGTGCCCGCGTCGACAATGACGACCGAGGCGGGCGGCGCCGCGTCGACGCGGGCCTGAAGCGGGGACACGCCGCTCTGGGCGACGAGCCACAGCAGCGTGGCGAGGGGCGGCGCCATGTGCGGTCACCGTGCCGCGAGCCGCCGGCGCTCGCGCCACGCGAGATAGAGCGCGGTGAGCAGCAGCAGCGCGACGGTCCCAAGCACGTAGGTTCCGGCTTTCGGATACGAGTAGACCTCGAAGTTCGCGATCTGCTGGTACCCGAAGATCGGTGGCGTGAAGCCGGGCACCTTGACCGCCGCCGTCGGCGACAGATCGTGCCCGTAGCGATAGAGCTTGTAGCCAAAGGACCAGAGCGAAAACGCGCCGAAATAGAAGAACACCACGACCGCGTCCACGAGCTCTTTCACCGTCCCCAGCACGATCGCTCGCAGGTAGAGCAGCGCCATGCCGCCGAGCACGAACGGCATCCACTTGAATTCGGTGAAGTCCTCGGTGGCGAGATCGCGCATGCCGATGTAGTGGTTGAGGAGGTTGATCTCCTTGATGTCCTGGCCGCCGTGTCCGGCCGACAACGTGTGACTGTAGATGTCGAGCCGCAGCGCGCTCGGATACTGCGGCGCGAACATCGTCAGATTCCACAAGGGCAGAAAGTACGCGACGACAATCAGGCCGGCCGCCAGCGCAAGGAGCAGACGCGGGCGGACGCCCACCGGCTCGTGAAAGAACCTGGCGCTCTGTTCAAGGACGGTCATCGCGTACCTCCTGACCTCGCGGCCGCGCCTAGCGCGGTTTCACCGTGAGATAACCCTGCATCTCCTGATGGAGCGCAGAGCAGAAGTTCGTGCAGTAGTACGGGAACACGCCCTTCTTGGCTGTGAACGTGACGACCTTCGTCTCGCCGGGATCGATCACGAGGTTGATGTTGTAGTCGAGCAACCCGAACCCGTGGAGCATGTCCGTCGTCTGCTCGATGTTCGTGATGGCGACGGTGACGATGTCGCCCTCCTGCACCTCGAATGAGGTCGGCGTGAAACTCGAGCGCACGGCCACCATCTTCACGGTCACGTGGTTGCCCTGACGCGTCGCGCCCGCCTGGCTCACGTCCCAGACCGCCAGCGGATGTTTGTTCTCTTCTTTCGGATAGACCTCGATTGGATGGAGCTTGTCAGCCTTGATGATCTGCGCGTAGTGCGGCTCGGGCTCGGTGAACGCGTCGTAGACCAGCTTCATCTTCTCCTCGGAGATGTCGAGCAGCTGCGAGGATTCGGGCTGCGACGGCCCGACGTTCAGGTGCCGTCCGTGCGAGAGCTTGTTCAGGGCGACGAGGTACTTGCCGTCGGGATTGACCGTGTCGCCTTCGGCCGCTGCCAGGTGGCCGATCGAGTACGACACCGGCGCCTTGTCGATCACTTTCCATTCGCCGAGCCGCCACGACGCGACGGCGCTGTCGACGAAGAGCGACGTGTAGGCCATGCCGTTCGGACCGAATTGCGTGTGCAGCGGGCCCAGGCCGACCGGCACCTCGGCGTCCTTGATGGCGTCGTACTTGAGCACCGGGATCCCGTCTTCCTCGCCGCTGAACTCCTTGTTGCGAATCGCGGTCTGGATCTTCTCGAAGTTGAACGCCGTCGTGATGCCGGCGAGCTTGCCCGAGGCGACGATGTACTTGCCGTCGGGCGAGACGTCGACACCGTGCGGCGACTTCGGGCACGGCATCAGGTAGATGAGGCCCGGCACCTTCTTCGGATCGATCACCTTGACACCGCCGATCAGATCGCCCTGGCCGGCCGCGGCCGCTTTTTCCGCCGCGCGCCAGTCGATGGCGGCGATGTAGTCCTGGTCGCGCTGGCTTGCAGTGACTTCGAGCTTGCCGGTCGCGCGCTCCGCGTTGTACGAGCTCCAGAACATCCAGCCGTCCGACGCCAGCTTGCCGGCGTCACCGAGGTCGAAGTCGATGGGCGGCGTCAGGATTTCCCATCCCAGCGACATCGCGCCAGACTTCGGGTCGATTTTCACGGCCGCGACGACGCCCTTGTATTCGGTCGCGTACTTTTCGACCGGGGCGTAGGTGCCTTTGGGAATCGGGATGGAGAAGCGCGTCGCCATCATGCTGTATTCGGTGTTGGGCGTGACGAACGCCGAGCCGTGGTTGCCGGAGACGTTGGGCACGGGGCCGAAGATCTCCTTCGTCTTGAAGTCGCGCAGATCGATCCGCGCCACGCGCCCGTTCATCTCGTTGATGAAGAGCCAGCGCCCGTCGTAGTCGCCGTTCGTCTCCGAGAGCGCCGGGTGATGGGCGTCGCCCCACGTCAGGTTGCCCAGCATCTTCTTCGTGTCGTCGTCGAAGCCGTAGCCCGTGCCCGGATACGGCGTGAACACGGGAATCGTCACGAGGTGCCGCATCGAGGGCAGGCCGTAGACGTACACCTGGCCGGAGTGCCCGCCCGACGAGAACATGTAGTACTCGTCCAGATCGCCGGGCGCGACGTAGGTTTTCTCCGCCGCCACGGCGATGTCGGACACGCCGGCCTTCCGGGCGGACTTTGGCTCGCTCGGCGAGCAGCCGTTGGACAGGGCCAGGGCCGACAGCACGATCGCTGCCGACCATCTCAAAACTCGTGATGCGCTACTCATGGTCACCGCTCCTCTGTGCGCCGCTCAGGGCTGCTTGTCCTTGCCCTGCGCGGCCTTCTGCCGCTGATATTCCTGGAAGGCCTCGCGGAGTTTGCTGATCGCCGTCGCCTTCTGTTCGGGTGTCAGGATGATTTGGCGCGAGAGCACCACCGACATCGTTCCGGTGGGCTCGCGCAGGAAGTCGTCGATCGTCCGGCCGAACCGGGACTGCACGTCTTCGACGGCGTTCGACAGGTCCGGGCCGATCTGCGCCGGGCTCTTCACACCGAGCGCCGAGATCGAGTGACAGACGAAACACCCCGTCTGCACGAACCAGCCGCCCGGCCCTGTGCGCATGCGTTCTTCCGCTGCCGCTTGCTCGGGTGTCGGCGTGTCGCTGCGAGGCGCGCCCGAAAGGTACGCCGCCGGAATGTTGACCGGCCGCCACGAGAGCACCAGCATGGCCAGCGCCTGGGCCTGCTCGGTGGTGAAGTTGAAATTGGGCATCACGGTCTCGTTCGAGACGGCCCGCGGATCCTTGAAGTGCGCGACATGCCAGGCGAACGACGACCGCTGGCCCGAGAGGCGAGTGAAGTCGTACTGTTCCGGCGACTTCTCACCGATGCGCGTCAGGTCGGGGCCGATATGGCCGCCGCGCAGGTTGATCGTGTGGCAAGCGCGGCAGCCCTTCTCCTCGACCAGCCGCTTGGCAAGATTGATGGCGCTCGCGCCCTTCGTCTCCCGGTCGTAGCGATGGCAGGAGTTGCAGTTCATCTGGATGAGCGCGCCCTTGTCGCCGGCGAGCGAGTACGACGCGCCGAGCGAGCGGCTGAGCAGCGGCTCTTCCCAGTGCGCGACCTCGCCGTGTGCCTCAGCGACGTCCACGGCCCATCCCTGGCCGCCATGGCACGCGCTGCAGCCGAATTTCTCGATCGGATGCGCCTTCAGCAGCTCCGGCGAGTGCGTGCGATACGGGTTCTCGGCGGTCTCGAAGCCCTTCCAGTTGGTCGCTTCGTGACAGGTGACGCACCGGTCGGCGCGGCCGAGGCCGTCCACCCAGATCTGCTGAACGCCCGACGGGACGGTGCGGCTCTTGTCGGCGCCGAATTTCGCGGCGACCTGCTCGCGGAACTTCAGCTGGTAGTAGCGCCAGTCGTGCGCGCGATCGCTCGCGAAGAACAGCACGCACGAGAGGACCAGAAAGACGCTCACGACCGCCAGCGTCGGGCGATCGATGCGCGGATAGGGCGAGTTCGTTCGCTGTTCCATTTCAGAATCTCGTGGGTACCGCGGGCCACGATTCCCACGGCCAGTAGAACTGCCAGTACGGTCCGCGCAGCCACATGCCGGTGACCGTCAGGGCCAGGACGCCCAGCACGATCAGGATGAACACCAGGTTCTGCGTGCGGCGGGACGGGGCAAACCATCGGCCGGCGGCCTCTTTCGGGCTCTTGTCGAGCCACGGCCACACGGCCAGCCAGGTGACGAGCGCGCCGGGCAGCACCACGCCGCCGATGAACGCGCCGTTGATCGTGAAGTACCCCAGGTGGATCGTCGTGTCGGCGACGATCTCCTGCAGCCACATGAAATACCAGGGCGCCTTGGCCGGGTTCGGCGTGATGAACGCGTTGGCCGGCTCTTCGAGCGGCGACCCGATGAACACGGCGAGGATACTGATGAACGCGATCGTGCCGAGCGTCGCGATCAGCGAGCGTCGCGCCAGGTCCGAGATCGCGTTGACGGTGGCGTCCGGCGCCTCGAGCGTCCGGACCGTGACGGCGGGCGCCGTGCCGCGCGCGACGCCAAGCAGCGTGTACGTCTTGGTCGGCGTCACGGGAATCGTGCGGGGCGTGCTCAGCCGTTCTTCGCTGTCCGCGCGCGCCAGGCCGCCGTCCTTCCGCACGCGCCACATGTGGTACCCGAACAGCACGCCGAGAATCGCCGGCAGGAACACGATGTGCATCACGTAAAACCGGATCAGCGTCGCCTGGCCGATCTCGCGTCCGCCGATGAGTAGTTCCCGCACGCTCGGTCCGACGTACGGCACCGCCGAGGCGATGTTCGTGCCCACCGTGACCGCCCAGAACGCGAGCTGATCCCACGGCAGCAGATAGCCGGTGAACGACAGGAACAGCGTGACCAGCAGCAGCACCATGCCGATCACCCAGTTCCACTCGCGGTGCTGGTTCCGGCCGACGCCGTTCTTGTACGCGCCGGTGAAAAAAACGCGCGCCAAATGGAGCACAACCGCAATCACCATCGCGTGCGCCGAGATCCGATGCACCGCGCGCAGCCATCGCCCGAAGGTGACGACGTACTCGATGTCCTTGACGGACTGGTACGCGCGCTCGACGGATGGCACGTACAGCAGCAACAACGGGAGCCCGGAAAGAATCGTGAGCAGAAAGAGCGCGGCGGTCGCGGTGCCCAGCCAGAACGAATACGACCAGGCCATCGACGCTTTCGAGACCTTCGCGGGAAACCAGTGCAGCAGGAAGTTCGAGGCAACAGCGTCGCCGGCCTCGCGGTCGGATTTCGGCCGGACGCTCCAGAACCACACCGGCCGCACACCGGGCGCGCTCGGCTCGCTGGACTTCAGGAACTTGAGGGGAAAGCGCATGGCGGTGGTCTCAGATCGAGAGGCGGAAGTCGTGCTCGACTTCGTCGGCGAGATCGACGACGAGTTGGCCGTCGTCGGCCGCAATTGACAGGCGGTACCAGGAAAGCGGTCTTGGCGCGGGGCCGGCGACGTTCGTGCCGTCGCCCCGGTACTTCGATCCGTGGCAGGGACAACTGAACCTGTGGGTCAGCTTCATCGGCTGACCGCCGGCGTCGATGGTCTCGGGCCGGGGGAGCGCTTCCGCTCGAACGGTGCAGCCGAGGTGCGTGCACACGGCCGACACCGCATGAAACGAGTTGCCCTCACGGACGACGAACAGGCGCTCGTCGGCGAGGAACTTGAGCCCATCGGGATAGTCCGAGGGCGGTCCCAGCTTCACGGTCGTCGGCGAATCGTAGGAAACATTGGGCACGAGCGCGCGCAGCGACGCCGCGCCCTGCGTGGCGAGCGCGACGGCCCCGGCGCCCGAGCCCAGCTTCAACAGAAAATCGCGACGATCCTTCGTGGCAGGCTCGTCCTTCATGGCAACTCCTTCGCCGGCGATACCCAGCGTTCGGTAATCGAGAAGCGCTCCATCGTCATCGCGCCCGTGGGGCAGCGGATGGCGCACAGGCCGCAGCGGATGCAGCGGTCGTCGTCTTTCACCAGGGCGGCGAGCGGCAGGCGCGTCTCGCCGATGCGCGTCTCGACGGCGGCGCGCTCACCGGCCGGCAGATTGACTTCGTCGAACGGGACGAACGCCAGGCAGTACTCCGGACAGACGTCGACACACCGGTTGCAGAGCACGCACTTCTCGGGGTCGTAGATCGTCTGCACGTGACACACGAGACATCGCGCCGCCTGCCGGCGAGCGGCCTCGGCGTCGTAGCCGGTCTCGACTTCGGCGATGCCGGTCCGGCGGCCGAGGTCAACGGTCGGCGGGCTTTCCCGGTCGAGCCGCTCGAAGCCCGCCTGCATCCGATACGTGGCGGTCGGCAGCTCTTCGATTTCGAGATGCAGCTCGCGTCGGGCGCGCGTGCCGGCCAGGAATTCGTGGATCGAGCGCGCGGCCCGCTTGCCGTTGGCGACCGCGTCGATCAAATTGCGCGGACCGAACGCGACGTCGCCGCCGGCGAAGATCCCGGGCGCGCTCGTCGCGAGTGTCACCGGGTCAACGCGAATCGTCCCGCCCGCGGTCAGCGCGATGCCGTCGGCGGCAGAGAGAAAACCGAGATCGGCCTTCTGGCCAATCGCGAGGACGCACGAGTCGGCTTCGATCTCGACGACATCCGTGTCGTCATATCGGGGTGCGAATCGTCCGGCGTCGTCAAACACAGCATCGACCGAGCGGAGGCGCACCGCGCCAAGACGCCCGTTGCCGATGAAGGATTGAGGCCCGCGCCGGGTGACGAATCGCACCCCTTCTTTTTGTGCTTCCTCGAATTCCTCCTTTCCCTGCGTGGTCCGCAGGACAGGCATCTCGTCGAAGTTCTCGAGCGAGACGATGGTGACTTCGGTCGCGCCGCCGCGAATCGCGGCACGCGCCGAGTCGAGCGCTTCCTTGGCGCGGGCGTCCGCGGCGCTCTGAAGCGCCGCGGCTTCTTCGTCGCGCCCTGCGCGCAGAGCCGTGCGCGCGGCATCGAACGCGACGAAGCCGCCACCGATGACGACGACCCGCCGGCCGAGATCCATCCGGAAGCCGCGGTTGACGTTGATCAGGTAGTCGACGGCCTTGACGACGCCGTCGAGATCGACACCTGGCAGCTGGAGATCTCGGCCGCGGGAAACACCGACCGACACGAATACGGACCTGAAGCCTTGCGCGGCGAGCGCCCCGAGACCGAACTCCGCGGTGAGCGGCGTGTCGAACTTGATCGAGACGCCGAGCGATTCGATCTTGGCGATCTCCGATCGAAGGAGCGTGCGCGGAAGGCGGTACTCGGGGATGCCGTAACGCAGCATGCCGCCTGGTTCGGGTCCGGCTTCGAACACGGTGACGTCGTACCCGGTGAGCGCGAGGTCGTGCGCAGCCGACAACCCCGCCGGTCCCGCGCCGATGACAGCAACCTTCGGCCGGCCGCCGTTGGCGGCGAGAGGCCCGCTCGCGATCGGAAAGTGGTTGACGTAGCGGTTGCCTTCGTCGACGACGCGCTCGCGCAGCGCGTTCTGCGTATCCGGCCGAATCGACTCGACGCCAAACTGCTCGGTGACGTACCGCTTCAGCGCGCGAATCGACACCGGGGCGTCGATCGGTCCGCGCCGGCACGCGTCTTCGCACGGGGCGGCGCAGACGCGGCCGCACACGGACGCGAATGGATTTGGCGCTCGTGCGACGAGGTACGCGGCCTCGTCGCGGCCTTCCGCGATCAGCTGAACGTAGCGGCCGGCGTCGGTGCCGACCGGACATCCGGTCTGACACTTGACCTGTGCTCGCCAGTGCTCGATGTCGGGGAGCTGAACCGCAATTGCCATCGCCGCACGATAGCGGTTGCACGAATCGGGCCGGTATGACGAGCGTCATAGATCCGCAAAAGTTCGCGGTTCCGTCTGAACACCGCTGAACTTCCCGCAGGCGGCGCGGATTATTCCGCACGCGGTGATTCGTGTCCCGCGGCGTCGCCCGACTTCACGCCCGATCTCACGCGCGCGGCGCGGCACCAGATTTGCCTCCTTGATCAGTGCTGGCCGGGATGAGCCGGCAAGGGTTGGAGGGACTCGTCATGCCCACGATGAAAGCTGTCGTCTTTCGCGGAAAAGATCGCCTCGCGGTCGAAGAAGTACCCAAGCCCGTACCGGGCGCCGGAGAGGCCGTCATTCGCATCACGGCGACGACGATCTGTGGCACGGACGTACATATCGTCCGCGGCGAATATCCCGTTCGGCCCGGGCTCATCCTTGGCCACGAACCCGTTGGTGTGATCGATGCGCTCGGATCGGGACTCGAGGGCGAGTACCGTGTGGGCCAGCGCGTCATCGCCGGCGCCATCACGCCGTGTGGGCAGTGCTTCTACTGTCTCAACGGCTCGCACTCACAGTGCGGCGGCGCGCTCGGCGGCTGGCGCTTCGGCAACACGATCAACGGCGCGTGGGCGGAGTACCTGCTGGTGCCTGACGCGCGCGCCAACCTGGCCCCGATTCCGGCCTCGCTCACCGACGAGGAGGTGCTGCTGTGCCCGGACATCTTTTCGACCGGGCTCAGCGGCGCCGAAAGCGGAGAGATTCGCGTCGGCGATGCCGTCGCGGTGTTTGCCGAGGGCCCGATCGGGTTGTGCGCGACGCTTGGCGCAAAGCTCAAGGGGGCGTCGCTCATCATCGGCGTCGATCCTATGGCGGCCCGGCTGGCGACGGCGCGCCAGTTCGGCGCCAACGTCGTGCTCAATCCCAACGAGACCGACGTCGTGGCGGCCATCAAGAAGCTCACGGATGGCCGCGGCGTGGACGTCGCGATCGAGGCCCTCGGCCGTCAAGAAACGTTCGAGAGCGCGCTGCGATCGATCCGGCCCGGCGGCACCCTGTCGAGCCTCGGTGTCTACTCGGGCAAGCTGGTCGCGCCGTACGAAGCGATCTTTGCCGGGCTCGGCGATCAGAAGATCGTCACGACGCTGTGTCCGGGCGGCAAGGAACGGATGCGCCGCCTCATGGCCATGGTCGAGAATCGGCGCGTCGATCTCATGCCGCTCGTCACCCATCGCTTCGCCCTCGACGACATCGGAGAGGCGTTCGATCTCTTCAGCCACCAGCGCGAGGGCGTATTGAAAGTCGCGCTCTATCCGAATCGCGAGGCCGCGCGCGGGAAGCTGACGCTGGCAACGGCGGGCGTCGATCGGGAGTGCTGAACCGCGCGGTGGACGGCCGGAGCGACGTCCGCATAGCCGCGCTGGCCCTGCTCTCAATCGCGCTGGCAGGCGGTTTGCGACTGACGCCGGGCATACCGGCGCATGTCGCCGAGTGGCCGCTCATCGCTGCAACGGCGGTGGGCGGCTTCTTGCTCGTCGTCGACCTGACTCGCCGCGTGCTGGCCGGCGAGCTCGGTTCGGACCTCCTCGCCGGTCTCGCGATCGTCACCGCCGTCCTTCTCGGTCAATTCCTCGTGGCCGTCGTGATCGTCCTGATGCTTTCGGGCGGCCAGGCCCTCGAGCACTATGCAACGCGCCGTGCGTCGGCCGCGCTCGCCGCATTGGCGCGCCGCAACCCCAGCCACGCGCACCGCCGGCAGCAGGGCAACATCGAAGATGTACCGCTCGACGACGTCGCGGTCGGTGACGTCCTGGTGATCTTTCCGCACGAGACGTGTCCCGTGGACGGCATCGTGCTCGAGGGCACGTCGACGATGGACGAGTCGTATCTGAGCGGCGAGCCGTTCGTCATTCGCAAGACCGTCGGCGCGCCAATCGTGTCCGGCGCGATCAACCAGCATGGGCTGCTGACCATTCGTGCCACGCGCCGCGCCGTGGACTCCCGCTACGCGCGGATCGTCGGCATCGTGCGCGAGGCTGAGGAGCGCCGGCCGCCGATGCGGCGTCTGGCCGATCGACTCGGCGCATGGTACACGCCGGCGGCCGTGGGCGTGGCCGCGGTGGCGTGGGGGGCGAGCGGTGACGTCAGTCGATTTCTCGCGGTGCTCGTGATCGCAACGCCCTGTCCGCTGCTGTTGGCGATTCCGGTGGCCATCATCGGCGCGATTTCGCTGGCGGCGCGACGGAGCATCTTGATCAGAGACGCGGCTCTGCTCGAACGCATCGAGTCGTGCCGCACGGTGATCTTCGACAAGACCGGCACGCTCACGCTGGGCCGCCCCACCCTCACCGAGGTCTTCTGCGTTGGCGCAGTCGATCGAAGGCGCATCCTGAGTCTGGTGGCCAGCCTCGAGCAATTCTCACGGCACCCGCTTGCGCCGGCCGTGCTGCGGGCGGCCGCGGATGAATCGGCGACGTTGCTGCCGGTCGCGGAGCTGACCGAGGAAGCGGGCGCCGGGCTCGACGGCGTGGTGAGCGGGCAGCGGCTGCGTCTGACGAGCCGGCGTGGCGCCGCGCTCGCCTGGCCGGATGATCTGCCGGGCGATGCGCAAGGTCTCGAGTGTGTTGTCGTGCTGGACGGGGCGATCGTGGCGCTCTTGCGGTTCCGCGATTCGCCGAGACATGACAGCGAATCATTTGTCGGACATCTGTCGCCCAGACATGGCGTGACGCGCGTTCTGCTGACCTCCGGCGACCGCGAGTCCGAGGTGCGGTACCTGGCCGGCCTCGTCGGCATCGCCGATGTGCGCGCCGGTCAAAGTCCAGAGGACAAGCTTGCGCTCGTCGAGGCCGAAATGCAGCGGCAACCGACGCTCTTTGTCGGCGACGGCCTGAACGACGCGCCGGCGATGACGGCCGCGACCGTGGCGGTCGCGCTGGGTTCGAGCCACGACGTGACGGGCGAATCCGCGCAGGCGGTCATCCTCGACGGCTCGCTCGCGAAGGTCGACGAGCTCATGCACATCGCGCAGCGCACGCGGCGCATCGCGCTCCAGAGCGCGGTGGGCGGCATGGCGCTCAGCCTTGTCGGGATGGCCGCGGCCGCGATCGGCTGGCTGCCAGCGCTGCCGGGTGCAGTCGCGCAGGAAGTCCTCGACGCGGCCGCCGTGCTCAACGCGTTGCGCGCGGCGCTGCCGCCAAAGGACTTGACGGACTACTGAAACAGGACCTGCGCCCGCTCGAACGCGCGACGCAGGTGATCGTCAAGTGGTTGCGCGCCCGGACAGGCCAGCTCGAGCATCACCCAGCCGCTGAAGTTGCGCGTCCGCAGCGAGTGCGCAATCTCGCCCCAGTCGATCAACCCGTCGCCTGGCGGCAGGTGGTCGTCCCACGTGCCGCGGTTGTCGTTGGCATGCACGTGCATCAGCCGCGCGCCGGCGACATCGACGAATCGCCGCCAGTGACCGCCGAGAAAGGTGTGACCCGTGTCCAGGCACACACCCACGGAGTCCGGGAGGCGATCGAGAAGGAACGCGAACTCATCCGGATGCCCACCGATGAGATGCGGCAGGGGCGATTCGACGACGAGCGTCAGGTCCGCGTGCGCGCACTCCTCCGCAAGGGCCGCCAGGCTGCGCGTCGCCTCGACGAGCCGCGCGTGCGCGTCGTGTTCATGGCGGGGCAGATCGGTTGGATGCACGACGACGAGGCGGCCACCGAGCCGCTTGAGCGCGCGTCCGGCCGTGAGCGCCGCGTCAATGGCGGCGCGGCGCCGCCCCGGGTCGGCATCGCCAAGCTCGAGCGATCCGCCGAACGGCGTGTGGATTGAGACGGCCTCGAGCGTCACTTCGCGCAGGCGCTGATCGAGGTCCCGGACCTGTGCGTCGCTCCACGGATCGAAGTGCCGGGGCGGCGTGCCGACCTCAACGGCCCTCGCGCCCGCCGCGTGAATCGCGGGCAGCACGTCGACGATTGGACGGTCCGTGCACGCGCCCGTCGAGATTCCGAGCCGCCAGCTCATGAGGTGAACTTCGTCATCAGTCGATCTCGATCTTCTCGCAAATCGTGAGGGCACCCGCACCTCGGGCACACACCTTTTTCCTGCGACGACGTGCAGTTGAAATCGATGAGCCGATCGGCCCCGGTGACGAGGAGTCCGGCGAAGACGCGGACGTCGAATTCGGCTCGCGTCCGCGCGTCGAGGCGACGCCAGCGATCGCTCCAGTGATGGTCGCGCGCGTACTCCCGTTCGACGAGACGAGCGATGGCCGCGGCGGACCAGTCCCTCGCCATCAGGCCCCGCACGAGATCCTGCAAATACTCCGGCTTGAGCAGCAGATCGTTCGGTTGATCGAGCGGCCGGCGGATGCAGGGCGGCAGGCCATCCGGAATCTCCGGCCAGGGCTCGTCCAGCATTGCGCCGCACTCCCGAGTGAACGTCGCGTGGAAGCTGCCGAGCGGCGATCGGACATACCGCTCGAGGAGCGCGTCAACGCCGCGCGAGATGTCAGGCAGCACGCTGCGCGCGGTCGCCGACGCTTCCAGGCCGTCAGTGAGACTGCGGCCCGCGCGCAAGAACGCTTCAAGCGAGAGCGGCTCGCGAGGCATCGCCACGACGACCGGGCCGTTGGCGACGGCCGGGCCGAAGATGTCCGGCCGCGCGAGGTGGAACTGGTAAGTGCTGAAGGCCATCCGGACATGTCGCGCGTCGAGCGGATCTCCGGCGTGAGAGATGTCAACCGACACGCATTCGCGGCCGATGAATCCGCTGCCTACCGGCGTGCCGTTCAGGACGACGGGCACGAGGCTGGCCTGCTCGGCGTCTTTCAGAATCAGTTGCGCGACGTACTCGAGCACGAGCCCGAGTCCCGCGGCGGCCCTCGCATGCCACGTCGACATCGGAGCGGTCCCGGCGGACCGACACCGCCGAACGTGGCCGTCGTACCAGGACGGCGTCGCTGTCAGTCCGGCCAGGCGGTCGGCGACGGGCTGGTCGAGCGGGATTCGTCCGACGAAGTGATAGCCTCGGCCCGTGGCGGTGACGAGCGGGGTGAGACCCAGCTCGTTGAAGACGCGACAGCACGACTGGTATGCCTTCTCGAGCTTGAAGAACGTGTCGGTCGCGTGCGTGAACGGCTCGCCCGGATAGTCCAGGTTCTGGTAGTCGAGGTCGAGCAGAAAAATCAGCGCCGTGCGGTCCCAGAGCGAGCGCGCCACGTCGTACCCGCGCAGCGTGAGCGCCTCGAGTTGCGCGGCCGCGACGATCGACGCGTCGGACCAGGTCGGGTACGGCTGCGCCGATGAATCGAAGCCCGCGACGTAGACCGCGCTGACCTCGCCGCGCTCGTCCGTCAGATATTCGTTCAGGCGCGCGCGGATGCGCGGATCCTGGTAGTAGGCGACGACCGCGGCGCGCGGCGACGTTTCCATCGCGTCATCACACCCGCGTCACGCAGCCGAGTGCGCGACGAGGAGCGGCACGGAGGGGGCAGCCGACCAGGCACGCAACCGCCCGGGTGTTCCGAGATCAGACCAGCCGATCGACGCAGGCCACACCACGAGGCCGAGGCCCGCCGCCACAGAGAGGATGTCGCTCGAGAAGTCGTAGAGCGGCAGGGTCGGATAGATCCCGTCGAAGTAGCGCCGGCACGCCGCGGGCGCGAGGGACGTGGCCGGGGCGAAGATCGCGAACAACTCAGGAAGATGCCGCCGGTAGAGGTCGAGGAGCGCGCTCACGCGCCCGACGATCACCATGGTGCTCCACACGGCTCCGCTGCCCCAGAGTTCCTCGGCGCGCGCGGCAGACGGTTTCTCCACGAACGCGGCGACGTCGACCACCGCTTCTGCCCGCGGGAAACGAGCGGGCAGGATCCAGCCGTAATCAGGCTGCGGCGACGCGGCTTCGACGCCGAGCAGCGCCACGCCGGCCGTGATCCGGGGCAGCGCCTCGATCGCACTTCGGAGACCTTCCCGGTAGGTCTCCGGCCTCCTGACCCCGTGGTCCGAGGGCGTCAGGATGACGATTGGGTCACGCGCTCTCGCAGCAATCGCCAACAACCCCAAGAGGACACCCGCAGCCGTTCCGCGATCCTCCGGCTGATAGACGATCTCGCCGAGCCGGTCGGGGTTTGCCAGGGATGTGACGAAAAGCTGATGCGATCGATCGACGATGGTGACGGTGCGGCGGGCCGGGACGATAGGGGTCAGTCGATCAAGCGTGTCTTCGAGGAGCGACGTCCGTCCTTGAGGTCTCCAAAACTGCTTCGGAACGCCGCCGGTGACAGGCGAGAGCCGCCGGCCTGCGCCGGCGGCCAGGACCAGGCTCCATGCATCGGGTCGCATGCAGCCGTGAAGTAGCAGAAGTGGTGCCACAGGTGTCACGCCGGTCGGGCGACCTGGCGCGCCCTGAATCGGCCCCGCCCGCGGAGAACTTCGTGGCGATCGCGGGTTTTCCCGCATCATCCGCGCCGACGAGCGCCGCGTCCCGTCGCGGTTCGCGGTGCCGACTACCGCACGGTGAACTCAATCCGCCGGTTGCGGAAGCGACCCGCGTCGGTGTCGTTGCCCGCCACCGGCTTCGTGTCGCCGTAGCCCGTCGCCGTCAGCATGCCCGGGCTCACGCCCTGTTGCACCAGATACGCGCGCACCGCGTCGGCGCGCTGTTGTGACAACGTCCGGTTCGCGGCGGGATCGCCCGTGTTGTCCGTGTGGCCGCCGATGTCGACGACGACGCCGGCCGGCGCGGCCTTGAACGCTGCGGCCGCCTTGTTCAGGAACTCATAGTTCTCGTTCGGAATCTGCGCGCTTCCGGTAGGGAAGTTGATGACTTCGAGATTGAGCGCGGTCACGAGCTCCTGCGCGGTGAAGCCGGGCCGCAGGGCGGCGAGCGCCGCGCTCGCACGCTGCGTCGCCAGCCGAAGCTGCTCGGCGACGTTGAACGCGGCGTTGTTCACGGTGCCGCGGTTCAAGAGCCACATGGCGAGCAGCAGCCCGAGGAGCAGCACGCCAAGAATCGGCCACAGATAGCGGCCCAGGCCGGCCTCCTGCGCCATCGTCCCCGCGGCCGAGACCGCCTGGCGCGCGCCGGCCGCCACCGCCGCGGGCGCCGCCGTGATGTACGACGTGAATTCGGACGACAGCCGCGCCGGGATCGTGCCGCCCGGCGCCAGCCGGCCGACGATCTTCGGCAGCATCAGCGCGATGGCCGACGCCGCGGTCGAAAACGACAGCCCCGCTTTCTCGCCGATGCGGTCGATGGTCTGGTGGCCGAGCGCAGTCTCGACCGTGTCGGCGCTCACGGTCTTCGCGTCTCCGCTCAACCAGCTCGTCACGAGGCTGCCGAATCCAGATCGCCGGAAACGATCGAGAAACCCGCCGACGCCGCCCTCGTCCTGGTTGATGAACGACAGGAGGCCTGACAGGACGGTCTGGACGCTGTTGCTGCTGAGGCCGAGCTGGCTGCCGGTGTCGTTGATGACTGAGTCGAGCACGCCCATGGTTGCCTCCAATCGCACTCCAGGTGCTTCACGACGGGAGCTGGGGCTGGGATGGGGTGTGCAAGTTCGACGCCCGTGCAGTGGCCGCGCTCCGCCACGCAAAGATCCATCGCCGCAATGGGTTGCCGGTGGGCGCCAGATCAGCCGGGCCGGGTCGGCCGGCGCGGCGCCGCGAGATGACGCGGATCACACGATCGGCGGGAGGGTCGTCAGCAGCTCAATCAGGCAGTCTTCAGACTGATTCGCTACAATCTGGGGCCGATACCTCTCTTGGTGGCACGTTTCACGGACACCCGACAGCGCCGATCGATCCTCAGGCGGAGCGCCGGGTTCACCGTGCTGGTGATCGCGCTGGCGGTCGGAGCGTCCGAGCTGAGACAGTTCTACGCGGCGTCCGACGAGAAGATCGACGTGCCCGGCATCGCGAACTTCGGTCGTTTGAGCCAGCACGTCTACCGTGGCGCCCAACCCCAGGTCGAGGCGTATCCGTCCCTGAAGGCGATTGGCATCGACACGGTCGTACGGCTGAGCACCGGCGAAGAGTTCATCGCGGGCGAGCGCGAGCGCGTCGAGTCGCTCGGCATGCGGTTCGTGAGCCTGCCGTGGCGTACGGCGGACGTGCCCACCGGCGATCAGGTCCAGGAGTTTCTGGAGCTCTTTCGGGAGCAGCCGGCGCGCACGATCTTCGTCCACTGCCGCGAGGGCGTCGATCGCACCGGCGTCATGATCGCGCTCTACCGCATCGCCATCGATCACTTCACCATGGAGCAGGCCGTGGCCGAGATGAAGGCCTTCCACTACCGCTACGTCTTCCATCCTCATCTCGAGGACTACGTCGAATCGTTTGCGGCGCTCGCGCTCGCCGGCCGTACTCAGTAGCCGGCCTACGCTGCAATTCCTGTGTAAAGACGTCCAGGTAATCTTCAGGAATCAGCCGCAATCAGACGCACACGCGCCGCATGACCACGCGAATCGCGGGATCGAGACCGCGGCGCGCCTCGTCGTCGACGAGAGCGCGCAGCGGCCGACTGAGCTCCGAGGCGGGGACCACCTCGAAGCCCAGGCGGGCGTAGAACGGCATGTTCCACGGCACATCACGATAGGTCGTCAGCGTGACCGCGCCATGGCCAGAGGTCGCGGCCCAGCGGCACACGTGCTCGACGAGCTTCGTGCCGACGCCGCGGCGTCCGTGATCCGGGTGCACGTCGAGCTCCTCGAGATGCGCCGCCTCCGGTTCGACGAGCCCGACCATGGCAAAACCGACCGGTGATTCCCCGGCGCGCGCGACCCACAACCGGCCCTCACGCTGAGCCTGGCGCAGCAGGTCCTCGGCTGTCGGCTGGTGGGGGACCGAATCGAAGATGGGCCCGGTGAAGAGCGTCACCGCGGCGACCTCGATGCCGGCCAGCCGCGGCAGATCTTCCGGCCGCGCGTCCAGAATCTCGTAGGCAGGCGCCATCGCTCAGTTCCGTTCGTCGTCCCGCGGCGCGAGAATCGCGACGCCGTTGGCGTTGGGCACGCCGACCGTGATCGGTGCTCCCGCCGCCGTCAGCTCGCCGAACTGGTTGTACTGAAAGAGCGACACGTGAGACTGGCCCGCGCCGTGGTCGATCACCCCGAGCACGCCGGCGTCCGCGTCGACGTCGGCCGGCGCCCCGCCCGCGATGGTCGCGGCCACCGGGCTGTCCACGAACACGTTGTTCCCTGTGCCGACGATCCGGCTGATCGTGTGGCTGCCCGTGTTGGCCACGAACACGTACTTGCCGGCTCTCGTCATCCAGCACGACGCGGTCTGGCCGGCGTCGACGACCGCGGCAAACGCGTCGTCGCGGAACAACCCATCCTGATTCGAGTGCGCGAGCGTGATGAGCGCGGTGCCGTCGCTGTAGGTGGCGAAGCCGAACGGCGCCAGCGAGCCCGCAGGCGCACCAACCGCCGTGGGCGCCGCGCCGATCACCCGGCCGTGATCGAGCGCAATGACGTCGATGGTGCCCGGATCCGGATCCGTCTTGAGCGTGACCAGGAGCCGCTTGTCGCCAAGCACGCCGACCTGGCCCGTGCTCCCGGCCGGAGGAATTCCGCCGCCTGCGAGCGCCAGGCCGGTCGTGCCGTCGAGCCAATCCACCGATCGCTCGTGCACCACGAACGAGTCGACGCTCGTCGCGCCGGCGACGTACATGTGATCGTTGCCGAAGTCGATGCTGACGGGCGCGCTCGTGGTCGAGACGACGCGATCGAAGCGCAGCGCGTCGCCGTCGCGCTTGAAGAGCGCCACGGTGTTCGATCCGTTGTTGACGACGGCGACGAGCGCGTCGTCGAGCTGCTTGATGCCTCGCGCGTTGTTGCCGACGCCGCCCTGGCCGTGGGTCGACAGTGTTTGCACCAGCACGTGACTGTCTGCGTCGTAGACCTTGATCTCGTTGTCTTTCTGATCGTTGGTCATCGTGACGACGAGCGTGCGCCGATGACCGTTCGCATGAAGGCCGGTCGCGCCGGCGGCGAGCGCGAGGCCCGTGGTAGAGATGATGAACAAAAGCGGCAATCTGGACATGACGTTCTCCTCGAACATCAGAAATGTCCGAGGACGCCGCGATTATTCCGATCCTCGTGCAGAGCGGCGCGTCCACTCGCGCCATGGGACGACGCCGGCGTCTGGCTGTGCGGCATCGGGCAGCATCGCGATGTACTCGAGCAGGTGGCCGTCAGGATCGCGGAAGTAGACGGCGGCGGCGGGCATCCACGCGAGCACCGCCGGCTCGTCGCTCACCTCACCGTTGAAGCCGAGCGCGTCGATGCCCGCGGCCTGGAGCAAGGCCGGCGCCGCCAGAACGTCATCGAGCGCCGCCGAAAACGCGACATGCGCCGTGATCTTCTGCGGCGCGGCGCCCGCGGCCCAGAGTCCCAGCATCGAGTGTCCGCGCGGGCCCACCCAGAAGAACGCCGCCTGGCGTCCGGGAAGCGTGTACGCGAGCTCGAGTCCGACGCGGTCGCGATAGAACGCGATCGAGGTGTCGAGATCCGCGACGCTCAGGTGGGCCTCGAAGAGCCGGCCGGCGACGGGCAGCATCTCGTTCGTAATAGCGGGCGAGCGCGCGAATATTCCCGGAGACGCGCTAGGTGCGAGCCGACGCTCGCAGGTTCGCCGCGATCACCCACGTCGCGGCGCAGATCGCCCACGAGATCGTGAGCTCCGACCAGAGAAATGGGCTCGGCTTCTTGAGCAGGAGCGGCGGCCACACGAGGAACGTAAACATCGCGAAGAGCACGGTCTGGAGCGCCGCCGCCAGTCTCGCCTGGACGCCGAATAGGGCGCCGGCCGCGGTCGCGAACATCGCCGCGCCGGTGAAATAGGTCCAGAACACCGGGACCGGCACCCACTTTGGCACGAGCGGGGTGGTGAGTTCGGGATACACAAAGTGCGCGAGGGCGATGGGAATCATCGCCAGGCCGAAGAGCAGTCGCGCCCCGCGAACCGCGCGCGCGTCCGTCGTCGCGAGCAGCCACGCGCCGGCGAGAATCACGCCGAAGTGCGCGATGCCTTGCCACGCTACTTCGATGAGCGGATGTTTGACGACGGCCGGCAGTTCCAGGAAGACGACGAGGAGTACCCAGTAGCAGAACAGTGTCCACGCCGCCGGCCGCTCCGTCCGCGACCACAGCAGGCCGGCGCCGCACAGAATCATCAGCGCCGCCGACGCAGAGGCCAGCGCCGAGTGCGCCGGAATCCACGCCGGTGCGTCGACCCAGGTCTGCGCGAAGTCACCGAACGCAATCACCGTCGCGCCGAGCGCCAGCATGCCGGTGGCGAAGGCGAATCGGGCCAGCCCCTTCATTCTGCCGAGTATTGTAGGTGGTATCGTGTGATCGGCGGCCGGTGCGCTGACCCTTCGCTCAGAGGGACGTGTCGTGGACGATCGACGACGGACGGACGACGAGTTGGTGGACGAGGCGCTCGAAGAGACGTTTCCGGCGAGCGATCCGCCCGCACGCACGGTTGAAACGGGCGCGCATCCGCCGCCCGACGTGCCGGTCGTCGAGGACAACGCGGCGGCCTCGCGTCTCGAAATCCGCGTGCGCGATGACGTCGCGTTTCTCGAGTATCGACGCACGGAGAAATCGTTCACGATCGTGCACACCGAAGTGCCGCCCGCGCTTCGCGGACAGCATCTGGGCGAAGCGCTCGTGCGCGCGGCGCTCAAGATGAGTCACGGGCTCGGACTGCAGACGATCGTCGTGTGTCCGTTCGCGCGGGCGTACTTGAGGCGGCATCCAGAGGTGCGGACAAGCTGAGCGCCGTCAGGCTCCGTGCGCCTGCCGAAACGCGGCCATCGCTTCGTAGATCCGCCGGCGCGCGCGATTCATGTTGCCGAGCGGCTGATGTTCCGCCAGCGAAAACCACGGGTTGAAGGCGACGGCCTCGCAGCGCGACACGGTCTCGGCCAACGAGATGTCCTGTCGCGGGATCACAATCCGGGCGACCGGGACATACGGAGAGTCGTGCTCCTTCCACTCGACACTCGCATCCTCGATCGGCATCGTCGCGGCATCCGTCTGGAACTGCAGACAGAATTCGAACGACGCGTCAGCCGTCGACAGTCGCGCGGCGAGCGCGTCACGCAGATACGTATCGGTGAGAGGAAACGGCGGCTTGCTCGTCGTCCCTGATGTCGGCCGCACGATGTACTTGACCGCGCGGCCGGCGCCCAGCAGATACGGCGTCGTGCTCCAGTACGGGATATCGAGGTGACAGCTCGGGTGCTGCCGCGCCTGCGCGCCGATCACGGCGGCCTGCGGATGTCTGACGAAGTACCCGGCCATTTCGAGCCCGCCGGCGTCCATCGCCCGCAACAAGTTCAGGAATTCTGCCGTGTTCGGCACGACCATGACCGGATAACTGTTCAGGATGAAGTCCTGCGACGTCGCGCCGGCGGTCAGGTTCTTTCCCGGGACGTTCAGCACTTTGATGCTCATGCCGCGGACGTCGGCGTCGCGATCGGTGTCCGACGACGCGTTGGCGAACCGGATCCATGCGTCATATGTCGCCGGTTTGGCGAACAACCCCGCCTGGAGCTCCGGCGCGAGGCCCGCCGGCACGGTGAACGACGCGTGCACGCAGCCGCTGGCGCGGCCCTGGTTGAAGCGGGGTATCGGTCCGGTCGGATGGCGCTTGCGGCTGGTTACTTCGAGGAACGCAATGAACTCGTCAATCGTGGCTTCTTCACGATCGGCGATGGTCTCTTCCGCGATGCGAGGCATGTCGGCTCCCTTTGCTATTCCGTCCTGGTTGAGCTGGGGAGCGACAGTCAACGCCAATCATCGATCACGTGGCGCCCCTGGCGCCACCGTGCCACACACTGGCAGCGGCAGCACCGGTGTCGCGGGCGCGACTGCCTTCAGGTTGTTCTTCAGCAGGAGAGCGTTGAAGGCCACAAGATCAGTGGCGTTGATCGCCCGCCAACTCGTGAGGGCCGACCGCAGGTCGGTGCAGACGTTCCGCCAGGCCGCGAGCTTCGAGGGGTTGGGCGGGATGTCCGACATGTCGATGACCTTGAGCTGGCCGTTCATCGACACCAATACCGTGCCTTCTTCCGCCTCGACGCCGTTGATCACGGAAAAGCTCACGCCAGGCGCGCCGGCGCCGCGACCGCCGGTGAACGTCGTGGGACCGGCGAGCTGGGTGAGCTTGGTCTGCAAGGCGGCCGCAGCATCGGCGACCTCCCTGGGCACATTGCCGCGGGTGACCTCCGTGATCGCCGCATGCATCGCCGCAATTTGCTGGAACCCGTCCCATGACACGCGCGTGCCGTTGTAGAGCTTCATTTGCAGATCGTGCAAGGCGGCGAGATCGGCCGCGGTCGCGCGCGATCCGGGATCGTTCTTCACCGTGACGGTCTGCGTCAGGATCTGGCCGTCCACGTTCATCCGAAGCGTGTACACGCCGGGGATGACGAGCGGACCTTCGCCGCCCCAGTGCGTGTCGCCGGGGACGGCGCCCGTCACGTGCGCCATGTAGTGAATGAACGCGGGCGGCATATCGTACCGGACATCCCAGTTGATCCGATGCATGCCGGCGCCGGTCGCGAGGGGCTGCGGCACGTAGATCCACTCATCCGGCACGGGCGGCGGCGGCTCCGGAATCGGAGGGATCGGATCGCTCGAGTAGCGGCGCACGACGTCCCCCGCCGCGTCGAGCACATCAATCGCGATGTGTCTGGCCGGCGCGCTGAGGTTGTAATAAATGACCGCGCCGAGCGGCGGATTGTCGCCGTGCGGCATCTCCGGCGGGAACGGCGTGCCGGTGTTGATGTTGCGGCGCACGCGAATCGCATCGCCGGGCTTGAAGAGATGCGCGGGCTCGGACGCGGTCGCGGCGGTCATCTGCCGGAGCGGCGAGATGTCGTCGAGGATCCAGATGCTGCGCCCGTAAGTCGCCACCACCAGGTCGTTGTCCTTCACGACGATGTCGCGGTACGACGTGTTGGGAAGGTTGAGCATCAACGACTGCCAGTTGTCGCCATCGTCGAAGCTGACATACATCCCGCTTTCAGTTCCGGCGTAGAGCAGTCCGGCCTTCTTCGGGTCCGCGCGAATCACGCGTGAATAGCTGCCGCTCACCTCGCCGGTCGGCAATCCGTTGATGATCTTCGTCCACGTCTTGCCGTAGTCGTGCGTGCGATAGAACGCCGGCGTGTTGACGGCGATGCCCCGGTTGATTGCGATGTACGCCGCGCCCGCATCGTGATACGACGCATCGATCGCCGAGATCCCGCCACCGCGACCCTGGCCGCCTGCACCACCCGCGGGTACGGCGGGCGGTTCAGGCAGAGCGGCTTCGGTCCACGCGAGGCCGTGGTTCCTCGTCACGTGGACCGTGCCGTTGCTCATCCCGACCCACATCACGCCCGGTGCGACATTCGAGGTCGTGATGGCGTTGATCGTCGCGCCTGCGCCCCCGCCTCTGCCGCCGCCTGGTGCGGGCGCCGCCGCTGATGTGGGCGCACCGAGATCCGGCGAAAGGCGCTTCCAGTTCACCGCGCCGTCGGTCGTCGAGTAGAGGTACTGGAAACCGAGCAGCAATTCGTGCGGATTCGAGCGCGAGAAGATCAGCGGCTGGTCGCCGGTCCGCCGGAGATTGAGCGTCGTATCGACGTTGGGTGAGACATCGACCCACTGGTTCGTGGGTTTGGTGACCTTCACGATGCCGGCCGTGGATCCGACCATGTACACGATGTTCGCGTCGAGCGGATCGGGCGCGACAAAACCGTCCTCGTATGCCGGCGTCGGATACCAGTCGAGCATCGTCACGGCGCCGAGCTCGCCGCGGCTTCGCACGGACACGGCGCACGAGTCCTGCTCGCTGCCGTAGATCCAGTACGGCCACGAGTTGTCGACGCCGATGTGATAAATCTGCGCGGTCGGCTGGTTGTACCAGCCGCTCCACGCAAGACCCCCGTCCAGCGTGATCGTGCCGCCCTGGTCGTAGCCGAAGATCATCCGCTTGTCGTCGGTGGGATCGAGCCATCCCACTTGCGGATCGTCGCCGCCAGGCGCGCCCTTGAACCCGGTGAACGTGTTGCCGCCATCGCGCGAGATGAACGCTGCAGTGTTGAAGGTGTAGACGATGTCGGGGTTCTTGGTATTGACGAAAACGCCGGACGTGTAATTTCCCTGTCCGTTCGCGATGCGCGCGTCGCTGGCCGCCATACGACGCCATGACGTGCCGCCATCATCCGAGCGGAAGAGGCCGACCTGCGCGGGACCCACCACGAACATTCGCTGAGCGTTGGTGTTCATCGCGACCGCCACCGTCAGACGCCCGGTCAGCGGAGTGGGGAGGCCGCCGCCAACGATCGGCGTCCACGTCACGCCTTGATCGATCGATTTGTAGAGTCCCGTGCCGGTGGTCGCCGCAGGCGCCGCGGCCGTTGCCGCACTGCCCGTGCCGCGGCTCGCGCGCTGGATGGTGCTTGCGAGCACGACGTTGGGATGATCGGACGCCCATGCCAAACTCTGCGCGCCTGTGCTCGCATCCACCGCGAGCGTCTTGGTCCACGTCTCGCCGCCATCGGTGCTGCGATAAATTCCGCGCCGGTCACTTGTGGCGCGCGTGCTGCCAAGCACGCTCATGAGCAGGAGATTGGGATTGTGCGGGTCGACGAGGATGGCGGGGATTTGTCCGCTGTCCTCGAATCCCGGAAGATGGCGCCACGTTTTCCCGGCGTCCGTGGACTTGTAGATGCCGTTGCCGTCACCGGTGCTCCCGGTCCCGACGTAGACGATGTTGGGATCGGAGGGCGCGACCTCGACCGATCCGATCGAGGAGACATCTTTGATGCTGTCGAAAATGGGGTACCAAGTGGTGCCGGCGCTCGTGGTCTTCCAGACGCCGCCGAGCACCATGCCCATGTAGAAGACGCCGGGCTGACCGATCGCTCCCGACACCGCCGACACGCGACCAGCGCGAAACGGCCCGACGTTCCGCCACTTGAGTCCGCCGAGCAGCGTCGAGGGAATCGAGGTGGTGGTGGGCGTGCCCGCACCGACGGCGAGCGCCCCGGCCAAAGCAATCGTTGGGAATCGCCAGTAAGAGGCAGCGCTGCGTGTCGTCATGATCGTCTCCGATTCGCGTTGTCGGGTGGCAAAGACGCCTCTATAGTAGTGCCCCGGCGATGGCCGCTCGTCCAACCACCGTGGCTGCCTATCTGGCTTCCCTCACGCCCGAAAAACGGGCGGTGATCGAGGAGGCTCGCGCCTTTGTCCGCAAGTACATCTCCAAAGGGTTCGCCGAGTTCATGAACTGGGGCGTGATCAACTGGGGGATCCCGCTCGAGGAGTTTTCCGACACGTACAACGGCCAGCCGCTCTGCTACGTCGGCCTCGGCGCGAAGAAGAACTTCAACTCCTTCTATTTGATGAGCGCCTACGACGGCTCGAACGGCGCGAAGCTGCTTGCGGACGCGTTCAAAAAGGCCGGGAAGCGGCTCGACATGGGGAAGTGTTGTCTGCACTTCAAGCAACTCGATGACCTCGAGCTCACGTCCGTCGCCAGGCTGATCGCGATGTCCACGCCCAAGGACTACATCGCCTACTACAAGCGAACGAAGGGGTTGACGATGCGCGCTACCGTGCGCCGGTCGTCAGCCGCCTCAGTTCGTCGAAAAAGTTGAAGACGAACACCAATCGATCTGGCTGTCGACGCGATGTCGGGTCTGGGGACACGGCCACTCGCTTTCCGTCCGGGTGCAGATCGAACGACCGCTGACCTGTTTGCGGGCCGAGATATCCGTCAGCCCACAACCTCGGCTTCTCAAAACGAAACGAGTCGCCAGAAGTGGTGTAGGACACTGCCATGAGCTGATTCTCTGGCGTTCGATAGAGCAATTCCTGGCCGGCGCGGGACCATGTCGGCGTGATACCACCCGTCATCGAAATCTGCCACATCCCACCAGGACCAGGAAACGGTCGAACATACACCTCGAATCGGCCTCTGTCATTGGCCTGATAGGCAATCCATCTTCCGTCGGGAGAGAAGACGGGTTCCCGCTCGATGGCCGGAGTGCTCAGGAATACTTTCGGTGTTCCCGGCTTCCAGCCGGACATTTCGTCCCCAGTGATTTCGACGGTCATGAGGTCCGCGCCGGTTTGCGGGCGCGTCTCCTGGAACGCGAGAATCTTCCCATTGGGATGCCACGACGCGGCGGATTGTGGATTCTCGCTATGAGTCAAGCGTTCGACGGCGCCCGTGCCGTCGGTTCGCTGCCAGTACAGATTCTGCTGTTTGTCCCGATTCGACCAGAACACGATGCGGCGACCGTCCGGTGTCCACACGGGCTTCTGGTTCTGGGCGGCGTCGATGGTGAGACGGGCGGGCCGATCCGTCGCCCATTCGTACACCCAGATGTCCATTTCTTTGCCATTGTTGATCTCAACGGCGAGGCGGGTGCCATCGGGAGAGAATCGCGGGTTGCCCCAGTTCGTTGGCGTCGCACGGAGCAGCGTTCGTTGCCCTGACTGGTTCATCCACTCGATCGGTGCGCCAGCGAACACCGCAGCCCGACCGGATTGATAGACGAACGTGCCAGTATCGGATGCAGCGAACTGTGCCGATCCACCGTTCGGGTTCGACATCAGCAGGTCGAGAACGGCCACCGGCGGTCCCTGGACCCTCAACCGCTCGAGATCGAAGGGGATAGAGAAGAGTCGCTCGCCGTGTACGTAGATGATGTGGCCGCTGGGGACGTATCGTGCGTAGAATCCTCCACGCTGAACGACCATGGGTGCGCCTGTGGGCAGCGGCTGCACGACGATGTTTGCGTCGTCCCAGTCCGTGCGGCTCGTGTTGCTGGTATAGAGCACCCCATGGCCACCGGGTAACACCTGCGGCCAGCCGTGAAGAACCTCGTTGCCTGTGAGGGTTGTCAGTGGCGCCGGCACTCCTCCGGTGGCAGCGACCCGGAGCAATCCACCCGAGTTGAACGGTGCGAACGTAATCCATCCATCGGCTGACCAGCTGCCACCTTTGGCGTCCGGTGTGTCGCACACGGTCACCGGTGCGCTGCCAGACAGTGCGACCTTCTTCAGCTTGGAGTCGGCAAAGAACGCGATCCATTCTCCATCGGGCGCGAAGAAGGGGCTGTGCGCGCCCTCCGTCCCGTCGAGCCGCGTCGCCTCCAACTGGTCGAGACGACGCACATACAGCGACGCGGCGCGGTCCCGCGGTTGCGCCACGAACGCCAGGACCTGTCCATTCGGCGACAGGATTGCCGCCGAACCTCGATCGACCGTCGTGAGAGGTGCGTCAGTGCCCAACGTCACGGGCATGCGCACGGGAGCCAGCGGAGCTGGCGGTCTCCACGGACTTGCGAGCAGGAGGGCCACGGCTAAGGCCAATGCGAGCAACGCCGCCATCGCCCACGGCGCCAGGCGAGAAAAGGCCGACGGCACACGTGACGTCGGTAGATTTGCTTCGCCTGTCGCGTTCAGTGCGTCATCGACATCAAGTCGCGCGGCACGGGCCGAGTCCAATCGACGCTTGCGATCCTTCTCCAGGCAGTGCCGCAGCAGTTTCCTGATGGATGCTGGCGTCGTCGTTGGCAATGCGTGCCAATCCGGCTCCCGCATCAGGACATGCGCGACAGTTTCCGAGACGTCATTGCCGGGGAAGGCGCGTCGGCCCGTGAGCATCTCATACAGGACCGCACCGAACGCCCAGATATCTGCCGCCTTCCCGACGGACAGGCCTTTCGCCTGCTCGGGACTCATGTACGCCGCTGTTCCGAGGATCACGCCGGCACCGGTGATCTGCGCCGGGCTGGTGATTGTCGGGGCCTCGCGCAACTGGACGACTTCGGTGCTTCCCGGCTCAGGCTGGAGGGCTTTCGCCAAGCCAAAGTCGAGCACCTTCACTGTGCCATCCGGCCGAAGCTTGATGTTCGCGGGTTTCAGATCGCGATGAACAATGCCTTGCTCGTGCGCGGCTTCGAGCGCCTCGAGGATTTGCCGCGCCACCGGCAGGGCGTCGTCGAGCGCCAACGGACGACGCGCGATTCGCTGCGCAAGTGTTTCTCCGTCGACGAACTCCATCACGATGGCCGTGACACCGCTCGCTTCCTCGAGACCGTGCACGCTGCCGATGTTTGAATGATTCAGCGAAGCCAGAGTCTTCGCTTCGCGTTGGAAGCGAGCAACGCGGTCTGCGTCGGTCGCGAACGCGTCAGGCAATGTCTTGAGTGCGACATCGCGACCCAGCCTGGTGTCGCGGGCCCGGTAGACCTCACCCATGCCGCCAGCACCGATGGCGGAGAGAACCTCGTACGGGCCGAGACGGGTGCCAGGAGCCAGGGCCACGGCCGGGTCATTATCACACCAAGGACCTGAACCCGGCGGGCTGGCCGGACCCCCGAGTTGTCCGCGTCCGAACCTGGCGTCATACTCGACGCATGACTTGGAATCGCACCAGCCGCTGGACTCGTATGACGGCCGCGGTGTCGGCCGCGATGCTTGCGTCCTCAGGCGTTGCCTACACGGTTCCCGTCGCTGCGCGCGGTGACGCCGAGGCGTCCTCCGCCGCACGGGCGCCCGCGGCGACCCAGATCCCCAGCGATCAGCTCGACTCGCTCGTCGCGCCGATCGCCCTGTATCCCGATGAATTGCTCGCGCAGGTGTTCGCGGCGTCCACGTACCCGTTGGAAATTGTCCAACTGCAACAATGGCTCGCCAAGAATCCTGATCTGAAGGGCGACGCGCTGGCCTCGGCGGTGGAAAAACAACCCTGGGATCCCGCCGTGCAGGGTCTTGCCGGCATTCCCGACGTCGTCAAGCGACTCGGCGACGACATCCAGTGGACGACCGAATTGGGGAACGCGTTCCTCGCGCAGGAAAAAGACGTCATGGATGCCGTGCAACGCATGCGGAAGAAGGCATCGGATAACGGCAATCTGAAAACGACCGAGCAGCAGAAGGTGACGACCCAGGTCGTCGAGTCCAAGCAGGTCATCGTCATTCAGCAAGCGAACCCGCAGGTCGTCTACGTCCCCGTCTACACGCCCACGGTCGTGTACGGTCCCCCGATTTATCCGTATCCGCCGATCTACTATCCGCCGCCCGGCTACTACGCCGCGGGCGTCGCGATTGGCTTCGGCGTCGGGATCGCGATGAGCGCGTGCTGTTACGGTGGCTGGGGCTACGGCCCGCGGTGGGGCTACAGCAGCGTGCACATCAACGTGAACAACCGGTACGTGAATCATTACAACCGCTACAACACGGTCAACCGCTACGGCGGCGCCAACGGGAACTGGAATCACAACCCGGCGCATCGCGGCGGCACGCCGTATGCGGATCGCACGACGGCCAATCGGTACGGCGGAACGGCACGCGGAGATTCGTCGGCGGCACGTCAAGGTGCGGCCAACCGGCCCACACAGGGTACGACGGCGCGTCAGACACCCGCCGGCACGAATCGGACGGGCAGCACGACTGGCGCGAACCGGACCGGCAGCGCGGCGGGCGCAAGCCGGCCCGCCACGACCGGCGCGACTCGATCCGGCAGCACCGGCGCGAGCGATCGGGTCGGCAGTCGCAGCGTCCCGAGCAACTCGGCGCCCGGTCGCAGCAACAACGCGTTCGGCGGCGCGTCGAGCAGCCGTCCGAGCAACAGCGCCGCGCGCAGCAGCAGTTCTCGCGGATCGTCGAGCGTCGGCGCGTCTCGCGCGCGCTCTGGCGGCGGACGGGGGAGGAGGTAACGGCGATGACGACGAAGACCTGGTTGACCACGGTCGCCGCGATTGCGCTTTCTGCGCCGCTTGTCCTCTCCCAGACGCCGGCCAAGCCGGCGGCGCCTCAGACGCCGGCCCCCAGACCTCCGGCGGCGACGGCCACGAAACCTCCTGCGGGCGCGAAGGCGTTTGCGACGACGAAGGAAGCCGCTGACGCGTTGATTCAGGCCGCGTCGGCTTTCGACGTCGATGCCCTCGTCGCGATTGTCGGCCCTGACGGGAAGGACCTCGTCACGACCGAGGATCCTGTCCGCGACAAGAGCTACGCGGCCGCGTTCGCCGCGCTGGCGCACGAGGCGCAGCTCGTGGTCGTGGATCCCGCCAACCCCGCGCGCGCGACGCTCCAGGTCGGTGCCGATCACTGGCCGCTGCCGATTCCGCTCGTGAGGCTCGGGGGAAAGTGGTACTTCGACGCCAACAAGGGGCGTGACGAGATCCTCTTCCGGCGCGTTGGTACTAACGAACTGGACGCGATCGAGATCTGCCGCGGATTCGTCGAGGCGCAGAAGGATTACGCGCTCGACCTGCACGACAACTCGGGCGTGCACCAGTACGCGCAGCGGATCATCAGCTCACCCGGCAAGCAGGATGGTCTCTACTGGAAAAATGCCGACGGCAGCGCCGGCGGCCCGATCAGCGAGGCTGTGGCCAAGGCGATCGAGGAGGGCTACGACGTCGAGAAGGCGTCCGCCTATCACGGCTACTACTTCCACGTGTTGAAGGCCCAGGGGCCGGCCGCGCATTTGGGCGAGATGGATTACGTGATCAACGGCCTGATGATCGGCGGTTTCGCATTGATCGCCACGCCGGCCGAGTATGGCGTCACGGGCGTGCAGACGTTCATCGTGAGCTACGAGGGCGTCGTCTATCAGAAGGATCTCGGGCCCGATTCGGTCGCGCTCGCGAAGAAGATCGATCGCTACAATCCCGACAAGACGTGGACGCGCGTGAACGACGGGTGGCTTCGGTAGACGATGCGTGGATTTCGGCTTGATCACGTTGCGCGGTTTGGCGGAATCGCCTTTGTCGTGCTCGCCTTCGGCGGATTCATGGGAGCTGGCGATGCCGGATTCGATGACGGCGTGAAGATCGCCGCCTACGTGGCCGAGCATCGCGATCGGATCCTGATCGGCACACACCTCGCCGCCATCGGGCTGCTCTTCTTCGTCCTGTGGTCCTGGTGGATCATGAACGCGATCGATCGAATCAACGACCAGCTGGACAACCTCGGACTCGCCATTCTGGTTGCCGCTGCGGTGACGGCCGCCGTCGAGTTCGGAGTAATCGCCCTCTATATGACGCTGGCGCTCATCTCCAATCACCCGGTCGATCCCCAAATCGCGCGAGCGCTCGCGAACGCGTACTCGGTCTTCAGTTACGTTGACTATTTCCCGCTGGCCGTGTTCTTCCTCGCCTTCGGCATTGCAGCATTGCGGACGCGCATTGTCGGAGCGTGGGTGGGGTGGACGGCGATCGTCTTCGTCCCTGCGACGTTGATTGCGGCAGCACCAGGTTTGGGTCTCGATTGGCCAGTGGGTCTGCCCGCGTTTGCCTGGGTGTGTGCAGCAAACATCGCCCTGGTCCGCTCCAAACGTCTCGCCGGCAACAACAGCGGAGTGCCGAGCACGAGTCGGCCGCCGGGGTGATCGGGCGCGGCCGGTGTTGAACGCTGTCCGTTAAGCCGAAAGGGAATGCGTTGCGTAGGGAGTCCGAGGGACGACCACCTTCGCCGAAGGCCTCGGTGGTCCGCCGTAGCTTTAGCGAAGGCGGAAGTCCCCCCGATGAATGTTTAATGCGGAAGGGGGGATTCGAACCCCCACGCTCTTGCGAGCGCCAGCCCCTCAAGCTGGTGCGTCTGCCAGTTCCGCCACTTCCGCGTGCGGAGAGTCGAACAACAAAGTATAAGCCACCCGCCGGACGCCGACAAAAACAGCTGTTACGCGCTCTTCCAGGAAAACGGCGCGTACTGACCGTTGTTCTTGCCGGACGCATCGTCCCAGGCGAGGCCGAGCGCGTGGATGTGGCTCTTCGACGCGCGCGCGAGCGTGAACGTGTTGGCGGCGGGGTGGCCGGTGTTCTCCAGGCGCAGCTCGTGCTCGGGATTCAATCCCTTCGCGCCGGTGGCCGCCATGTCGACGAGACCCGACGCGTTCACAGACCAGGTCGCGGCCTGTCGATCGAACGCAATGGACGCCGATTGGACGCCGAGAAACTTCCCGATCAGTGGAGCGAGCGCGGCGATCGGCCCGCCGGCGGCGCCGCTCGCGATGGCGGTGATCGCGTCGCGCTGATCGGCGGTCGCACTCGCGTCGATGACGAGGCCGACCGACCAGTTTCCCTTGCCCATTTCCTCAGGCGTCATGCCCAGGATGATGAAGCCAAGACCGTCAAGCCGCACGGCCGCGTAGGCGCCACGTTCGATTTGAAACGCCATGGCGAAGTGGCACACGCCCTTCGTGGGTCGCACCGCCAGCTGGCCAGGAATGCAGGGGCAGATGAAATCGCAATTGCAGGTTTCATAGTACTGGCCGCTCACGTTCCAGGCAGGCGTCGCCATGCGTCTCCTCCGCCTAAGTTCTAAGTTTTGAGTTCTAAGTTAACTCTGCCGTCCCGTCTTCGCCGGCGCCTTCGGATCCGGCGTCTTCTGATCCTCCCCGCCTCGTCCTCGTCCACGGCCCGTGGCCGGTGAGGCCGCCGGCGTGGTCGTCGGCGTTGGCGCTGGAGACGTCGTCGGCGTCGCCGCCGGGGGCGTCGCCGTCGGTGAAGCCATCGGCGCGGTCGGCAGTGCCGGAGCCGCGGGCGTCGCAGGAGCCGCCGGACCGCCCACGCCGCTCACGACGGATCCGCCGGCGCCGGTTCTCGAGGCGATGCCCAGACCGAGCGCGCCGAGCATGAAGAGCGTGCCGAGGATCGTCGTTGCGCGCGTCAGCACGGTCGCGCCCGCGCGGGCGCCGAACGCCGTCTGGCTGCTCGCGCCGCCGAACGCCGCCGCGATGTCGCCGCCCTTGCCCTGCTGCAGCAGAACGACCACCAGCAACAGGAGGCAGACCAGCACGTACAGGGTGACGAGAAGGTAGTAGACCATAAGCAAATGAGTATACATCGGGCTATTGGGCCGCTGGTCATTGGGTCATTGGGTCATTGGGTCATTGGGCTATTGGGTCATTGGGTTATTGGGCCATTGGGCGGGATAATCTGGGCCATTCGCACTCAACGGAGGTGCTCGATGATCAGCATTCACCCGCGGTTGACGGCGCTCGCGGCGGCCGGCTCGCTCTTCACCGCGACGGTCGTCGCGCAGGATCACCAGCACGCGACCTCGCCGGAAAAGCTCGGGACCGTGCACTTCGAGACGTCCTGCAGCGCAGCCGCGCAGCCGGCGTTCAACCGCGCGATGGCGCTCCTGCACTCCTTCGAATTCGGCCAGGCCATCCAGGGTTTCCAGTCGACGCTCGCGGCGGATCCGGCCTGCTCGATCGCGGACTGGGGCATCGCGCTGGCGCGATGGGGCAACCCGTTCGCGGTCGTCGTGCGGCCGCCGGCGCAGCTGCAGCAGGGCCTGGACGCGATCGCGCTGGCGCAGAAGACGCCGGCCAAAACCGAGCGCGAGCGCGGTTATGTGAGCGCCGCCGCCAGGCTCTACACCGACTTCGACAAGATCGATCAGCGCACGCGCGTCGTCGCGTACTCGCAGGCGATGGGCGAGCTGTCCGCGAAGTATCCGGCCGATCGCGAGGCGACGATCTTCTACGCGCTGTCGCTCACCGCCTCGGCGCTGCCGACGGACAAGACGTACGCGAACCAGCTCAAGGCCGGCGCGATCCTCGAGAAGCTGTATCTCGAGCAGCCGGATCATCCCGGCATCGCGCACTACATCATCCACAGCTACGACGTGCCGGCGCTCGCCGATCACGCGCTCGGCGCGGCGCGCAGCTACGCGAAGATCGCGCCGTCGGCGCCGCACGCGCTGCACATGCCGTCGCACACGTTCACGCGCGTCGGCGCGTGGCAGGAATCGATCGACACGAACATTCTCTCGGCGGACGAGGCGAGCAAAGAGGGCGCGACGGCCGAACAGCTGCACGCGATGGACTACATGGCGTACGCGTACCTGCAGACGGGCCAGGACCGCGCCGTGCAGGCCCTGATGCAGAAGCTGCCCGAGATCACGAACCGGCTCAACCTGAACGCGGTCAACTCCGCCGCGCCTGGATCGGCCGGCGTGTTCGCCACCGCGGCGATTCCGGTGCGCTGGGCGCTCGAGCATCGCGACTGGAAGGCCGCGGCCGCACTCGAGCCGAAGTCCACGACCCTGCCGTACGCGGACGCGATGACGCACTTCGCGCGCGCGCTCGGCGGCGCGCACACCGGCGCGCTGGCGCAAGCGAAGGCGTCGATCGACACGTTGGCGCAGCTCCGCGATCGCCTCACGATCGCCAACGAGGCGTACTGGGCCGAGCAGGTCGAGATCGAGCGACTCGAGGCGTCCGCGTTTCTCGCGCTCGCCGAGAAGCGGCCTGACGAGGCGCTGTCACTCATGCGAACAGCAGCCACTCGCGAGGATGCGACCGAGAAGAGCGCCGTGACGCCCGGCCCCGTCGCGCCCGCGCGCGAGCTGCTCGGCGACATGCTGCTCGAGCTCAAACAGCCGGCGGCCGCGCTCAAGGAATATCAGGCCGTGATGAAGAAGGAGCCGAACCGGTTCCGCGCGCTGTACGGCGCGGCGAGCGCCGCGGCCCTCTCCGGCGACCAGGCGCAGTCGAAGGCGATTTACGCGCAGCTGCTGAAGATCTGCGTGAAGGCGGACAATCCCGGACGACCAGAGCTGGCCGAGGCGCGAAAGGCGAGCCGCTAGCCGCTCGCGGCTGAAGTGCTGTCCGGCAGCGAGGGTGTGGCGTCCCGCGATCCGGACCCTCGGCCTGGGTCCTAGATCCACCAGCCCTGGGCCAGCGGACCGCACCCTGGGCCAGCGGCCCACGTCGTGGTCAGTAATACACTTGTGGGCCATTGGCCCACCCTATAGGCCAGCGGCCCAGCTCTGCGGCAAACCGACCCCACGCCCAGCGCCTCTGGGTCGTGAAAACCGTTTTCTACCTTGAAGTCGCGCGGCTGACGATTTCGAAGAACGTCCGCGCTTCGAGGCTGGCGCCGCCGACGAGCGCGCCGTCGACGTCCTCGAGGCCCGCGAGCTCGCGGATGTTCTCGGGCTTGACCGATCCGCCGTAGAGAATGCGGCAGCGATCGGCGGGCGCGCCGCCGAACCACTGGCGCAGCCGCGCGCGGATGTGCGCGTGCGCTTCGCCCGCCTCCGCGGACGTCGCGTTGCGGCCGGTGCCGATCGCCCACACCGGCTCGTAGGCGACGATGAGCGCGGCGATTTCATCGCCGGAGAGCCCGTCGAGCCCCGCGCGAATCTGACGGTCGAGCACGGCGAGCGTCGCGCCCGACTCGCGCTCTTCGAGCGTCTCGCCGATGCAGACGATGGCGGTCAACCCGGCGGTCAGCCCCGCGCGCAGCTTTCGATTCACCGACGCGTCCGTCTCGCCGAACAGGCGCCGGCGCTCCGAGTGGCCGATGATGACGTGCGTCGCGCCGGCATCCTTGATCATGAGCGCGCTCACTTCGCCGGTGAACGCGCCTTCGCGCTCGAAGTAGACGTCCTGCGCGGCGATGGCGAAGCGCGTGCGCGTGGCCGCCTCGGCGGCCGACGCGAGGGCGGTGAACGGCGGCGCCAGCACGATCTCAACGCCGGTGACGTTTTTCGCCAGCGCGCCGAACTCGCGCACGTACGCCAGCGTTTCGCTGAGCGTCTTGTGCATCTTCCAGTTGGCCGCGAAGACGGGGATGCGCATAGGAGAAAAGAGTCAACTTAGAACTTGGAACTTCAAACTCAGAACTCGCGCAGAACAGTTCTAAGTTCGAAGTTTTGAGTTCTAAGTTAACTAAGCACTTTAACCCCCGGCAGCTCCCGGCCGCCAAGGAACTCCAGCGACGCGCCGCCGCCGGTCGAGATGTGGGTCATCTTGCCGGCGACGCCCGCGCGGGTGACCGCCGCCACGGAGTCGCCGCCGCCGATGATGGTCGTGCCGTGGACCGCCGCGACCGCGCGCGCGACGCCAATCGTGCCGGCCGCGAACGCGTCGATCTCGAACACGCCCATCGGCCCGTTCCACACGACCGTCTTGGCCCGGCCGATCACGTCCGCGTAGTGCGCGACAGTCTTCGGGCCGATGTCGAGGCCCATCCGATCGCCGATCGCCGCGTCACCGACGGCCAGCGTCGCCGCCGGCGCGGCCGCATCGATCTTCGGCGCCACGACGTGGTCGATCGGCAGCTCGATCGCGAGCCCGCGTGCCTTCGCGCGCGCGAGCAGCTCGCGCGCCGTCTGGAGCAGATCGTCTTCGACGAGCGACTTGCCCGTCGCGATCCCCTGCGCCTTGAAGAACGTGTACGCCATCGCGCCGCCGATGAGCAGCCCGTCGACCTTCGTCAACAGATTGTCGATGACCTCGAGCTTGTCGGACACCTTCGCGCCGCCGAGGATCGCGACGAACGGTCGATCCGGCGACGACAGCGCCTTGCCGAGGTACTCGACTTCGGCCGCCAGGAGAAATCCGGCCGCCGCCTCCTTCACGTGATGGACGATGCCCTCGGTCGACGCGTGCGCGCGATGCGCCGATCCAAACGCGTCGTCGACGTACACGTCGGCGAGCGAAGCGAGCGCCTTCGCGAAGCCGGCGTCGTTCGCTTCTTCTTCGGGATGGAACCGCAGGTTCTCGAGCAGGATCACGCCCCTGGGATTCGCCTTGACGACGTCGGCGGCCGCCGGTCCGATGCAATCGGGCGCGAACGCGACCGGACGCCCCAGCAGGGACGCGAGGTGGTCGGCGACGGGCTTGAGGCTGAACTCCGGCTTCGGCTTGCCCTTCGGCCGGCCGAGGTGCGAGGCGAGGATCACCGTCGCACCGTGATCGAGCGCGTGCTTGATGGTGGGCAACGCGGCCCGAATGCGCGTGTCGTCCGTGATCCGTCCCTGCTCGATCGGCACGTTGAAGTCCACGCGCACGAACACGCGCCGGCCGTCGAGTTGGAGATCGCGAATGGTCTTCATCGATCTAGAGACCGCGCTTGGCCATATACAGGATCAGATCGATACACCGGCTGGAGTATCCCCACTCGTTGTCGTACCACGCGACCACTTTGACGAAATCGCCGTCGAGCACCTTGGTGTACGGCGCGTCGAGCATGGCCGAGTGCGGGTTGCCGCGGAAGTCGATCGACACGAGCGGTTCGGTGACGTACTCGATGATGCCCGCGTAGGCGCCGTCCGCGGCCTTCTTGAACGCCGCGTTCACTTCCTCCGCCGTCGCTTTCCGGCCCAGGAGCGTGCTGAGATCGATCATCGAGACATTCGGCGTCGGCACGCGCACGCTGATGCCGTCGAGCTTGCCCTTGAGCGCCGGCATCACCTCACCGAGCGCGCTGGCCGCTCCGGTCGTCGTCGGAATCATCGAGAGCGCCGCGGCGCGAGCGCGCCGCAGATCCTTGTGCGGCAGGTCGAGCAGCTGCTGATCGTTCGTGTACGCGTGGACCGTCGTCATCCAGCCCTTCTGGATGCCGAACGTCTCGTGCAGCACCTTCGCCACCGGCGCGAGGCAGTTGGTCGTGCAGGACGCGTTGGAAACGATCTGGTGCTTCGCCGGATCGTACATCTCGTGATTGACGCCCATCACGACCGTCACGTCCGGTCCTTTGGCGGGCGCGGTGATGACGACGCGTTTGGCGCCCGCGGCGAGATGCTTCGCGGCGTCGTCACGCTTCGTGAACTTGCCCGTCGACTCGAAGACGACGTCCACGCCGAGTGCCTTCCAGGGCAGCTGCGCGGGATCCTTTGTCGCGAGCACCTGGAACTCGTCGCCGTCGACGCTGATCCGGTCGCCCGAGGCTTTGATGTTGGCCTTCAGGTTGCCGAGGATCGAGTCGTACTTGAGCAGGTGGGCGAGCGTGGCGGCGTCCGTCAGGTCATTGACCGCGACGAAATCGATGTCGTCGTGAGCCAGGGCGGCGCGCATGATGTTGCGCCCGATCCTCCCGAAGCCGTTGATCCCAACCTTCAGGGCCATGCGTGAACTCCTCCTCGACGGGTCTAGGTGCCGATCAAACTCCCCATTTTACCCATTATGATTCTTCAGACGTGCACGTTTTCTACACGCTGGCCATCGTCGTCCTCGCGGTGGTGCTGTCGCCGTGGTTCGCGTATCAGGCCCTTCGGTACCGAAAATACGTCCGCAACCTGCCGCAGCGGATGGGGTACCTGCCCGTCAGCTTCAACATCGACGGTGACGAGTCGATCTGGATCCACGCCGTCTCGGTCGGCGAGGTGCTGACGGCGCGCGCCCTCCTGCCCGAGTTGCGCCAGCGTTACCCGGGCCTTCGAATCTTCCTCTCGACGACCACGCTGACCGGCCAACAGGTGGCGCGGACCCGGCTGCCGGACGCGGACGCCGTCTTCTTCCTGCCGTTCGATCTGCCGCCGTTCGTCAATCGCACGCTTCGGCTGGTCAAGCCTCGGCTCTTCATCATGATGGAGACCGAGATCTGGCCGAACCTGCTGCGCGCCTGCCGGCGCCAGGGCGTCAAGACGATGCTCGTGAATGGCCGGATTTCGTCGAGGTCGTATCCGCGGTACAGACTCGCGCGCGGATTCTTCCGCGGGGTGCTGGCCGACGTCGACCAGTTCTGCATGCAGAGCGACGAGTCCGCGCGGCGGATCATCGACATCGGCGCCGATCCCGCCCGGGTGACGGTGACGGGCAGCCTCAAGTTCGAGTCGCTGGAGTCACCGGGCCTCGCGGCCGGGCGCGGCGCCGGACGCGTGCTCCGGTACTTCCGCATTCCTCCGTCGCGGCCGGTGTTCATGGCGGCGAGCACGCTCAAGGGCGAGGAGACGCCGGTGCTCACGGCGTTTGCCGCGCTGCGGCGCGTGCAGCCGTCGGCGCTGCTCATCATTGCGCCCAGGAAGCCCGAGCGCTTCGGCGAGGCGGAAGCGCTGGCGCGCGCGGAAGGGTTTCGCGTGATGCGGCGGACCGAGCTCGCCGTGGACGCTGAGCCGCGCGCCGATGTCGTCGTGCTCGATTCGATCGGCGAGCTGGCGCACCTCTTTCAGGTGGCGACAGTCGTCTTTGTCGGCGGCAGCCTGGTCGATCAGGGCGGCCACAACATTCTCGAGCCGGCCGTGCACGGCAAGCCGATCATCTTCGGCCCGTACATGCAGAACTTCGCGGAGATCGCGGCCACGTTTCTGACGAGTCAGGCTGCCCTCCAGGTGATGAGCGCGTCGGAGTTGACCGAGGTCGTGCTGCGGCTGGCCGGCGATCCGGTCGAGCGCGCGCGGCTCGGCGCGGCGGCACGCGCGCTGGTCGAGGCCAACCGCGGCGCGAAACCTCGCACCCTCGAAGCGATCTTCGACTTGCTCCCCGCGCCCGCCGGCCGTGGCGTCGTGAGGCCGTTCAAGCGTGGGTAGTGCGTGCATCTCGGTCGGCAACCTCTCCATGGGCGGGCGGGGCAAGACGCCTGTCGTCATCCATCTCGCGCGGTTGTTGATTGACGCGGGCGAGCGGCCCGCCGTGTTGAGCCGCGGGTACGGGCGGCGCCTCGTCGAGCCGGGCGTCGTCGTCGTGAGCGACGGTACGCACGTGGTTGCGGACCTCGATCGAAGCGGCGACGAGCCGCTGCTCATCGCGCGCAGCGTGCCCGGAGCGATCGTGCTCGTCTGCGAGCAGCGCGCGATCGCGCGCACCCTGGCCGAGCGCGCGTTGGGCGCGACGGTCGTGGTGCTCGACGACGGGTTTCAGCACCGGCAGGTGGCACGCGACGTGGATCTCGTGCTGGTGACGCCGGACGATTTGCGGGGGCGGCGGATGCCGTTCGGCACGCTGCGCGAGCCGGTGAGCGCGCTGTCGCGCGCGCATGCGCTCGTGTCGCCCAATGGAAGCGCCGGCGCGATCGCGTCCGCGTTTCCGAAGGTGCCGACGTTTTCGCTCAATCGCTCGCTGGGCGCGCCAACGTCGATCGAGGCCGAGCGGCCGTGGACCGGCGGACGCGGTCCCGTCGTGGCCGTGGCGGGCATCGCCGAGCCCGCGCGGTTTGAGGCGTCGCTCAAGAGCGCGGGTTGGAGCATCAGCCGGCTGCTGACGTTCGGCGATCACCATCGCTACGGCCGCCGCGATCTCGATCGCATGGCCGAGTCGGTGCGTGAGACTGGCGCGGCCGGCGTGGTCACCACAGAGAAAGACGCGGTCCGGCTGAGGTGGATGCGGCCGCTGCCGTTCGCGTGCGCGGTTGTGCCGCTCGAGGTCTCGATCGAGCCGTCGGCGGCGTTCCGGCCGTGGCTGTTCGATCGGCTGCGCGAGGCGCGCCAGTGAGCGGGGCCTCGCTGCGCTACCGCCTCGAGTACAGCGTCGTCGCCGCGATGCGAGCGATCGTCGGTGTCCTGCCGGATGCGGCCGCGCGCGGGCTCGGCAGCCTGGTCGGGCTGTTCTTCTACGCGGTCGATCGATCGCATCGGCGCCTGGCCGTCCGCCAGCTGCGCGCCGCGTTTCCAACGCGATCGGAAGCCGAGTGTCGCGCGGTGGCGCGCGCGACGTTCGCGCATTTCGGGCGGCTGCTCGTCGTCCTGCTCAAGTTCAGCACGCTCTCCGCGGATCAGATTCGCGCGCGCGTCGAGTTCGAGGGCGAGGATCGCGTGCAGGCGGCGCTTGCGCGCGGCCACGGCGCGATCATCTTCACGGGACACTTCGGCTACTGGGAGCTGCAGGGCCTGGCGCAGCCGCTCGTTCTGCCGTCGTTGTCGGTGTTGGCGCGGCCGCTCGACAATCCGTACCTGCACGTCCTGCTCGAGAAGATGCGTATGGCGACGGGCAACCGCGTGATCTACCGCCGGGGCGCGCTGCGCCGCGTGCTGCGCGCGCTCAACGCGAACGAATGCGTGGCGATTCTGATCGACCAGCACATCCAGGGGAGCGACGCCGTGCGCGTTGACTTCTTCAACCGGACGGCCGCGACGACCGCCGCGCTCGCGACGCTGGCGCTGCGGACCGGCGCGCCGCTGATTCCGGCGTTCGCGCTGCCGCAGAGCGATGGACGCTACCGGCTGATCTACGAGCACCCGATTGAGCTGCCGCCGCCGGGATCGACCGATCCGGTGCGCGATCTCACGCAGCGCTGCACCGACGTGCTCGAGATGTATGTCCGCCGGTATCCGGATCTCTGGTTGTGGATGCACCGCCGTTGGCGCGACGAGGGAGATGAGGCGGCGCCGATGCCGGGCATGTTTCCCGCCGCGGCGTCCGACGAGCGCGAGGAGCCTGCGGAATGAGCGCGGCGTCTGCGCCATCGCGCATCGTGCTGCGCGCCCCCAACTGGCTCGGCGACGCCGTGCTCGCGCTGCCGGCGATGGCAGCGGTGCGGCGCGCGTATCCGCGCGCGGAACTGACGGTGGCTGCCGCCGCGTCGCTCGCGGCGCTCTACCGCGAGGGAACGGACGTGCGGCCGGATCACGTGATCGAGCTCGCCGACAAGCAGCGCGAGGCGATCAAGGCGCTGGCGGCGGGCGCGTTCGATCTCGGGATCCTCTTTCCCAACTCGTTTCGATCTGCCTGGCAGCTGCGGCGGGCGCGCGTGCCGGCGCGCTGGGGCTACGCGACCTCGGGGCGCGGCGTGCTGCTCACGCGCAAGAGCCGGCCCGAGAAGGTCAGCGGGCCGCGCCATCACGCTGACTATTTTCGCGCGCTCGTCCGCGGCCTCGATGTCGCGTGCGACGATGCCCCGCCTCGCATCGCGGTGACGGCGGCAAGCGCCGAGCGCGCGGCGGCGCTCCTCGCGCCGAAGCGCGGCGCGGTTGACGGGCCGATCGTCGGCTTCGCGCCGGGCGCGGCGTACGGGCAGGCCAAGCAGTGGCCGCCCGATCGCGTTGCGGCCGTGATCGCGCGGCTCGCGAGCGAGCACCGCGCGACGTCGGTGATCGTCGGCGCGGCGCACGATCGCGACGCGGAGCGTGCGATAGAATCCTGGCTGCGCGCGCACGCGCCGGACGCGCTCGCGCGCGTCGTCGATCTCGTGGGCCGGACGAGCCTCGGCGTGCTGGCCGGGGTCGCCGCGCGATGCGCGGTGTTCGTGACGAACGATTCCGGCGCGATGCACGTCGCGGCCGCGGTCGGCCGGCCGGTCGTCGCGCTGTTCGGACCGACCGATGAGCGCGCGACCCATCCGCTTGGCGTGCACGAGGTGCTCACCGAAGCTGTGTTCTGCCGTCCCTGCCACCTGCGCGACTGTCCGATCGATCACCGCTGCATGAAGCGCATCTCCGCGGACCGCGTGATCGAAACTGTGACGCGGTACCTGTCGAAGGCGGGAGGCTGATCGTGCGCCCGGCGGTGTTTCTCGACCGCGACGGCACGATGGTGCGCGACGTCGGCTACCTCAGCCGGCTCGAGGACCTGCACTGGTTTCCCTATACAGTGGACGCCGTGCGGCTGCTCAATCGCGCCGGGTTTCTCGTGTTCGTCACGACCAATCAGGGCGGCGTCGGGCTCGGGTTCTACCCGGAAGCATTCGTCCGGCAAACGCACGAGGAGATGGCGGCGTACATCACCGCCGGGGGTGGCCGTGTGGACGGCTGGTACTACTGCCCGCATCATCCGCGCGCGACGATCGAGTCGCTGCGCGTCGACTGTGACTGCCGCAAGCCCGCGCCCGGGATGGTGCGACAAGCGCAGCAGCGATTCGCGATCGATCTGGCGCGATCGTTCGTCGTCGGCGACAAGGCGGGCGATCTCGGGCTCGCGCGATCGGTCGGCGCGCGCGGCGTGCTCGTGCGGACGGGGTATGGCGAAGTCGAACTGGCGCGCATGGGGGACTCGGTCCAGGCAGCGCGGCTCAGCACCGATCTGATGGAGGCCACGTCGTGGATTCTCGAGCAGGCCGCGGCGCCGGCAGGAGGCGCATGACGGCGAAGGCAGCGAGCGCGCGATACCGGCGCGTCATCGGACGCTTCAAGCAGGCGCGGATCGCGGTGGTGGGCGATCTGATCGCCGACGAGTTTCTGTACGGTCAAATCGAGCGCGTGTCGCGCGAAGCGCCGGTGCTGATCGTCCGCTACGACGCGACGGAGGTCGTGCCTGGCGGGGCGGGAAATGCCGCGAACAACGCCGCCGCGCTCGGGGCGAGCGTCGACGTGATTGGCGTTGTCGGGCGCGACGAGGCGGGGCGGCGGCTGCTCGATTCGCTGGGCCGGGGCGCGAGCGCGCGCAACGTGCTCGTGGCGAACCGCCATGTCACGCCGGTCAAGACGCGCATCCTCGCCGGCGGCGTCCATTCCGCCAAACAGCAGGTCGTGCGGATCGATCGCGCGGGCACGGTCGTGACGCCGGCCATCCAGCGCCACGTCGAGGCGGCGCTGGCGCGTGCACTTCGGCGCGCCGACGCAGTGATCATCTCCGACTACGGCTACGGCGCGATCACCCCCGGGGTGTGGCGGCGGGCGCTCGCGTCCGCGCGCGTGAAGACGCGCCCGCTCGTGCTGGTCGACGCGCGACACGGCCTCACCGGCTATGCCGGCGCGATGACCGCGACGACGCCGAACGAGTCGGAGGTCGAAGCGTTGCTTGGCGTGCACATCGACGAGGACCGCAACGTGCTCGAGCGCGCCGGCCGCACGCTGCTCGAGCGGCTGCGGTGTCCGGCCGTGCTGGTCACCCGCGGCAGCCGCGGCATGGCGCTGTTCGAAACGGGCGCGCCGACCGATCACATTCCCATCGTCGGATCCGACCAGGTGTCCGACGTCACGGGCGCCGGCGACACGGTCATCGCCACGTTCGCGCTCGCGCTCACGGCGGGCGCGTCATTCAGCGAGGCCGCGCGGCTCGCCAACTACGCCGGCGGCATCGTCGTCATGAAGCGCGGCACCGCCACGGTGAGCGCCGCTGAGCTCGCGGACGCAATTCGAAATGACGCCGGGAGTAGTTTTACGCAAAACGTAAAATGACTCCCGGTATGATTTTCAGCGAGACCGAGCTCGCCGATCGCGTCGCCGCCGATCGCCGCGCGGGCCGGCGCATCGCGTTCGCCAACGGCTGCTTCGACATCATTCACGTCGGGCACGTGCGCTACCTCGAAGGCGCGCGCGCGGAGGGCGATCGCCTCATCGTCGCGATCAATGACGACGACTCGGTGCACGCGCTCAAAGGCCCGGGCCGGCCGATGCTGCCGGCCGCGGCGCGCGCCGAGCTCGTCGCGGCGCTCCGCGGTGTGGACTACGTGACGGTGTTTTCCGGGACGACGGTCGCGCACCTGCTCGAGCGCCTCAAGCCGGACGTGCACTGCAAGGGCACCGACTACACGACCGACACCGTGCCCGAGCGCGACGTCGTGCGCGCTTACGGCGGCCGCATCGCGATCGTGGGCGATCCGAAAGATCACTCGACCAAGGCGCTGGTCGCGAAGCTGCTCGACGATGCTCCCGCTTCGGCGCCCGCGGCCACACAAGCGGCGCCGCCGCCGGCGGTGCCGGGCTGGCTGAAGTTTCTGCAGCGCAAGCGCGTCGCGCTCGGGTTTCTCTGCGCGGCGATCGCGCTCTGGCTGGCGCGTCCGACGCCGTTCTCCATCCTGGCGGGCGTGCTGATCGCGCTTCCCGGCGAACTGCTGCGAATCTGGGCCGCGGGGCACATCACCAAGGGTCGAGAAGTCACACGATCGGGTCCGTATCAGCTCGTGCGACACCCGCTGTATCTGGGCTCGACGATCATGGGCGTCGGATTCGCGATCGCGACCAATCGCGTCGTGTCCGCGCTGCTCGTGATCGCGTACTTCGCCGTCACGATTCCCGCGGCGATGCGCGCGGAAGAGGCCGAGCTCGTGGCGCAGTTCGGGCGCGAGTACGACGCGTACCGTGCCGGTCAGGGCGCGCCGGTCGCCCGGACGTTCAGTCTCGAGCGCGTGGTCGCCAACCAGGAGTACCGGACTATTCTCGGATTCGCGAGCGGGATTGGGCTGCTCGTGCTGCGGATGATGCTCGGCTGAGATCGCGCGCCCGCGCTTCGACCTCGTCGACCGCGATGTCCGCCATTTTTCCCGTGCGGCTTTGAATGAACGCGCCGGACGGCCCGTACGGGCCGTTGCGCTCGCCGCGCGTCGGCCCGAACAATCCCAGCGACGGCACTTCGTGCGCGGCGGCGAGATGCAGCGGCCCGGTGTCGTTGCCGATCACCAGATCCGTGCGCCGCAGAATCGCCGTGAGCTCCGGCACAGTGCCGCCCGCCCACACAATCGTGCGATCGGCCGGCAAGTTGCCGCGGACCTGGTCGAGCCGCGCTTCTTCCCCCGGGCCGCCGAGCAGGAGCAGCGTTGCGTCACCCCCGGCGAGCAGCCGGCGTCCCAGCTCGGTGAAGGACCCGGCCGGCCACAGCTTCTGCGGGCCGCGCGTGCTCGGCAGCAACGCGATCAAGCGCGGCGTCCGAATCGCGCGCTCGCGCAGCCACGTCGCGATGCGCGCCTCGGCGTCCGGCCACAGCGGCAGGGGAAACTGCGCCGTGCCGGGCGCGCTGATGCCCACGGGTCCCAGCAGCGTGAGATTGAGATCGACGACGTGTTTGGTGCCCGGCGGGGGAGTCACGCGGACGGTCGTGAACAGCGTCGACACGGGATCGCGGGCGTAGCGCCGATCGAACCCGATGCGCAGCGGCGCGCCGGTCATGCGCACGAACGGCGAGGTCTTGTGCGCCCATCCCTGCACGTCGATCGCGACGTCGATCCGCAGCTCGCGCAGCCGCTGCCGCAGCGCGCCGAGCTCCCGCCGAATCGCGCCGAAGCCGCTCGCGCGCGTCAGCTGCTCGCGCCACCGGCGCAGCGGGACGAGCAGCACGTCATCGACGATCGGATTGCCGTTGAGCAGAATCTGCTCGTGTTCTTCGACGAGCCAAATCAGGCGCGCTGTGGGCTCGTGCCGGCGCACGGCCGCGGCGACTGGCAGCGTGTGCACGACGTCGCCGAGCGACGTGAAGCGAACGATCGCGATGCGGCGGCCGGATCGCGCTGGCGGGGCCTCGCCCATCAGGCTGGGCGGCGGAGCAGCCGTTTGAAGAACGCGGACCGCTTGTGGCGGCGCAGCTCCCGGTCGGCCATCTCCTGGCTCGTCACCCAGTTCAGCTGCACGACGCGCCGCTCACCGTTGGCGGGCAGGTGCCCGTGCCACGAGTTGTCCGCGCGACGGAACGCGAGCAGCGTGCCCCACTTCGGCACGATCTCGATCGCCGTGGCGTTGACGTCCTCGCTGCGCAGCAGCCGGAGCCGCCCGCCGGCGTCCGCCCACTGCTCGTTGAGATAGAGGAGGACGCTGATGATCTTCCACGTCGCGTCGGTGTGCACGCTGCCGTCGTGCGGCCCGACGCGCCCGCGCACGGTGACGATCTTGAAGTACTGATCGAGCTTCAGCTGGAAGCGATCGGCCATCGCGTCCTGGAACTCGGCGCCGAGCAGCTCGTCCACGAGCGCGCCAAACGCGGGCCCGTACGAGAGCTCCGACAGCGGATAGCTGCCGGTCGTCGTCACCTTCGGAAAATCGCCGGCGACCGCTTTGGTCGCCTCCGCGGACACGAAGTTGTCGACGATGACGTGCTCGTACGGGTCACGGGCGAGCGGAGTCTGGCGCAGCGCGGCGAGGTTGAGCATGCGAGCGTCCTCAGAATCTGTCACGGCAGAGGGGATGTCAAGATCGCCGTGGCCGCGCGCCGCGGCCATGCGATAATCCGCGGCTTCATCACTCCGAGCGCATCGTTCCGGCCATTTTTCCGGGAGGATCGTCATGAAGCCGTACGACGCCATCATCATCGGCGCACGCTGTGCGGGTTCGCCGACCGCCATGCTCCTGGCCCGCAAGGGCTACCGCGTTCTCCTCGTCGATCGCGCCACGTTTCCGAGCGACACGATTTCCACGCATTTGATTCATCCGCCGGGCGTGGCGGCGCTGGCTCGCTGGGGGCTGCTCGATCGGCTGCGCGCGACCGGCTGTCCGGCGATCGACACCTACGCCTTCGACTTCGGTCCGTTCGTGATCTCGGGATCGCCGGGCACGCCGGAATCCAAAGTCGCCTACGGTCCGCGCCGGACCGTCCTCGACAAGCTGCTCGTGGACGCCGCCGCGGAAGCAGGCGCAGAGGTTCGCGAGGGCTTCGTCGTCGAAGGGCTCGAGATCAAGGATGGACGTGTCACCGGCATTCGCGGCCGCAGCAAGTCGGGTCCGTCCGTCACCGAGCAGGGGCGCGTCGTGATTGGCGCGGACGGCCTGCACTCGCTCGTCGCCAAGGTCGTCACGCCGGAGCAGTACCACGACCGGCCGCCGCTCGAGGCGGGCTACTACACCTACTGGGGCGGCCTCGAGATGGGCGGCCGCTTCGAAGCGTACGACCGGGTGGACCGCACGTGGGCGGCGTGGCCCACCAACGATGACGTCACGCTCGTGGTCGTCTCGTGGCCGGCGGCTGAGTTCGAGGCGAACAAGCGCGACGTCGAAGGGCACTACCTGCGCGCCTTCGAGCGAGCTCCGGCGTTTGCCGAGCGCATTCGCGCGGCCAAACGCGTCGAGCGTCTGGTGGGCACGGCCGTGCCGAACTTTTTCCGCAAGCCGTTTGGTCCGGGCTGGGCGCTCGTCGGCGACGCCGGCTATCACAAGGACTTCATCACCGCGCAGGGCATCAGCGACGCGTTTCGCGACGCGGAGCGCTGCGCCGCCGCCCTGGACGAGTGGCTCTCCGGCGCGCGCGGATTCGACGAGGCCCTGGCCGCCTACCAACGCGACCGCGACAATCACGTGCTGCCGATGTACGAGTTCACGTGTCAGTACGCGAGGCTCGCGCCGCCGCCGCCCGAGCTGCAGAAGATCTTTGCGGCCGTTCACGGCAACCAGGACGCCATGAACGGGTTTGCGCGGGTCATCGCCGGTGTGACCTCGCCCGCGGAGTTCTTCTCGCCGGAGAACGTGGGCCGGATCTTTGCGGCCGCGCACTGACGACGAGGCCCGAGATGACAGGCGCTTGTCACCCAAAAGTGCTAAGTGTCATAATGTTCTGCTGTCGGTCGGGGCGGTTAGCTCAGTGGTAGAGCACTGGCCTTACACGCCGGCTGTCACAGGTTCAAGTCCTGTACCGCCCACCATTCGCGGCGGCACGGCAGGTGACGAGGGCAAGCAGTGACAGGAGCGCGGTTGGGCATGGCCTCACCGCCTCATTGCCCGTCACCTCATGGCAAGCGTCAGTGAAAGATCGGGGTCGTAGTTCAGCTGGTTAGAACGCCGGCCTGTCACGCCGGAGGTCGCGAGTTCGAGCCTCGTCGACCCCGCCAAATCCTTTCTTGATCCGGGGGCTTTGCCCCCGGGACCCCCTACGCGCTTCGCTCGTGGGGCCCCACGATCCCCACTCCGCTCGCGCGGCTCGTTCGCTACCGCTCACTCGCTGCTTGATTGGGGCTTTGCCCCCGGACCTCTTACACGCCTTGCCCCGCCGTAGCTGCGCGCGACGCGCGCGACTAGCGAAGGCGGGTCACTCGCACAACTCGCCTCCAGTAGAAAGCACGTAGGCAAGTTGCCCTCCGTTCGCGTGGCTCACTCGCTGCCGCTCACTCGCTTCTGATCCGGGGCTTGGTTCGACGATCAGGGATTGTCGCCTCCGTTCGTCCCCAACAATCCGCCGTCCGTCGCAATCCGGTTGTTCACTCGTATGCCTGCTGCGAGATTCGTACGCATGAAGTCCGCCACGATATTGACGGTCACCTCGCTGCTCTCGATTCTCTTCTGCACATTTCATCTCGCGGATGACGTCGTCCGCGGGTTCGAGCCGGGAGGAGTCAACAACATCGTTGGGGTACTGGTGCTGGTCGTCTGGCTGTTCGGCACGCTGGGACTGAACGGGAGGCGATCTGGTTACTTGATCATGCTTCTTGGCTCGCTCCTTGGATCGATTGTTCCCGTCGTCCACATGCGGGGCGCGGGACTTGTCGGCGGCAGGCTGGCCAACTCCACCGGGATCTTCTTCTTTGTCTGGACGCTGCTTGCGCTGGGCGGGAGCGCGGGGCTGTCCGTCATCCTGTCCGCGCGCGCGCTGTGGCAACTGCCGTGGCGCCGACGGCCTTAGGGGAGGCTGATATGCATGACATCAAGGAGCGGTTGTCTCAACTGTGGCTCTTCGCGTTATTGACCTACCTGTATGCGGACGTCGTGGCCCTGTTTGCTATTGCCGGCCGTCCAGCTTCATTCGAGCCTCTCCCGCCATGGGTCCTGATGGGTTCAGCGGTCCTGATGGAAATACCCATCGCCATGATTCTGGCGTCTCGACTGCTTCCGTTTAGAGCCAATCGGCTAGCGAATATCATCGCGGGCGTCCTCCTGACGTCTGTCAACGGTTTCCTGACCTTCGTTCCGCCTCTGCTCGGATGGGGCAAGCCACCCGCGCTTCCTGAATACCTGTTCTTCGCAACACTCGAAACCGTGTGCACCGTGGTCATCATCTGGCAGGCGTGGACGTGGTCAAGCGTTGAAGGCCGCTGAGGCACTGGTATCCTCACTCTCATGTCCGACGCGGTGACCGCCGCGAGGCCAGCCAGGCTCACAGCGAAGACCTCTCGACGACTGGCCGTGGCGCTGACGATTTCCATCAGCGTTGGCCTCGTGTTGTTGTTCGGATGGACAGGCTCGATCTTCTCGCTCTTTCTCCGCACCACGATCCTGGGACTATCCGCGACGACGGCGTTCGCGCTCTTCGAAGTGTGGCCGCGAACACTGCCGCGCTGGCTCCAGCGATGGACGCTGCAAGTCGTCGCGGTCGGCGTGTTCATGCCGGTGACGACATTGCTGATTTACCTTGTGTCCACTCCGCGAGGTGCGCCGCCGTTCTGGGACAGTCCGGATCGCTGGGCCGGGTGGACGCACCTCACGTTCGCCGGCCTCCTCCTCGCGCCGTGGACGGCGCTCGCAGCGGTGGTCCGCCAGAAGGAGGCCTTTGCGCGCGATCAGCAGCTGGCGTTCGCGCTCGAGCGCAGTGAGCTCGAGCGGCAGGCGCTCGACGCGCGGTTGCATCTGCTGCAGGCGCAGGTGAGCCCGCATTTTCTGTTCAATACACTCGCCAACGTGCAGGCGCTCGTCGATGCCGGGTCGCCGCACGCGTCGGCCCTGCTTCGAAGCCTCACGGCGTATCTGCGCGCGGCGGTCCCGCTGCTTCACGAGCCTGCGGCCACGATCGAGCGCGAGCTGCAGCTCGTTCGGCCCTATCTCGAACTGATGCAGATGCGCATGCCGGATCGCCTCCAGTACGCCATCCAGGTCGATCCGGCGTCCCTCAAGGTTCGCTGTCCGCCGACCACGCTGTTGACGCTGGTCGAGAATGCCGTGCGGCACGGGATCGATCCGAATGAAGACGGAGGCCGGATCGACATCGGCGTCGAACGGGTCGGCGACCGCTGCATCGTTCGCGTGACCGATACCGGCGCGGGGCTTCATCCCTCGGCAAGCGGTCCCGGGATCGGGCTCAGCGCGCTGCGCGAGCGGCTGGAACTGATCTTCGGCGACGCGGCCGAGCTGCGTTTGACATCCAACGTTCCTCGAGGCGCCGCGGTCGAAATCGACATGCCGGCACAAACATGACCGTCCACGCGACTGCGCTAATCGCCGACGATGAACCGCTGTTGCGCGATGCGCTGCGGCGCCAACTCGCAGGCGTGTGGCCGGAGCTCGAGATCGTGGCCGAAGCGCGGAACGGACGCGAGACGGTACGGTTGTTCGACGAACGGCACCCAGACATTTGTTTCCTCGACGTCCACATGCCAGGCCTGTCCGGCGTTGACGCCGCAAATCACATCGGCCGTCGCGCCCATCTCGTGTTCGTCACCGCGTACGATCACTATGCGGTGCAGGCCTTCGCGCAGGGAGCACTGGACTACCTGCTGAAGCCAGTCGAAGAGGCGCGGCTCGCTGAAACGGTGAGCCGCCTCAAGGAACGGCTCCAGTCATCCCGGCCGGCGATCAACACGGAACAGCTGTTACAGCAACTCACTGCCCAGCTCGCCAGGCTGCAAGGCGGCGGCAAGAGAGAGCCGCTGCGCTGGATCCGGGCCCAGGCGGGCAAGACCGTGCGCTTGATTGCCACGGACGACGTCGACTACCTGCGGTCGGACGCGAAGTACACGCTCGTCGCTTGGCGCGATGGAGCGAAGCCGGCCGAGGCGGTGGTCCGGACGCCGCTCAAGGAACTGCTCGCGCAACTCGATCCGGACCAGTTCGCACAGGTGCATCGATCGGCCGTCGTCAATCTGCGCGCGATCAGCCATGTCACGCGACACGACAATGAAACCGCGGAGATTCATCTGAAAGGACGAGGCGACGTACTGCCGGTGAGCCGCAGCTTCGTACACTTGTTCCGCCAGATGTAGTTCCGCTCAGTGAGAGTATCGCTGCACGATCGCGGACGCGATCGCGCCGCCGCACGTCCGCGCGCATTCACGCCCGGCGCTGTGACCTCGCAAGACAAGTCACCGTTCGATTCACGTGACACCGCCGCCTGAATCGCGGCCAATCGATCGCCTGTACGCGGCGGGCGCACGAAGCGCGTCGCTGGCACTCGCATTGCACTGAGTGGGCATCGCCTGCGACCGATGCGCTGTCGATGAATTCATCTGAGGACGGCAATCCATGATTCGACGACTCACGCTCCTGACTGTCGCGGTCGCCTCGGTGGCCGCGCTCGTCGCATGCTCCAACTCCACTAGCCCATCGGCCACGCTGCAATCGATCGTGGTCAGCGGCACCGCACCGGTGAAAGGCGCGTCGGTGCAGTTCACGGCCATCGCGATGTACTCCGATGGATCGACGAAAGACGTGACGTCCACCTCCACGTGGGCGACGTCAGATTCGACGATCGCGACGGTCACGGCCACCGGCCTCGTCACCGGCGTCGGCGACGGCGCCGCGACGATCACGGCGACGTACGGCACCATGTCGTCGAGCGATCCGGTGCAAATCACCGGCTGATCTCGCGCGCGCGCGTAGCGTAATTCCGGCGTGCTAGGCTGGCGAGTGGGAGTTGACGATGAAGATGCTCGAGGCCGGCATACGCGCGCCGGAGTTCACGCTTCCGACAGGCCCCAAATCTCGCGCGTCGCTGACGGACTATCGCGGCCGTCCCGTCGTGCTCGTGTTCTATCCGGCGGACTGGAGCCCGGTCTGCGGCGATCAGCTCGCGCTGTACAACGAGCTCGGCAGTGAGTTTGCGAGATTCAACGCCGCGCTGCTGCCGATTTCCGTTGACGGTGTCTGGAGCCACGCGGCGTTCAGCAGCCAGCGCAACTACAACTTTCCGCTGTGGTCCGACTTCGAGCCGAAGGGACACGTGTCGCGGCTGTACGGGGTGTACAACGAGCGGGACGGCTGCTCGCGACGCGCGCTCTTCGTCATCGACGCTCAGGGTGTGATTGCCTGGAGCTACCTGTCGCCAGACGCCGTGAATCCCGGCGCCGATGGGATTCTCACCGCGCTCGAAGCGATGCCGGGAAATCGGTCATGACACTCAAGACGCCCGTCGGCCCGAACGACCACGCGCAGGGACCCGCCGATGCGCCCGTGACGCTCGTCGAGTACGGCGACTATCAATGTCCCTACTGCGGACAGGCGTATCCGATCGTCAAGGCGATCCAGGCGCGATTTGGTCCGCGCCTGCGCTTCGTCTTCCGCAACATGCCCCTCAAAAACGCGCACCCGCAGGCCGAGCTGGCCGCCGAGGCGGCGGAAGCGGCCGCGCTGCAAGGCAAGTTCTGGGAGATGCACGACGCGCTCTACGAGCACCAGGCCAGGCTCGGGCCGGAGTTCGTCATGAAGGAAGCCGGACGGCTGAAGCTCGATCTCGGCGCCTTCGGAGCGGCGATGGAGTCGGGCCAGGTGCGCGGGCGAGTCGAGCACGACTTCATGGATGGCGTCCGCAGCGGCGTGAACGGGACGCCGACGTTCTTTCTCAACGGTGTGCGTTTTGACGACAGCTGGGACGAGGAAACGCTCGGTGCCGCGATCGAACGCGCCGTCGGCGGCTCGAACTCGGCCCCACCCAGCGGCCGGCGCGCCCGGTTGACGCCCCGGTGAGTGTCCTGCGGGGTTTTGCCGCCTCAGGACCCAGTCGGCCCCTCTGAAGAAGAAAATCGGCCCCACAGGTGTCTCCCGAAGCCCCGCGGGCGCGTCGACAATGGCTTGGATTGGCGTAAACGGCTTATCGGCAATAGGTTACGAGGCACCACTCACGCGCCATGCTGGCTGGCAGCGCGATTGCACAGTACGGGCCGAGTTCTTCCAGAAGGAGCCGTATGCTTCCCGCTCTCCTCCGTCGTAACGTCGTCATTCTGGCCATTGGTCTTGGCCTCACCGCCAGCCCGGCCGCAGCCAACACGATCTGCGACCTGACGTCCGCTGGATCGTCCTGCAGCATCACCGGCGGCACCGGTTCGACCGGTCTGTTCTTCAGCGGCGAGCAGCATTCGACGGGCACGGGCGTGATCGACCCGTTCTTGCGCCTGCAGCAGAACGGCACCGAACAGGGCTACAACACCGGTGACCGCAGCTATCCGGGCGGCAACAAGATGCAGCCGGGGTTCAACGACAAGACGGACAAGAACTTCACGCGCAACCTGCCGACGAGTGAACTCGCCACGACGATGATCAACGGCACGCTGTATGCGGCGTTCTTCCTGGACGTCAACGAACAGGCGGCGACGAACGGGGGCAAGAACCTGATCACGCTCGATCAGCTCGAGATCTTCACCTCCGCGAACGGCGACCTGAACACGTACTCGAACAGCGGCGCGAACAACGCGTCGGGCGGCCTCAACGGCGCGACGAAGGTGTTCGACCTCGACACCGCCGGCAGCGACAACTGGGTGCAGCTCGACTACACGCTGAGCGGCCAGGGCAGCGGCAGCTCGGACATGGTCTTCTTCCTGCCGTACTCGTACCTGGCGGGCTCGGACTTCGTGTATCTGTTCTCCGAGTTCGGCGATATCGGCGGCAACACCCCACACAAGTACGCGTCCGGCGCCGGATTCGAAGAGTGGTACAGCAACAACGGCGTGTCGACCCAGACGTCGAACGTTCCGGAGCCGGCGACCCTGGTCCTGTTCGGCTCGGGTCTCGTCGCGCTTGCGCGCCGGCGCCGCCTGGCGTCACGCGGCTAACGCCTCCTGAATTTCCCTGGCCGGCACAAAAGCCGGCCAGGTCATTTACAATCGGCCGAGGACCGAGCTTCACATGATCAGGACCTCCCGGCCCGCGGTCTATCTCGCGCTCGGTCTGCTCCTGTTTGCCCCGGCGGCGGCGTGCCACAACCCCGAAGTGGCCAAGCGCAAGCACCTCCAGGCCGGCGACGGTTACCTGGCGAAGAAGCAGTACGACTCGGCGATTCTCGAGTACAGGCTCGCGCTCCAGCAGGACGACAAGTTCGGCGAGGCGTACTACAAGCTGGCCGAGGCGCTGGCGGCCAACGACCAGCTCCCGGCGTCGCTGCCCGAATACGTGCGCGCCGCCGACCTGCTGCCCGACAACATCGACATCCAGGTCAAGGCCGGCACGCTCCTGCTGGTGGCTCGACGGTTCGAGGACGCCAAGACGCGCGCCCGGTTCGTGCTCGAACGACATCCGGACAGCGTGCCCGGTCTGGTCCTGCTCGCGAACTCGCTGGCCGCACTCCAGGACCTCGACAACGCCGTGGCTGTTACGGCCAAGGCGGCGGCGCTCGACCCTACGTCGGCCGGCGTGAAGACGAACCTCGGCACGCTGCAGCTGGCCAAGGGGGATCGCCGTCAGGCCGAGGCGACGTTCAAGCTCGCCGTGGCGACCGATCCCAAGTCCATGTCCGCGCGCCTGGCCCTGTCGAACTTCTACGCGTCCGGCAATCAGTACGCGGACGCCGTGAAGGTGCTCAAGGACGCGCTCGCGCTCGAGCCGCAGAACGTGCGGGTCAACCGGGCGCTCGCCATGCTCCACATCGACTTCGGGCACGCGATGGATGCCCGGCCGTATCTGGAGACCGCGTCCAACCTCGAGAACACGGCGGAATCCTCGATTTCGCTCGCCGACTACTTCATCGGCGTCGGTTTGCCGGAGAACGCGGTCGAGATCCTCCGGCGCGTGCCGACGTCGAGCCCGTCCTACACGCCCGCGGCGTTGCGAATCGCCCTCATCACCTACGCGTCGGGCAAGCACGACGAGGGCCTCAAGATCGTGAAGGACATCCAGACCAACGATCGGCGGAACCCGATCCCCTACGCCTTCGAGGCCCGGCTGTACCTGAGCGACCACCGGACCGAGCAAGCCCTCTCGGCGGCGAAGGAAGCCATCGCGATTGATCCGAACTCCGCGATCGCCAACCTCATGCTCGGTAAGGTGCAGCTCGCGCGCGGGATGGTCGAGGACGCGCGCAACGCGCTCACGGCCGCCGTGCGGCTGAACCCGACGCTGGTCGACGCGCACATCGAGCTGGCGCGCATCCACATGGGCCGCGCGGAGCTCGACACGTCGATCTCGTACGCCGAGCAGGGCATCAAGTACGGCGCTCAGCGGCTCGACGCGCAATTGAGCCTCGTCAAGAGCCTCATGGCGCGGCCCGACACGATGGCTCGGGCCGAAAGCCAGATGCGCTCGCTCTTGTCGCGGTATCCCAATTCGAGCGACGTCCAGGTCACCATGGGCGCGCTGCTGACGGAGAAGGGCGACTACGCGAGCGCGCGCAAGTACTTCAACCGCGCCGTCGAGATCGACCCGAAGTCCGTCGCCGGGCTCAGCGGGCTGACTGCGCTCGACGCCAAGGCCAACCGCGTCTCGGACGCCGCGGCCCGCATCGACAAGCACCTCGCGATGGCGCCGCGCGATCCCGGCCTGCTCCTGATGGCCGCCAAGTTCTACGGGTTGCAGGGCGACCGCCCGCGCACCGAGGCGTTACTGAAGCGGTTGATCGAGGCCGATCCGACGCGGCTTGACGGCTACAACCTGCTGGGGCAGATGTACGTCACCGGCCATCAGCTGCCGCAGGCCAAGGCGCAGTTCGAGGAGTTGGCCAGGCGCGAGCCGCAATCGGAAATGGCCGCCGCGATGCTCGGCCTCCTGAATCAAGCCGAGAACAACCTGACCGAAGCCGAAAAGTGGTACATGAAGTCGCTCGCGATCAACGCCCGCGGCGTGCTCGCTTCGAACAACCTCGCGTGGATCTGCGCGGTCACCGAGACCAAGCTCGACTACGGGCTGGAGCTCGCCCGCAACGCCTGGGTGCAGGCGCCCGAGGCGCCCGAAGTCAACGACACGCTCGGCTGGGTCTACTACAAGCGCAACCAGGCGAGCCTGGCCATCACGCCGCTCCAGAAAGCCGTCGAGCGCGCGCCGCAGGATCCGACCTACCACTTCCACCTGGGCATGGCCTACGCCAAGCTCGGGAGCGACGCGAACGCTCGCACCTCGCTTCAGACGGCGCTCAAGCTCAATCCCGGATTCGCCGGCGCGGAAGACGCGCGGCGGGTGCTCCGCACGCTCGTCTACTGACCGCGTCTCCGCTCCTCACGCCGCGGTATCGCGCGCCACCGCGGCCGGCGCCGGCACGCTTCTCGACGCGACGATCTTCGCGATCCGCTGCGCGTCGCGGCCGACGCCGTGGATCATCTCCGACGAGAACGCGTAGAGCAGCCTCAGCCCCACGAAGTACAGCCCCGGCATGTTTGCGGCCACCCCGCCGGTGTGCCGCAGCGATCCGTCCGCCTCGAAGATCGGAAGATCGATCCAGCCGAATCCCGGATCGAAGCCCGTGCTCCACACGACGTTCGCGACGTCCATCACGCGGCCGTCTTCGAGCACCGGCCGCCCGTCCTTCACGCCAGTCACCCGCGGACCGCGCACGATGCCGGCCGCCGCCAGTTCCTTCGGCTTCAGGCGAATCAGCGGGCCGCCGCCGTGGACTTTGGTCAGCACCCGCCGGCCGAGCGGGTTCGCGATCGTCAGCACACGGTGGAAGATGACGCGAGTCACGAGCCGCGCGAGGATCCATCGCGCCGCCAGACCGTCGATGTGAAACGGGATGTGCCCCGTATCGCGCCCGGCCAGCGTCGTCTGATGACCGTGGCGCATGAGTTCGAGCGCGATCTCCGCGCCCGAGTTGCCGACCCCGGCCACCAGCACCGAGCCGGGCTGCACTTGCGACGGACGTCGATACTCGATCGAGTGCAGCTGGATGATGCGCGGATCCAACTCGGCGGCGAACGCCGGCACGCGCGGCCGCTGGTAGCTGCCCATCGCCACGACGACGTTGTCCGCTTCGAAGCGATCGCGGCCGGCGGTCACGATGTAGCGATCGCCCATGCGCGAGAGTCGATCGACCCGCACGCCGGATCGGATCGGCAGCGCGAACGTCCGCGCGTACAGCTCGAGGTAGTCCGCCATCTGATCCTTGGTCGGGAAGGAATTCGGCGGCGCCGGAAAGCGCAGGCCATCGAGCCCGGCGAGCTTGGCCGGCGTGAACAGCCGGAGTGAGTCCCAGCGCGAACGCCACACGTCGCCGATGCGCGCGCTCGCGTCGAGAATGATGAACGGCACGCCGAGCTTCGCGAGGTGATGCCCGACGGAAAGACCAGCCTGACCGCCGCCGATGACGACGGTGTTGATGCGCTCTGTGGAATGAAGGGTGCTCATGATTACCGAGCGTACGGCGCGGCCCCGCGGCCGCGCATCGGCCGGATTGTGCAGGCGCGCAATTTTTCGACGTGGGTATTTCTATGTACGCCGAGGTCGGGGTCTAGGTCAGCAGCTTGTGCTCGTACGCGTAGGCGGTAGCCGCCGCCCGGGACGACAGATCGAGCTTCGTCAGGATGTTGCTGACGTGGCGCGCGACGGTCTTTTCGCTGATTCGCAGGCGCGTCGCAATCGCGCGGTTGGTGGCCCCGGTCGCGATCAGGCGGAGGACCTCGACTTCGCGGCCGGTCAGGCCGCCCGAGACGGGTGTCCCGGTCTGGGCCGTGAACGCCGTCACTCGAGCGGCATCCGGGGCCGCGCCGAGCCGTTCGAACGCCTCGAGCGCCGCGTCGAACTCGAGCTGCGCGCCGTCATCGTCGCCGAGCTGCCGGTAGGCGAGTCCGATCATCTCGCGGGTCTTTGCGCGCTCGAACGGCGCGTCGAGACCTTGCCAGCCGTCCGCAGCCTCGCGCAGCAATTGAAGGGCCGCGTCGGTCCGGCCCTGGGCCAGCGACACGGCGCCCGACATGTGCGCCGACACCGCGCGCAGGAATGGCGCGTCGGCTGACGCGGCAATTCCGGCCAGATCGCCGGCGGCGGATTGCGCCTCATCGATCGCGCCGGTGGCGAGCAGGATCTCGACGGCGGCCCTGAGGAGATGCACGCGGGCGCGACGCTCCCTGGCTTCGCGCAGCGCCAGTCGAATGGCCGTGGCCGCCTGGTCGCGCTGTCCTTGCGCCAGCCGCAACAGCGCCAGCCCGGGATTCGGCTTGCGGCCGGCATGGCTGGCCAGGCGGTAGTGTTCGTCGGCCGCGCTGAACTCACCCCGCAGCCGGTGCAGTTCGGCCAGCTGGTAGTACGCGGCCCCCGCGTCCGGAGGCGAGCCCATCCGCTCGCACGCGCGCTGGACCTCGTCGAAGGCGTCCTGCCACGAGCCGTGCCACCGCAGCGCTTCCGATCGATGGACGACGCATTGCACCCGGAAGGGGACCACCTCGGGGTTGGCCGCGCACCAGCGCTCCATCGCCGCCGTCCACTCGTGCGCGCGCCGCATGTCGAACAGGTCGTGGCACGCGCTGATGACGCCGCAGTAGACGATGCCCGTAATGAGCGGGCCGACTTCGCCGCTCGTCACCGCGATCATCACCTCGTCGAGCAGCGCCAGCCCCTCGCCGGCGCGATTGAGCCGCAGCAGCGCGCGTCCCTGGCCGTGTCTGGAAATCGCGACGAGGTCGGCGTTGCCGAACTGGCGTCCGACGTCGACCGCATCAGCGAAGCCGGCATGCGCTCCGGCCGCGTCGTTGTCGAGCACGCGTTGGTAGGCGGCCGCGCAAAGCAGCCAACCGCGCTCGACGCAGGGCGTGCCGGCATCGTCGACCAGCCGGCGCGCCCGGGCAAACCATCCGGCCGCGTGCGCCCGCTGATCCGGTTGGTCGACGAGGCTGAACGCCAGCCAGATCGCGGTCGCGGCCGCGCGGATCGGTTCGCCGCGCTCGAGGTACGCCGCGTGCGCTCGGGTGCGCGCTACCGTAGCCGCCGCGCCCTCGCCGACGAGTGTGGCGGCGGTCGCGAGCCGGTCGAGATCTTCGGGCTCGAGCGGTGTGCGCGCGTCGATCGTCGTGAGCGCCGAGAACACCTCGTTCCAGGCGCCGCGATCGAAGGCTGCACGTGCGTCGTTCAGCGCGGACATCCGCGAACCTACTCCCACTCGATCGTGCCGGGCGGCTTCGTCGTCAGATCCAGGACCAGCCCTGAGACGCCGGAGAGCGCGAGGATCGGCTCGCGAATCTCCTCGAGGAGCGCCGGCGGCAGAGGCGCCGGCCGCGCGGTCATGCCGCGTTCGGAGAGCACCGGGCGCAGGATGATCAGTTCGCTGCCGTGGCCGTCGATCGCGAGCGGCAGCATGACGGTTGGAAATTGCCAGATCGCGCGCATCAGACCGTGGTGCTCGACGGCGCGCATCACGATGGCATCGGCTTCGCGCAGCAGGTCCAGCCGGGCGCGCGTGACGCCGGCCGCGCGTGGCTCGGCGTGGCGAATGCCGCGCCCCGACAGATCCAGCACGCACCGGTTCACGCCCGGCACGCGCCCGTAGATCTGCGCCGCGACGGCGACGAGCGTCTCGTGGCGGGCCGAGCCCATGAGCGCGACCGGCTGTTCGTAGGTCCGAAGGTCCGCTTTCACGCCGACCGACCGCACCGGCAGCAGCACACCCTCGAGCCCCGTGCCGTGCAACTGCGCGTCGATGAGCGGCTGGACGCGCGCCGAATCGTGGCCCTCGGGCACGCGGCCGTCCGAGCAGAGCAGCCGCACTCCAAGACCCGGGCCCGGGAACGGGTGGCGCCAGACCAGCGCGTCGGCGATGCCGAGCGCCTCGGCCATCTCTCGCACCTCGACTTTGTACAAATCTCGAATCGGTTCGACGACGCGACCGGCCGCGATCATCTCGTTGATGACGGGCACGCGGTTGTGGTGCGTCTTGATCGTGTCGGCGCGCCTCGTGCCGCCGGTCTCGATCGTGTCTGGATAGATCGTGCCTTGCGCGAGCAGCATGTCTCCGAGGTCGAGCCGCCGCAGTTCTTCCTCGAAGAGCTGGATGAACGTGTCGCCGATGATGCGGCGCTTGCGCTCGGGTTCGATGACGCCATCGAGCGCAGCGAGAAAACGATCCGACGCATCGACGAAGTGCAGGTGCCGGCCGAGGCCGAAGCGCTCGAGCTCGGCCAGCACGAGCCGCGATTCGTCCTGGCGCATGAGGCCGTTGTCGATGTGCAGCAGGTACAGCTGATCGGGGTCGAGCGCCTGGCCGAGCAGCCGCGCGCACACCGTCGAATCGACGCCGCCCGAGGCCAGCAGAAAAACCTTGCGCGAGCCGACGGCCGTGCGGATGTGCGCGATCTGCTCCTCGACGTGCCGCGCCATCGTCCAGTCATCGCGGCAGCCGCAGACGTTGAGCACGAAGTTGCGAATCATCGCCTCGCCGTGCTCCGTGTCGTCCACCTCCGGATGGTACTGGAAGCCGTACCGCCGGCGCGTCTCGTCAGCGATCGCGGCGTAGCGATGCGCCGCGCCGTCGTGGTCGTACGAGACGCCGATTTCGCGGAACCCTTCGCCGACCGAGACGACGGTGTCCTGGTGGCTCATCCAGACCGTCTGCCGCGCGGGCAAGCCGGCGAAGACCGGCGTCTCGGCGGTCACTTCGAGGCGCGCCGGGCCGTACTCGCTCCGGCAGTGCTGTACCGCGCCGCCGTACCGCTTCGCGATCTCCTGATGCCCGAAGCAGAAGCCGAGGATGGGCACGTCGAGATCGAGGATCGCGGCGTTGAACGCGCCCTCGTCGCCCGACGCGAGCGACGGGCTGCCCGACAGGATCACGCCTTTCATGCCGTCGAACGCTTCGACCGGATCTTCAGGCTGGCGAATCTCCGCGAGCACGCGCTGGCGGCGGACTTTCGTGGCGATGAGATGGGCGTACTGGCCGCCGAAGTCGACGACGGCGATGCGATCGTGGCTGGACACAATCGAAATGATAAGCTGATCCGAGCGCGTGCAGGACGCGCCCCGTCCGCGGGAAGGGATGCTCCCACCTGTCGTCGGCTCGGCAATTCACGTTGCCTGACGAACCTCCAGCCCGTCCTCGCGGACAACGGGCATCACCCCTCAACGGGGAGGTGCGTCATGGCGTCCGAACACGATCGTTCCTCGTTCATCGAACCGCTGCCCGCTCGTCCGAATCTCGAAATGCAACAGAAGCGCGCGAAGGCGCTGCTGCGCGCCGCGTGGGCCGGTGATCCGGACGCGCTCGCGCGCGTTCGCGCGTTGCATCCCAAACCACCGGCCGGCGAGGCGCTCGGCTTGTCCGACACGCAGCTCGTCGTTGCGCGCGGCTACGGCTTTGCGAGCTGGGCTGAGATGAAGCGCAAGATCGAGTCGCTGACCGCCTCACCGGTGGAGCGATTCACGGCGGCGCTCCACGCCGGCGACGTCAACGGCGTCCGGGAGCTCCTGGAGCAGCACGCCGAGGTTCGCGCGGTCATCAACGAGCCAATCAGCTGGTTCGGCAGCCGGCCCGTCGCGCGCGCGACGAAGAACCTGCCATTGCTCGACGTGCTGCTGTCGTACGGCGCGGACCTCAACCTCAAGAGCACCTGGTGGGCCGGCGGGTTCGGCCTGCTCGAGTACGACATCACACCGGAGCAGGCGGCGCCGCTCATCGCACGCGGCGCGATCGTGGACATTGTCGCGGCCGCCCACCTCGGGATGATCGATCGGGTCCGCGAGCTCGTCGAGCGCGACCCGTCGCTCGTCCGCGCGCGCGGAGGTGACGGCAAGACGGCGTTGCACTGCGCGGCGACGGTCGAGATCGCGCGGTACCTGCTCGACCACGGCGCCGACATCGACGCGCGCGACGTCGATCACGAGTCGACGCCCGCGCAGTACCTCGTGCGCGACGCGCCAGACGTCACGCGCTTTCTCGTCGAGCGCGGCGCGTGGTTCGACATTTTCATCGCCGTCGGCCTGCGGGACCGTGAGCTGGTCGAACGGTGCCTGCGCGAAGATCCAGACGCGCTGGACCACCGCACGTGGCACGGCAAGTACACGGTCGTGCACGACGGCAAGCGGCCTGCGACGCCCGAGCAGATCAGCGACCATCGCGGCGACACCTATCGCTGGGTGTTCGGTCACAACGTGTCGGTGATTGACGTGGCCGCGATGCTCGGCTTCGCCGATATCGTCGATCTGCTGCTGAGGCACGCGTCGCCGGCGCAGCAACTGGTCGCGGCGTGCGCGAGGGCCGACCGGTCGACGGCGGAAGCGCTCGTCGCGACGCACCCGGCGCTCGTGCGGACGCTGACGCGCGATCAGACGCGGCTCATCTGCGACAAGGCGCACGCGAACGACACGGCGGCCGTCCTGCTGATGCTCGATCTCGGATTCGATCCGCTCGCGCGCGGCGTCGATGACTGGGAGCCGCTGCGGTGGGCGGCGTTTCACGGCAACGCGGAGATGACGCGGCGGCTGCTGGAGTACACGCCGCCGATCAATGTGCCCGATCCCTCGTACGGCGGCACGCCGCTGGGGCAGTGTCTCTACGGATCGCTGCACGGCTGGTACAGCCGTACCGGCGATTTCCCGGCGACGGTGCAGTTGTTGATCGAGGCCGGGGAACGCATCGATCCCGCCCACCTGCCGACCGGCCGTGACGACGTCGACGCCGTGTTGCGGCGGCACCTGGCCGCCGGCCGCGCTACCTGACGAAGATCGTCGCGGTGACGGACATGCCGGGGCGCAGGACGGCGGCGGCGTCCTCGCCCTTGTCGAGGACGATCTTGACTGGCACGCGCTGGACGACCTTCACGAAGTTGCCGCTCGCGTTATCGGGCGGCAGCAGGCTGAAGGTCGCGCCGGTCGCGGCCGCCAGGCTGTCGACGTGGGCGCGGAACGTGCGGCCGCCGAACGCGTCGACCGAGACTTCGGCCGGCTGGCCTGTCTGGATCTCGCGCAGCTGCGTTTCCTTGAAGTTGGCCGTCACCCACACGTCACCGAGCGACGTGATGGCCATGATCGGCTGACCCGGCTGAACGATCTGGCCCATTTCGACGCTGCGCTTGCTGACGACTCCGTCTGCCGGCGCCACGACCGTGGTGCGTTCGAGGTTGAGCTTGGCCTGCGCGAGCGCGGCGGCCGCCTGCTGCACCCCAGCCGCGGCGCTGGCCGCGCGCGCTTCGGTGAGCGCGATCTGCTGCGGCGCGGTGCCGGCGGTCCTCGCCTGGGCTTCCGCCTGCGAGAGCGCGCCCGTCGCCTGGACGCGCCTGGCCTCGGAGACCTGCAGGTTCGCTTCGGCTTCGGCGATCGCGGCGGTGGCGGACTCGACGGCCGCGCGCGCGGACGTGTCCATGTTCATCGCGGCGTCGTACTGCTGTTTCGAGATCTCGTCCTTCTCGACGAGCGGCTTGAGCCGCGCGAGATCCTGCGCGGCGCGCGTGGCGTTGGCGACCGCCTCGGTCTTGCGCGCCTTCGCGGATTCCACTTTCGCGCGCGCGGCGTCGACCTCGCGATCGGCGGCCAGCACGGCGGCCTTCGCGTTGCTCGTGCCCGCTTCGGCCGACGTCACCCCGCTCTTCGAGGTCGTCGAGGTGATGGGCACGTCGGCGCGAGCCGCTTTTTCCGCGGATTCCGCCGCGGCCAGATCCGCTTCCGCCTTCTGGACGGCGAGCTGGTAGTCGCGCGGATCGATCTCGATCAGCACGTCGCCCGCCTTGACCGCCTGGTTGTCGGCGACCTTGATGGCCGTGACGGTGCCGCCGACGCGGGCCGCCACCGGGCTCACGTGTCCCGTGACCTGCGCGTCGTCGGTCGACTCGCGGGCGCGGAAGTGCCGCCAGAGCAGGAATCCGCCGATGAGGATCGCGGCCAGAATCGGGATGAACACGACGGGCCGGCGCGCCTGAGTAAGAAGACCGTTCGCCATTACTGCTGACCTCCGACGAGCTGCAAGAACCGTTGCTGGACCTGGCCGAGCGCGCGCGCCATCGCGGCCTTGGCCAGCAGATGCGCGTGCACGCTCGAGATGTACCGCTCGGTCGCGATGACTTCTTCTTCCTGCGCCTGCGCGAGCTCGATCGTGTTGGTCACGCCGGCGCGCACGCGGTCCTGCGCCTGCTCGAGCTGGCGCGTGGCCAGGGTGCGGGCGCTCTGAGAGACCTGCACGCCGGCATCCGCGGCCTGCAGATCCAGGAGCGCCGCCGTTACGTCGGCGCGGACGCCCGCCTTCAGGTCCTCGAGCTCGGACTGTCGCGCCTTGAGATCCGCGTCCGCCTGCACGACTTTGCCGCGCGTCGAGCCGCCATCGAAGATGGGCACGCGCACGTCGGCGGCAACCGTGTAGGTGCGCTCGACGGTCGAGACGCTCGATCCGAGGCCGCCGTAGTCGGCGTCGAAGTGCAGCGACGGCAGCGAGTTGCCGCGCGCGGATCGCAGCGAGGCGTTGGCCGCATCGACGCGGGCTTCCGCGGTGCGCAGATCCTCGCGCGTCGCGTACGCGGTCGCGAGCGCGGCCTCGAGAGTGATCGCCGGGGCAGGTGTGTACGTCGGGTGATCGCCGAGCTCGAACTTCTGATCGAGCGGCAGACCGATCGCGCGTGCGAGCCGCAGCTTCTGCTTCTCGAGCGCGTTCTGGGCCGTGATGAGACGCGCGCGCGCGGATTCGAGCTCGACCTGCTGGCGCAGCACGTCGATGCCCGCGACGACGCCGGCCGCGCGCTGGTCTTCGGCGAGGCGCGCGAGCGCCTCGGCGGTCGCGACCTGGGATTTCGACGAGGCGACGCGAGCCTCGTCGGCCACGGCCTCGAGATACACGCTGCCGACGGCCAGCACGACGAGCTCGCGGATGTTGCGATCGGCGTGCGTCTCGGCGCTCGCGAGCGCCTTGCTCTCGTTGTAGGTGCCGAGCGCCGCCGCGTCGTAGAGCGGCGTCGTCAGGAACACGCGGGCATCGAACACGCCGAACGGGCCAATCACCTGCGGCAGGCCCGCAAAGCCCGTGAAGCCGAACGCCGCCAAATTCACGACCTGCGCCGACTGACGCACCCCGCCAAATACGTGGGGGAGCAGCGCAGAGAGGTCGCGCTCGCGCTGGCCCTCGCTGTGGCTCGATTTCGACTGCTGCAGGATCACGGCGAGGTTGTGGTCGAGCCCCTTGCCAATCGCGTCGGCGAGCGTCAGCTGGATCGTCGTGGCCGTCGCCGTGCCGGTGGGCACCCCGTGCAGGAACATGTCGGGCGGCGAAACCTGTTGCGCCTGCGCGCTGGTCGAGCCGGCCGCCAGCGCGACCAGGACGAGCGCCATCCATCGTGTCGTCATGAGACGTTCAATCCCTTCAGGAGGAGCGTCGTGCCCCACGCCACGTTCTCGTGCCGCGCACCGCCGACCCAGCCCTTCAACCGCTGGTGGCCAAGGCCGTAGGCGAAGCTGACGATGCCCGCGGCGGCGCTGCCGGGGGCCACGCCCAGCGCGCGTCGCTTGCCGCTCTTCTGCAGCACCCCACGCCAAGCTCGGATCTGCGCCGCGAAAACCTTTCCGGTGCCCTGGACCGTCTTGGTCCGCATCTCGGGTGTGAGCTCGAAATGGCACTGCTCGAGGAAGTCGCGGTGGCGGTCGAAAAACGCCAGCGTGGCGTCGAGGAACCGGCGGAGCTTGTCCTCGGTGGTGCCGGCGCCGGCGAGTGGCGGGACCGTGTCGCGGTAGAGCTCCGCCACGGCGTCGTCGAGCAGCGCGCGGAGGATCTGATCTTTGGATCGAAAGTACAGGTAGACGGTGCCCTTGGCGACATCGGCGCCGTGGGCGATCTGGCTGACGGTCGTGCGGGCCAGGCCGTGGCGGGCGAACGCGTTGCGGGCGGCGTCGAGAATCTGCCCACGGCGGAAATCCGAGACGAGTGCGGTCTTACTGGTGGTGGGCATCTGTTGTGACCTGATAGTTCAATCAACTGACCGGGCGGTCAGTAAACTGACAGTCTAGCACGGGGCGAACTGAGAAGTCCGGGTGAACTGAGAAGTCCCGACGAACCGAGAAGTCCCGACGGGCTGAGAAGTCCGGCTCGTAGCTGTCATAATGTCCGCTGTGCCGTTTTCGTCCGTGATCGGTCACCGGCCCGTGGTCGATCTCCTTCGGGAGACGGTCCGCCGCGGGCGCGTGCCGCAAAGCCTGCTGTTCGCCGGGCCCGACGGGGTGGGGAAGCGGACGGTGGCGCTGGCGCTCGCGCAGGCGGTGAACTGCCCGAACCGGAAGGACGGCGATGCCTGCGGCACGTGCTCGACCTGCGACCGCATCGCGCGCGGGGTGCACTCGGACGTGACGTTCGTCGACACGGGCGGCGAGGCGTCGATCAAGATCGACGTTCTGCGCGAACGCATCCTCCACGTGATCGGGTACCGGCCGTTTGAGGCCGAGCGCCGCGTCTACATCATCGATCAGGCCGACGAGATGCTTCACCCGGCGCAAAACGCGTTGCTCAAGTCACTCGAGGAGCCGCCGCCATCAGCGATCCTCATGCTCGTGACCGCGTATCCCGATACCTTGCTCCCGACGATCCAGTCGCGTTGCCGGCGGCTGCGGTTCGGTCCGCTGGCCGAAGCGGACGTCACGCGCGTGCTCGTCGAGCGTTGTCGAATCGATCGCGCAACCGCGCGCGAACTGGCCTCGGTCGCGGGTGGGAGCGTCGCCCGTGCGCTCGAGGAGAAAGCCGGCGATCTTCGGGAGGATCGGCAGGCTGCGCTCGACCTGCTCGTGGCCGCGGGCCGCAACGGCGGCGGCGTCCTTGCGCGCCTCCAGGCGGCCAAGTCGCTCGTCGAGCACGACTCCGATCGGCGCGACCGTGAGGCGCTCGGCATGCGCTTCACCGTCGTCGCCTCGCTCCTGCGCGATCTCGGCGTCCTCGCGTCCGGCGCGTCCGCCGCGCTCGCCAACGCCGATCTGGAGTCCGAGCTGCGCTCGCTCGCCTCGTCGTACGACCTGCGGCGTGTCGCCACCGGCTTCTCGGCGCTCGCCGACGCGCAGCACTCGCTCGACCGAAACGGGAGCCCGAAGATCATTTCGGATTGGGTGGCGCTCAGCATCTAAGATCTGAGAAGTCCGGGGCGAGCTGAGAAGTCCGGGGTGAACTGAGAAGTCCGCGGTGAATTGAGAAGTCCAGGTGAGCTGAGAAGTCCGGGTGAACTGAGAAGTCCCGGTGAACTGAGAAGTCCCGGCGAGCTGAGAAGTCCGCGCGTGATTGCGCGGGACGTCCGGACCTCCAGCGATAGCGCCCAGGACCTCCAGCGATAGCGCCCGGGACCTCCAGCGATCGCGCCCGGACTTCCAGCGACAGCGCCCCAGACCTCCAGCGATAGCGCCCGGGACTTCCAGCGATGGCGCCCGGACCTCCAGCGACAGCGCCCCGGACCTCCAGCGATAGCGCCCGGACTTCCAGCGACAGCGCCCCGGACCTCGAGCGATAGCGCCCGGGACCTCCAGCGAAGCCCCCGGACCTCCAGCGACAGCTCCAGGACCTCCTCTAAGATGCTCTGATGCCCTTGCCGCTCGTCGCTGTAACCGTCGGTGACCCGTCGGGGATTGGACCCGAGATCGCCGTCAAGGCCGCGCGGCATCCGCGTGTCGTGGACGTGTGCCGGGCGGTGATCTACGGACCGCAGACCGCCGACGAGCTGGCCGCGTTTCCGGCGGGCCAGGTGAGCGCGGTGTCGGCGCGGGCGGCGTACGACGCGATCGTTCGCGCGACGGGCGACGCGCGCGCGGGCCGCGTCCAGGCGATCGTCACCGCGCCAATCAACAAAGCCGCGTTTGCCGCCGCGGGATATCCCTGGCGCGGCCACACCGATTTGCTCGCGCACCTGTGCGGCGTGCAGGACGCGGCGATGATGTTCTGGTCCGACCGGCTGCGCGTCGTGCTTGCGACCGTCCACATCCCGCTCGCGGAAGTGCCGCGCGCGCTCACGCGCGAGCGGCTGCTCGGCACAATCCGGCTGACGGCGAGTTCCCTGCCGAAATTCGGCGTCGTCGCGCCAAAGCTGGCGGTGGCGGGCCTCAACCCGCACGCCGGCGAGAGCGGACTGCTTGGCGCCGAAGAGGAAGGCATCGTCATCCCGACCATCGCCACTGCGCGATCTGAAGGGGTTGACGTCTCCGGCCCGTTTCCCGCCGACACGATTTTTCTGCGCGCGGCCCGCGGCGAGTTCGACGCCGTCGTCGCGCTGTATCACGATCAGGGATTGATCCCGGTGAAGCTCCTCGCCTTCGGCCGCGCGGTCAACGTGACGCTCGGCCTCCCGATTGTGCGCACGTCGGTCGACCACGGCACGGCGTTCGACATCGCGCGACAGGGAATTGCCGATGAGGGCAGTCTGGTGGAAGCGGTGTTGCTCGCCGCGAGGCTCGTCGGTTAGACGACGTGGGCTTTTTGCGCTTTGCGCTCGGCGTCCACCCGCTCGACGTCCGCGTCCACCATCATCTCGACCAGACCTTTGAACGTGACGGTCGGCGACCAGCCGAGCTCCGTCCGGGCTTTTGACGCGTCGCCGATGAGGTGATCGACTTCGGCCGGGCGAAGGAACGCGGGATCCTGCTTGACGTAGCGGCGCCAGTCGAGGCCCGCGTGGCCGAACGCGATCTCGACGAGCTCCTGGACCGAGTGGCTTTCGCCCGTCGCGATCACGAAGTCGTCGGCCGCCGGCTGCTGCAGCATCAGCCACATCGCACGGACGTAGTCGCCCGCGAAGCCCCAGTCGCGATGCGCCGTCAGGTTGCCCAGGCGCAGCTCGTTCGCGAGGCCGAGCTTGATCCGCGCGACGCCGTCCGTGACCTTGCGCGTGACGAATTCCAGGCCCCGCCGCGGCGACTCGTGGTTGAAGAGAATGCCAGACACCGCGAACAAGTCGTAGCTCTCGCGGTAGTTGACCGTGATGTAGTGCGAGAACACCTTGGACACGCCGTACGGGCTGCGCGGGTAGAACGGCGTCGCTTCGCGCTGCGGCACCTCGCGCACCTTGCCGAACATCTCGGACGAGGACGCCTGATAAACGCGAATCCTGGGATCGACGACGCGGACGGCTTCGAGCATGCGCGTGACGCCCTGCGCGTTGACCTCGCCGGTCAGCATCGGCTGGTCCCAGGACGCGGGCACGAAGGACATCGCCGCGAGGTTGTAGAGCTCGGCCGGCCGGACGCGCTCGAGCACGCGGATGATCGAGAGCTGATCGAGCAGGTCGCCTGGCAGCAGGGTGACGCGATCGAGCAGATGCGCGATGCGCCAGTAGTTGGGCGCCGACAGCCGCCGGGTCAGGCCGAAGACCTCGTAGCCCTTGTCGAGCAGCAGCTCGGCGAGGTACGAACCGTCTTGCCCGGTAATGCCCGTCACGAGGGCGCGCTTCGACATCGTCGGCCACAATGATACATAGAATTCAGCCGTGATTCTCGTGGTGGGCGGTGGTGTCGTGGGACTGGCTGCGGGCGTGGCGATCGCGGCGCGCGGCCGCCGCGTGTGTGTCGTCGAACGGCATCCGCGGCCGGGCCACGAGACGTCGACGCACAACAGCGGCGTCATTCACGCCGGGCTGTACTATCCGGCCGGGTCGCTCAAGGCGCGGCTGTGCGTCGAAGGCCGCGACCGCATGTACGCGTTTTGCGAGCGCGCGGGCGTGCCACACGTCCGCTGCGGCAAGCTGATCGTGGCGTCGCGCGGGCAATCGCCGGCGCTCGAGCGGCTCGTGGCGACCGCCACCGCCAACGGCGCCACGCTCGTGCCGGTGGACCGCGCGTTCGTCGCCGCGCGCGAGCCGCACATCGCCGCCGACGCTGCCGTGTGGTCGCCTGACACGGGCTGGGTGGACGCCGACGCCCTCGTCCGTGCGCTCTCGGGCGAGCTCGCGCGGCACGACGGCGTGCTGCTCGTCGGCACGCCCGTGACCGGTATCGAGCCACGTTCGGGCGGCGGGCTCACGGTCGTGACCCCGGCCGAGCGGATCGACGCCGACCTCGTCGTCAACGCGGCGGGGCTTTTCGCCGACGACGTGTCGCGAATGGCTGGAGGCGAGCCGTTCACGATCCACCCGTGTCGCGGCGAGTACGCGGAGCTGGCCCCGCGCGCGCGTCATCTCGTCCGCGGGCTCGTCTATCCGGTGCCGCATCCGTCCGGACACGGCCTCGGCGTGCATCTGACCCGCACGCTCGGCGGCGCCGTGTGGATTGGTCCGACGATTCGATTCCAGGACGACAAGAACGACTACGAACGCGATCGCCTCCCGCTCGAGGCGTTCCTCGAGCCGACACGCGCGCTTCTGCCGGGGATCACGCTCGACGACCTGCGCCTGAGCGGCAGCGGCATCCGCGCGAAGCTGCACCCGGCGTCCGAGCGCTTCGCCGATTTCATGATTCGGCGCGACGCGATCAACCCGGCGCTCATCCACGCGGCCGGCATCGACTCGCCAGGACTGACGTCGTCGCTTGCCATCGGTGAGCTGGTCGCGGATCTGGCGTTGGGGTCGAAATGACGCCGGGAGTAGTTTTTACAAATGGCGTACCAAGCAATCGGCACAACGGCTTGCGCCATTTGTAAAAACTACTCCCGGCGTCATTTCGCTAGTCGCGACGCTGCAAGATGCCTGTCACGTGGCGCTGCAACGCGTCCTGCCAGGTCGGCATCGCGATGCCGGCGGCTTTGAGCTTGGCGTTCGACAGCGCGGCGAATTTTGGACGGGGGACGGGCAGGCCCGCTTCGGCGAGCGGCACCTCGGTGATGTGCGCGCCCGGGAGGCCGACCATCCGCGCCAGCTCGCGCGTGAGATCCGCCCACGTCGTCCAGCCGCTGTTGACGCAGTGGTACAAGCCGTACGGCTGGCCGCCGGTCAGCAGCGCCATCGTCGCCGCGACGACGTCGACGACGTAGCTCGGCGTGACGGTGCGGTCGACGAACGCGCGCACCTCCTTGCCGGCGAGGAGCCCGCCGAGGATGCGATCGATGCTGCTCTTCGCCTTCGGGCCGCCGAAGACGCTCTCGACGCGCAGGATGTAGTGGCGCGGCGCCTCCGCCGCGAGCCATTCGCCCACGAGCTTCGACATCGCGTACACCCCGCGCGGATTTGGCGGATCGTCTTCCGTGTACGGGCGCGCGCTGCCGCCGTCGAAGACGAAGTCGGTGCTGAAGTGGATGAACACCGCGTCCACGCTCGTGGCCGCGCGGGCCAGCGCGCGCGGCCCCCAGCTGTTGGCCGCCAGCGCTTCGCGCGGATCCCGCTCCGCGCGATCGACATCGGTGTAGGCCGCGCAGTTGACGATCGCGTCCGGGCAGATGGCGCGCACGGCGGCCTCGACCGCCCCGGCGTCGCTGATGTCCAGATCGTGATGCGTGAGCGAGACGACCTCGTGCTTGCTGGCGAGCCGCTCGGCCATGGCCTCGCCCAGCTGGCCGGCCGCGCCGGCGATCATCACGAGGCGTCTCATGACGCGCGGTAGAACTCCGCGAGGCACGTGACGACGTGCCGCTGCTGTTCCTCGGTGAGCTCGCCGTAGATGGGCAGCGCGAGCACGCGCTCGGCCGCGCGGTCGGCGACCGGAAAACTCGCGCCGGATTGCGGCAGAGCCGCGAAGCACTCCTGCCGGTGGAACGGCACCGGGTAGTAGATCTCCGTCCCGATGCGATTCGCCTGCAGGTGATCGCGCAACGCGTCGCGCCGGTCGCTGCGGATCACGAACTGGTTGTAGATGTGCCGGTAGCCCCGCGGCTCGATGGGCGCCTCGATGTGATCGTGCAGGTCGAATTCTTCGAAGAGCGCGCGGTACCGATCGGCGTTGCGCCTGCGGGCGTTCGTCCACGCGGTCAGGTGCGGCGCCTTCACGCGCAGCACCGCCGCCTGCAGCGCGTCGAGCCGGAAGTTGCCGCCGATGCGCTTGTGGATGTACTTCGGCTCCATGCCGTGGTTGCGCAGCAGCCGGAGCTCGTGGGCGAGCGCGGCGTCGTTGGTCGTCACGAGGCCGGCGTCACCGAATCCGCCGAGGTTTTTCGACGGGAAGAACGAGAAGCAGCCGATGGCGCCGCGCGTGCCGGCCGCACCGGCGCGCGCGCTGGCGCCGATGGCCTGCGCGGCGTCCTCGATCACCGGCACGCCGGCCGCCTGCGCGATCGCGAGGATGCGATCCATGTCGGCCATCAGGCCGAACAGGTGCACGGGCAGGATTCCGCGCGTGCGCGGCGACAACGCGCGCTTGATCGCCTCGGGATCGACGTTGAACGTGACCGGGTCGATGTCGACGAACACCGGCGTCGCGCCGAGCCGGCTCACGCACCCGGCGGTCGCGAAAAACGAAAAGGTCGGCGTGATGACTTCCGCGCCCGGCCCGATGCCGAGCGCCATCATCGCGACGAGCAGCGCGTCGGTGCCCGACGACACCGCAATCGCGTGCTCGCTGCCGATGAGCGCGGCCAGCTCGAGCTCGAGCGTCTCGACCTCCGGGCCCATGATGAACCGCTGGCTGTCGCAGACGCGCGTGATCGCCTGGAGGATTTCGTCGCGGATCGGACGGTACTGCGCGACCAGATCGAGCAGCGGCACCGCGACGTCGGCGGCCGGTCGGGTCGTCATGCGGACCGTCCTACTTGATGACCACGCGCGGCGCGCCCCAGACCGGCAGGTCGCCGTTGCGATCGTCGACGAACGGGTGTCCGGGCGCCGGATCGGGCCCGGACAGATTGTTGAAGATGAGATCGACGGCCTGACCCGAGTACGGCGACAGATCGAGCGTCAGATCCTTCCACTGACGATCGCCGGGCTCGGTGAACGGGTTGACGTGCAGCCGCATCAACTCCTCCGACGCCTTGCCGTTGGTGATGACGATCTGCATGATCACGCCGTTGCCCTGCATCGTCCAGCTCTGTTCCTTCATTCCGACGCTGACTTTGAGCCACGCGTTGTCCGGCACCGTGAAGTGCCAGCCGACGCGCGCGGGATCGCCCGGCGCGATGGCCTTGTGCGACACGCCGGCGATCGACACGTCCTCGACGGTGAAGACCTCGGGACGCGGCCGCTTGATGGGGGCGGTCGGGAACTGCTCGATCAGATCGAGCGACGTACGCTCGCCGCCCGAACGCAGCAGCCACATCGCGAAGCCCGCGACGACGATCGCGGCGACCCCGGTGACGATGACGGAGCGTTTCATCGACGCAATTATACCCGCCGCGTCTTGATTGCCGCGCGCGTCTCGCGGTCGGCCTCCCGGCGTTTGATCGTCTCGCGCTTGTCGAAGGTCTTCTTGCCCTTGGCGAGCGCGATCACGACCTTGACCCGGCCGTTCTTCAGATACATCCGCAGCGGCACGACGGTGAGCCCGCGCTCGGTGGTCTTGCCGAGCAGCTTGTTGAGCTCCTCGCGATGGAGCAGCAGCTTGCGCGGCCGCATGGGATCGTGCGACGCGTAGCCGCCGTGGCTGTACTGGCCGATGTGCGCGCCGAGCAGATAGGCCTCGGCGCCCTCGAGCTTGCAGTAGCTGTCGCGCAGGTTGATGCGGCCCTCGCGGATCGCCTTGACCTCGGTGCCCATCAGGGCGATGCCCGCCTCGAACTGCTCGAGCAGGTGGAAATCGTGGCCGGCCTTGCGGTTGTCGGCCAGCGGGCGCTCGTTCTTGTCGCGCGGCATGTCAGGCCGGGCAGTGGGGAAGGGCCGCGTCCCGCTCGCTCAAGACGGCGGGCGGACGAATCGGCCAGGCGATGGCCAGTGCCGGATCATCCCACCGGATGCCGCGCTGGTGCTCGCGCGAGTACGCGGCCGAGACGAAGTAGAGCACCTCGGTGTCGTCGGAGAGCGTCTGGTAGCCGTGCGCGAACCCGCGCGGGATGTACACCATGCGGCGCGTTTCCGCCGAGAGCTCGAGACCGCACCACTGGCGGTAGGTCGGCGAGTCCGGCCGCAGGTCGACCGCCACGTCCCACGCGAGGCCGCGAGTCACCCGCACGATCTTCGCTTCCTGGAAGGGCGGGGCCTGATAGTGCAGCCCGCGGAGCGTGCCGCGCCGGAGGTTCGCCGCGATGCTGACCTGCGCCACCTCGGCGTCGAGCGATCGTCTGGCGAGCTCTTCACGATGCCATGCCGCTTCGAACGATCCGCGATCGTCGGGGTAGACGTCGGACTCGATCACGAACATGCCCGGCAGTTTCGTTTCGGTGAACGTCATTATCGGCGGCCGATCACGGCGTAGTCCTGAAACGTGAACATCCGGTCGTTGAGCTTCGCCATGTCCTCGTTGAACGTGTCGATGAGGTCCGCGAGGCCGGGCGGCAGCTCCCCGGCGGGTTTCGGCGCGATCCGCAGCCGGTCCCACTCCGCGACGGGCGACCGGTATTCGATTTCGACGCTGTGAAACCCGCTCGAGCGAAGCAGGTGCTTGAGCGTTTCGGGATGGAGCGGCCGCACGTGCGTGAGATCACGCAGGTAGCTCTCGAAGAACGCGACCCAGCACGCCGGGTTGATCGTCTCGAGCACGATCGTGCCGCCGGGGCGGATCTTGTGCACGGCGGCCTCGAGCAGCTTCGCGAGGTAGACCGGCTCGAGGTGCTCGACGACCTGCGCGGCGAACAGTCCGCCCAGCGAGTCGTCGGGCAGGTGCTCGACGTATGAGAGCGCATCGCCTTCCGCGACCTCGAGCCCGCGCGCGCGCGAGGCCTCGACCATCTCGTGGTTGAGATCGAGCCCGCGCGCCGTGATCCCGGCCGCGCGCAGCAGCTCGAGGAACTCGCCGCGCCCGCAGCCGATGTCGAGCACGTCGGACGCGCCCGCAAATCTCGGCACGTACTCCGCCAGCCGCCGCCGGATCTCCTCGAGCGACCCGCGAAACGCATCTTCGAACGCGAGGTACTTGAACGAATCGAGGTCGACGCCACCCGGACTTCTCAGTTCACCTGGACTTCTCAGTTCACCCGGACTTCTCAGTTCACCCGGACTTCTTAGTTCCCCCGGACCTCTGGATTGCTCGAGCAATCGCTCGACATCTCTTTTCAGCGAGAGCGCCGTTTGTTGCGCGATCGCCGCGGTCGCTCTCACTTCCTCGAGTGTGGCGAGGCGCGCGTCCGCGCGCGCGTCGCGCGCGGCCATTGAATCCCACCGCTTGAGCCAGTCGAGCGCGACCGCTGCCGTGCCCTGCATCGGCACTTCGGCTTCGGCAGAGTGCAACCGGTCGCGCGTGTCGATGTAACCCGTCACCGTCTGCAGGTACTGAATCAGGTGCGACTGCAGCCGCGTCTGCCGCTCGAGGTGATCGCCGAGCGTCGCGATCGTGCTCGCGATGGCTTTTTGCGCTTCCTGGTGCGCCGTGACGTTGCGATTGAGGTGATCCACCAGCGACGCGTTGAACTGCCGCTGGGTTTCGAGCGGCGGCCCGACGATCCGCCAGATGAACGCGCGGAGCCGGCCCTTGAGTGAGGTGTCGACGGCCGGCGGGCCCGACGGCAGGATGTCCCACGCCTCGTTGACCGCCGTCAGCTTGGTGTCGTCATAGGACGGCGGCGGGTGCGGCAGATCGACGCGCGGTTCGAGCACGCGGTCGAGCGCGCTCAGCGAGTCGTTGTAGACCCGGTCCGCCTGCTGCCGTTCGCGTTCGAGCCGGGGGATGCGATCTCCGAGACGCTCCTCAGCCACGGACACTCCGCGGCGAGGCGCCCCCGGTCACGAGGCCTTCGGACGGACTCGAGGCCGTGGCGTAGCGTTTTCGGGGGATGCGCCCCGCGAGCCAGGCGAGCCGGCCGGCCTCGACGGCGTGTTTCATGGCCGCCGCCATCATCACCGGATCCGTCGCGCCGGCGATCGCGGTGTTGAGCAGCACCGCGTCGGCGCCCAGCTCCATCGCGATCGCGACGTCCGACGCCGTGCCGACGCCCGCGTCGACGATCACCGGCACGCGCGACTGTTCTTTGATGATCTTGAGGTTCTCGGGATTCTGGATGCCGAGCCCCGAGCCAATCGGCGCGCCGAGCGGCATCACGGCCGCCGCGCCCGCGTCCTCGAGCTTGCGGCAGACAATCGGATCGTCGTTCGTATAGGGCAGGACAACGAAGCCTTCCGCGACGAGCGTGCGCGTCGCGATCAGGAGCTGCTCGTTGTCAGGAAACAGCGTGCGTTCGTCGCCGATGACCTCGAGCTTGATCCAGTTCGAGAGCCCGGCTTCCCGCGCCAGCCGCGCCGTCCGCACGGCATCGTCGGCGGTGTAGCAGGCGGCGGTGTTGGGCAACAGAAAGATTTTTGATCGGTCGATCCACGAGAGCAGCGACTCGGCCCCGCGCGCGGAGAGGTCCACGCGCCGGACCGCCACGGTCACCATCACGGTGCCCGAGGCCTCGTGCGCGGCCTTCATCACGGCGTGCGAGGGGTACTTGCCGGTACCGACCACCAGGCGCGAGGCAAACTCGCGTCCGGCCAGGACAAACGGATCGGACATTACGTGTCAGCTTACTGCGACATTGGGCTATTGGGTTATCGAGCTATTGGGTCATTGAGCGGTGCCCGCGCAATAGCCCAATGACCCGATAGCCCAATGGCCCAATGTCAACCTACCGAATCACCGGATACCATCCCCCGTTGACACACACTCCCCGCAGGCCCGGGATGTTGATGAACGGGTCAGGTGTGGCGCACACGCCGCTCGGTGGCGGTGGAGTCGGCGGTGGCGTTGGCGGAGGCGTCGGGTTCGAGGGCGCGCCAAACTGCCAGCCGCCGTTGACACAGACACCCGCGCCGAAGGCCGCGAACGGGTTCGGCGTCAGACAGCCGCCGCTCGGTGGCGGGGGTGTCGGCGGCGGTGGTGCGGGCGCTGGCGGAGGCGCCGCCGGAGCTGACGGCGGGAACCAGCCGCCGTTGAAGCACACGCCGCCGCCCATCGCGACGAACGGATCTGGTGTCAGACAACCACCCGGCGCGGGCGGCGCGGGAGCCGGTGCGGGCGCGGGGGCCGGCGTCGACGGCGGGTACCACCCGCCGTTGAAACAGACGCCGCCGCCCATCGCGACGAACGGGTCCGGCGTCAGGCAGCCGTTCGCGGGCGGCGGCGGCGAGCTCGGGCCGCCGGCGTCGATGCGATACACGCGACCGTTGCCGTAGCTCAGGACGTAGAGCTCGCCGTTGTCGTCGGCCGCGAAGCTGGACGGGTTGGCGATGCCGGTGAGCTCGCTCGTGTGATCCACGAGGCCCGAGGCGGTGGCCTCATGCGTCGAGGGATTGATCGTCAGCGCGAGCGACCAGATCTTGCCGAAGCCGAAGTCCGCGAAGAAGTAACGCCCGACGTAGGCCGAGCCGAGCGCCGCGCCGCGGTACACGTAGCCACCCGTCACCGTGACGCCGACGGAGCGTCCGTACTCCCAGATCGGATCGATGAGCGGCGTGAACGCCGGCGGCAGCGACACGATGTTGTCGTGCGCGCCTTCGCGAATGCGCCAGCCGTAGTTGCGGCCGCCGTGCCCGGCGGGCTCGTAGTCGATCTCCTCGAACGCGTTTTGACCGACGTCGCCGATGACGAGCGCGCCCGTGCCGCTGTCGAAGCTCCAGCGCCACGGATTGCGCATGCCGACGTCCCAGATTTCCGGCAGGTAGCCCGGCACGCCGACGAACGGATTGGTGACCGGGACGGAGTAGCCCGTGCTGCTCGACCCCATCACGTCGATGCGCAGCATCTTGCCGAGCAGCGAGCCCGGCGTCTGCGCGTAGTTGTTCGGATCGTTGCCCGATCCGCCGTCGCCCATCCCGATGTAGAGAAACCCGTCGGGGCCGAACATGATGTTGCCGCCGTTGTGATTGGCGAACGGCTGGAAGATGAACCCCTGGAGGCCCGACGGGCCCGGCCATTGCAGATCAAAGCGGCTGGCGGCGTTCGCGAGCAGCGGATTGGACGCCGAGCGAGTGAACCGCGCGACCACCGTGTTGCCCGCGAGGTCGGTGAAGTTCACCCAGAACTTTCCGCTCGAGATGTAGTCGGGCGCGAGCGCGAGGCCAAGCAGTCCCTGCTCACCCGTGTTGGTGATTTGCCCGATCAGGTTCAGAAAATCGTTCGCGAGGATCGCGCCGTTCTGCAGGACACGAATGCGACCGACCTGCTCGACGACGAGGAAGGTGTTGGCCATCCCCGGGACTTTGACCATCGCGACCGGCGACGTGAATCCCGAGCCGACCTGCGTCGCGTGGATCTGCGCGGACGCCGGAGGCGCCGCGAGCGCGAGAAGCAGCAAACCAGTTGAGAGCGTGCGAGTCATCGTGTACAGACCTCGTCTCACAAAACGTAACCGCCTGGTCGGGGGACCGGGACTAGGGAAGCAAGGGCCGCGCCAACGAGTACCTGCCCCATAGCGGAGGCGACTGGGGGCGGGTGTCAAAACGGCCGACGGCTCGCGTAGGAACGGCCACCAGGCCGTGTACGTACGACGGGGTTCCGAGGTGCTGCTGTCAGCGAACCTCGGAACCCCGGAACTCCGCCCCTCGACGGGCTCGGGGCGCCCTGAGCTTGTCGAAGGGCGGAACCTCGGAACGTTAGTGGTCTTCGGTGCGCATGCGCCAACCACCGTTGACGCAGATGCCGCCACCGAAGGCGACAAACGGATCAGGCAGACCGCTGCAGAGCGTGGGCGTGCCCGGCGGATACCAGCCGCCCTGGAAGCAGATCCCGCCGCCACCAAATGGGTCGCCCGTCGCGCACGTGCCGTCGTTGTTCGGGTTCGGCGCCGGTGCCGGCGGGGGCGGTGTGCTTGGCGCCGCGAAGACCCAGCCGCCGTTGACGCACACGCCCATCCCGAACGCCGCAAACGGGTTCGGCGTCGCGCAGCCGGCGGCGGGCGCCGGTGTTGGGGTCGGCGTGGGTGTTGGTGCAGGTGGCGGAGGCGGTGGCGCTGCCGGTGCCGCGAAGATCCAGCCGCCGTTCACGCACACGCCCATGCCGAAGGCCGCAAACGGGTTCGGCGTCGAGCAGCCGGCGGCCGGCGCCGGCGTCGGCGTGGGTGTCGGCGTCGGCGTTGGCGCCGGCGCCGGTTGGCCGAACTGCCAGCCGCCGTTCACACAAACGCCGGCGCCCATCGCTGCGAACGGGTTCGGTGTCAGGCAGCCGCCAGCCGGCGGTGTCGGTGTCGGCGTGGGCGTCGGTGTCGGCGGCGGCGCAGCCGGACTTGATGGTCCGCCGTTCACCGAGGACGTCCCGATAATCTGATCAGACAGCGTGTTGAACTGACGCGCGACGGAGATCGCCCACTGAGGCGCGTCGTTTCGGCCCGCGACCCCTGGGTAATACGAGCCCGGCGCCGCGCCGCCCGCCGTGAGCGGTGCGGAGACGCCGATCGGGAACCCGTTCGTGTTCGCTTCGACGCCGGCGATCTCGTACGACTGGGAATGCTGGCCGACGCCCAGGAACGTGCCGCTCACCTGATTGAAGTCGATCGCGAAGTTGTCGTTGCCGCCGAAGACCGACGTCATCAGCCCGGCGTTAGCGGTTCCGGTGCCGACCGAATCGAACTCCTGGAAGAGGATGCCGCCACCCGGGGACCAGCCCATCACGAACCGGCCATTGCCGGGGTTGACCGCGATGTCTGTGAAGTAGGTTCCGCCGGCGCAACCGAACAACGTGCGCGGGAAGAGGAAGCCGTCACCAGCGCGCAGACGGACGAATCCGACAAACGCGGCCGGCGGGCAGGGCGAACCCACCCATCCGCTGTAACTGATACCGAACTCGTCGGTTGCCGGATTCCAGGCCACGCCCGGGTACTGCGACCCGCCCGCGTTGGCGATCGGCATGACTGGTCCGAACGGCACGCCGGCGCTGTCCACAAATCGCGCCTGGATGCCCGCGAAGACCGTCTGGTACACGATCAAAAAGCGATGACTGGCATTCGAATACGCGATCGACGAGCCGCCGACTTCGTAACGCGCGCCACCCTGGGCGTAGTCGGAAACCAGCTGGTCGGCCGTAATGGCGTTCATGACGCTCGGCGCGCACGACACGAGCCGCGCATGGACGGCCGTCGCACCCGGCGCATCGGTCTGGACCCACTCAACCAGGAAGCTGCCGAGGCCGCCGGCGCCATCCCCGGCATGAGGGCTGAACTTCACCTTCGGGAAGACGCCGAAGAGTCCCCCGTTGCCCATCACCGTGATCACGCCTGACACCGGCATCCCGGAGGCATTGACGCACACTCCCTGAACGACGGGGTTGCCTCCAACCAGGAGGTACGCGCCATGAATCGGGTCGTAGCCGACCGCGTTGCCGCGGATGGGCATGCCCACCAGCGGGTTGGTCGCGCCGATGCGAACGATTTGCGCGTCAGCCGGCCGAGGGGCCAGCAGGCCCACGGCGGCGACAAGTGCGACGGTTGTGAGCGCGAAAGCGCGCCCGCGGAAAGAGTCGAGCGAACGAGCCAGTGTATCCATCGTCTGGTCTGCCATCACACGAGCTGACACGTCCTGTCAGCGGGATCTGGGGCCGTACGGCGAGTATCGGACGGACGCGTCAGGGGCTTTACAGATACCAGCAAGGGTCTTGAGAGACAGAATTGTATGGTCAGCGCCGCCAAACGGCAAGACGAATCGGCCCAAAGGACAGGGCTACCGGCTGATCTCGAGGATGCGCGCGGCCGCGGAAACTCTCGCCTCACCGTCCGTGGACCGGATCAGGGATCGCAGGGTGCTGAAGTCGCCAGCCACGTCCCTGGCCAGGACCATCGCGGCCAGCTGTCGAATCGCCGGGTTCGGGTCGTTGAGGAGGGCATCGAGGCTCGCCTTGGCGGTCGCGTTGTCGTACGGGGCGAGCGTCTGGGCGGCGAGCACGCGCACGTGCGACTGCGGATCGTTCAGGAGCGCCCGGGACGTGTCCATCCAGCCGCTCTCGGGGCCTGTCAGCGCCAACGCGGCGGCGGCTTGCACCCGCAGCAGCGAGGCCGCCGGATTCGAGGCGTTCGAGTCGAGCGTGGTCCGCAGGAACGTCACGCCCGATGTGTCGCCGAGCCGGGCGAGTGCTTCGGCCGAGGAGAACCGTACCGAGAACTGCTCCTTCTCGTCGAGCAGGCTGCGCAGTTTGTCGATCGACTCGCGCGCGCCGATCTTGCCGAGCGCGTCGGCCGCGCGGGCCTTGGTCGCGAAGTCCTGATCGTCGAGCAGCTTCATGAGCGGCGGCACGGCCAGCCGGCTGTGCGTTCTCGACAGCGCGTCGATGAACGCGCCGCGCGCCTGGGGCATCGCGTCCATCTGCGCGATGATCGCCTTGACGGCTTTCTCGTCCCCGGCGGTCGCGAGGGCCTCGGTGTCGGTGAACTTGCCGGCGGCCGATCCGGCGGTGGCGGCCGCGAGTGCCTCCTGATCGCCGTCGGCGATGAGGGCTTCGAGCGCGCGCGGCCGCGTGCCCACGTTGCCGAGCGCGTCGTGCAGACAGGCGCGGGCAATCCGTCTGAGGACGTACGGATCTTCCGCCTTGCGCGCGCCAAGCCACTGTTCGTACGTGCTGAGCGCGCCCATCCACCCCGAGCGGGGCAATTCGACCGCGACAGCCAGGGCCACGCCCGCTTCGCTCAACGGAAACTGCGCCATCACCTGTGTGGCGACCGCCGCCGCGCGCGCGACGTCGCCGCTCGACAGGTAACCAAACCCTTGCGCCAGCAGGAGCGCTTCTTGTGCCGACGGCGATTGCGGCTGCTGGGCCGCGACGCCAATCGATCCGACGACGCTCAGGGCGACCACCAGACTGCTGACAGCTTTCATGGTCGTAGTCATCTCTCTTTACTTCGAACTTTAAACTTCGAACTTCTAACTTGATCCGCTCTTGACTACTATCCGCCCCCGACGAACGCGACGATTTCCACTTCCGATCCGTCGTCGATCATTGTTTCGGCGTATCGCACACGCTTGACCACGGCTCGGTTGTGCTCGACGGCCACGGTGCGCGGATCGATCTTCAGGTGATCGAGCAGGGCAAGAATCGTCAAGGATCTCTCGAGATCGTGCTGTTCGCCATTGAGTCGGACCCGAATCATCGCTTGAGCTCCTCGATGGCCGCGACCGCCTCGGCCCCGAACGGCTCGGCGAGCGAGCGGGCGAACGCCACGGCATCGGGCCGCAGGTGCGACGGCAATGTCACGTCGGGCGCGCTGAAGGCTGCCGCTCGGGAAATGGCGCGCTGGTAGTCGTCGGTCATTTTCTCGAGCGTGTGCTCGCGCTCCCAGTAGCGCCGCGCGGCCGCGCCGAGGCGCGCGCGCAAGGCCGCGCTTTCGCCGAGCCGTTCGATGGCGAGCCGCAGCGAATGCTCTTCGTCGAGCAGATCGACGGCCACGGCGATAGCCTCGGCATCCGCGTCGATCGAGTGCGATCCGGGCCCGGGGCGGCGCCACGTGCGCGGATCGAGCGTCGGGATCTCCGTCAGATGCGCGAGATCCGCGATCACCGTGGGGCGGCCGGCGGCGAGTGCCTGCACCCATGGGCCCGACATCTCGAGCGCGGTTGGCCAGCGCATGTTCAAAGAGACGTCGACGGCGGCGATTGAGTCTTCGAACGATCGATCGTCGAGCGTCGGCAGCCGGCGGACGACGTCGCCGAGATTCAACGAGGAGATCTCGGCGTCGAGATCGAGGCCGGCGCTCGGGGCGCCGCCGAGCACGAGCCGCGCCTGGGGCACGCGCGCCCGCGCGGCGGCGAACGCGCGCAGGATGACGTCGATGCGTTTCTCTTCCGTGAGACCGCCGAAGATGCCGAAGACCACGGCATCAGGCCCGAGGCCCCAGGCCTCTCGGACGGCAGCACGCTGCGTCTCTGAAGTCGGCTCCTGCCGGCCCATGCCGAGCGCGATGTGCACGATCGTGCGCCCGGGGAACGTCTCGGCGAGCTGCAGTTGCGTGCCGCGCGCGTGGGTTGCGACGAGCCGGGCGGACTCGACGACCGCGCGGACCATCGGCCACTGGTAGTAATACACGCCGGCGAATCCGCGCACGCCGATCTCGGCGCCCTCGCCCGCGTCGGGATGATTGAACCGGAACTCCGCGCGATACGCCTTGCGGTTGCCGCGGCGGAGCAGCGCGCGCCCGCGCGCGTGGTGCAGTCGCGCGTCGTGCAGCATGACGAGCCCGGGCCAGCGGAAGAGGTACGGCCAGATGAACTCGTGCAGCGACGAGTTGCCGATCTGGTAGACGACGAGGTCGTAGGGATCGCGGCCGTGGCGCCAGATGAAGTCGTGCGCGCTCTGCACGCGGACCTCGCCTGCTGCCGGCGGCGTGTCCGGCCATCGGTTGGCGATCAGGATTTCGCCGGCATCGACGAAGACGTCGATCGCGTGATCGCGCCGGGCGAGCTCGCGCGTGACGTCTTCGGAACGGCCGGCGACGCCGGTCGGTTGCGGTGGCCAGGGCGTGAACCACGCGAGGCGCATAGGGTTAAGTGTATGCGCGTCAAGTTCGAAGTTCGAAGTTCGAAGTTCAGATACCATCCACCCCGCAAGAGATGACCTCGCCCCATCGACTCTTCGTCGTGACCGGCGCAACCGGCGCCGTCGGCCCCGCGGTGGCGAACCGGCTCGCGCGCGATGCCTCGGTCGTCGCGCTCGCGCGTCACACGCCGGCGAGTGGCGCGCTTGCGTCCGCGGTCCGCTTCGAGTCCGCGGACCTGCTCGATTCGCGGGCCGCACAACTCGTCCGCGACGCGGACGTCGTCTGTCATCTCGCCGCGAAGCTGCACGTGAACGATCCGGGCGCGTCGCTGCGCGCCGAATACGAGCGCACGAACGTCGAGGCGACCAAACGGCTCGTCGACGCGACGCCGCCGGCGTCGCGATTCATCTTCTTCAGCACGATCGACGTCTACGGGCCGACGCCACCCGGAGTGATCGCCGACGAGGGCACCCCGCCGCAGCCCCGGTCGCTCTACGGCGAGACGAAACTCCAGGCCGAGCAGGCCGTGCTCGCGCATCCGGGCGGCCTCGTGTTGCGGATGGCCGCGGTCTACGGCCCGCGCGTGAAGGCCAACTACGCGCGGCTCGTGCGCGCGCTGGAACTGCATCGCTACATCTCGATTGGCCCGGGCGACAACAAACGCACGTTGATCTACGAAGACGACGTCGCCGAGGCGGCCGCCGTCGTCGCCTCGGCCGCCGCGTTGCCGTCGCGGCTCTACAACCTGACCGACGGCGCGGTGCACTCCGTTCGGGAGATCGTCGACGCCATCAGCGGCGCGCTCGATCGCCGCCCGCCGCGGGGATCGCTGCCGGCGCCGATGATACGCGGCGCCGCCTCGGTGCTCGACGCGACGCTGCGCCTGGTCGGCCGGCGCTCGCCCGTGACGCCGCAGATGATCGACAAGCTGCAGGAAAACGTCGCGGTGTCGGGCGCGCGGCTGCCGCGTGAGTCCGCGTTCAGTCCGCGCGTCGATCTCGCCGCCGGATGGCGCGCCGCGATCGCGTCACACGATCGTCGCCTCGCTTGACACGTACGTACGGTGAAGTGACAATGTCTCCCGACTGCAGCCTCCTCCCCTCTGCCGTTGAGTACCCCGTCGTCTCTTGGGTGATCAGCGCGTGACAGGTGGGCATGTCTTTTGGTCGTAACCGGTACGTTCTGCTGGCTGATCTCGTAGGCTTTGCCTGCGCGGCTGCCGGCGCCTTCGCGCTGCGGTTCGACTGGCTCTTCCTCGCCTACCGGGCGGAGTTTCTGCCATTTCTGGCGGCCGTGCTGCTCATCAAGCCCGCCGTGTTCCTGATGTTCGGCATGTACCGCCGCGTGTGGCGGTACACCTCGGTGCAGGATCTGCTCGGCATCGTGCTGGCGACGTCCGCCGCCTCGATCGCGCTGGCCATTGCGGCGGCCTCGCTCGTGGTCGGCCACTACGTCGGCGGCATTTCGCGGTCGGTGCTGTTCATCGACTGGGTTCTGACGCTGCTCGTCGCCAGCGGCGTGCGGCTCACGATTCGGTTGGTGTACGAAGCACAGTTGCGCACGCGCGTGCTCGAGCGCGCGGCGGACGGCGGCGTGAAGAAGATCCTGGTGGCGGGCGCCGGAAGCGCGGGCACGCTCGTCGTCCGCGAGCTTCAGCGCAACCCTCAGCTGCGCATGCTGCCGGTCGGATTCGTCGACGACGAGGTCACGAAGCTGGGGCGGCGCGTGCAAGGGCTCCGCGTTTTGGGACCGACGCACGACATCGAAAGCGTCGTCCGCCGGCATGGCATCGATGAAGTCATCATCGCGATGCCGACGGCGACGGGCCAGATTGTGCGCGCGATCGTCGACGGGTGCCGCGCGGCGGGCATTCCGTCGCGGACGATTCCCGGCGTGTACGAGCTGCTCGGCGGCACCGTCACCGTCAACCGGATCCGCGACATCGAGATCACCGACCTCCTGCGGCGCGCCCCGACGCCGAGCCATCCGGACCCGCTGCCGTATTTGACGGGCGCGACGGTGCTCGTGACGGGCGCCGGCGGCTCGATCGGGTCCGAGCTGTCGCGTCAGGTCGCGCGCGCGGGCCCGTCGACGCTCGTGCTGCTGGGCCACGGCGAAAACAGCATCTTCGAAGCGCGCGAAGAGCTCGCGCACGCGTTCCCGCAGGTTCCGATCGCGACCGTGATCGCCGACGTGCGCGATCGCGGGCGCATCGAGCGCGTGTTCATGCGGTGGCGGCCCAGCGTCGTGCTGCACGCGGCGGCGCACAAACACGTGCCGTTGATGGAAGAGAACCCGGAAGAGGCGCTCTCGAACAACGTGCTCGGCACCTATCACGTCGTCGAGGCCGCGCTTGCGTGCGCGGTCGAGCGCTTCGTGATGATCTCGACCGACAAGGCCGTGTCGCCGGTGAATCTCATGGGCGCGTCGAAGCGCCTGGCGGAGTTCATCGTGCGCGACGCGTCGCGCCGCACCGGCCGCGCGTTCATGGTCGTGCGCTTCGGCAACGTGCTCGGCAGCCGCGGCAGCGTCGTCCCCGCGTTCAAGCGGCAAATCGCGCAGGGCGGCCCCATCACGATTACGCATCCCGACATGTCCCGCTTCTTCATGACGATTCCCGAGGCCGTGCACCTGGTGCTGCAGGCCGGCGGCATGGGACGCGGCGGGGAAGTGTTCGCGCTCAACATGGGCGAGCCCGTGCGCATCGTCGATCTCGCCACCGATCTGATCCGGCTGTCGGGGTTCCGCCCCGAGGACATCCCGATCGTCTTCACGGGGCTGCGGCCTGGTGAGAAACTAGACGAGCATCTGTGGGAGCCTGGGGCCGAGGTCGAGTTGACGCCGAATCCCGAGATTCTGCGCATCAAGGAGCGCTCGGACACCGGCGTGTCGCTGCCCGAGACGATCGACCTCGTCACCGCGGCAGTCGCGCGCGGCGATCGGCTCGATCTGGAAGCCATCCTCGCGACCGTGATTCCATCGTTCGTGCCCGGTTCGTCGACCGGTACCAGCCGACCCTCCGGACCTCGCCGCTGATGTCCCTCGTTCGCCAGGCGGTCGAATGACCGTGAGGCGAATCACCCTCGCTGCGGTCCGGATCGTCGGTCTGGCGGCCGCCCTGGCCATCTTCGTCGCCTGGCAATTCAGCCCGGCGCCGCTGCCGTTGAAGTTGTTGCCGGCGGCGGTGCTGGCACTGACGCTCTATCGTCCGTCCGCGGGTCTGCTCACGATGGCGGGTCTCGGTCCGGTCGCGGGCGGCTGGGCCATCGTCCTGGCCTCACCGTACGGCGGCACGCACGCGTTCGAGCAACTGGTGCTCGCGGTGCTCATTGGCGCCGGCCTTCGCCTCTGGCGTCCGCCGGTCGCGGTTCGCCTGGCTGAGCCGGCCTTGCTGGTGGCGGCCGTGGCGATCGCATCCGGGATCGCCGTTCAACCGGCGCTGTTGCTTCATCAGTCGCCGGGTGTGACGGCCACCGAGCACATCCGGATTCTTCTGTCCGGCGGGTACTTCGATCGCGGCATGCTCGCCCAGCCCCTGACGATCGCGGTGGCGACGGCCGAGGGGCTGGCGCTCGCGATCGTCGCGGAGCGGCTCGTGCGCGACGAGCCCGAGCTTCTACCGCGAGTCGTGCGCATGGTCGTCCTCGGGCATGCGGGCCTCGCGGCGATCAGCATCAATCGCATCATCGGAGCGGCGATTCAGACCGAGCACGCGCTGCCGTCGATCGTGCGACTGCTGCGCGACGTGCGCACGAGCGCCTACGCCGATCTGAACGCCGCGGGATCGGTTCTCGCGATGGTGTTGCTCGCCGGCACCGGCCTGCTTGGCGGCTCGTCCCGGTGGCGATGGCTGACGGCGATCGCGCTCGTGCTCGTTGGGATCGGGTTGTGGCTCGCCGGTTCGCGCACGGCGCTCGTCGCGCTGGCCGCAGGTCTGCTGGCCCTGCTCGCCGCGGAGGCGATCCGGCGTCGCGGCCCGATGCGCTGGCTCGCCGGCGGCGCGGTCGCCGCCGCGATCGCGATCGGTGTGTTTGGAGCGGCGCGCTATCCAGCGATTCGAAACACGTCACCCTCATCGGCCCTCCAGGTCCGCGGGTTCCTGGCCGGAATCGGTTTCGAGATGTGGCAGTCGTCGCCCGTGCTGGGCATCGGCATCGGAAGGTTCTGGGCTGAGTCGTCGAACTACGGCGGCGCGGATCGGCCGTTCGGGATCGTCAACGAGAACGCGCACGACAACTTCCTGCAGGTGCTGGCCGAACAGGGGCTGCTCGGTCTCGCCGCGCTCGTGATTGTTCTTGGAACGCTGTTCGTGGCCGCGCTGCGCCCGGCGGTCCTGCAGTCAGCGCTTCATCGGAGCCTCGCGGCAGGGACCATCGTCTTTGTCCTGACGTGGTTTGGCGGACATCCACTGCTGCTTCCTGAAGCCGGCTTTGCGTTCTGGTTGCTCGCTGGTGCGCTCGCGGGGGCGACGGAAGCGCCGCCATCGGCGGTGTGGCGACCGCTGCTGATTCTCGTCGCCGTGGTCATTCTCGTCACGGCGCCGCTGCGCGCCGGCCGTGCCGTCCGCGAGATTCATTTCGAGGACGTTCCGGTCGGGCTGTCGGCGTGGCAAGGGGAAGTCGATGGCGTCCGATATCGCGGCGCCGGGCCGACCTTCCAGTTGTATGTGCCGTCTGACGGAACCGCGGTGACCTTGCCGATGAGACGCGGACCCGGCTCGCCGAGTCCTCTCCAGATGGTGATGCGGATCAACGGCCAGCAGGTCAGTGCGTTCGAGGTCCCGGGCTACTGGCAGCCCATCTTCATTCAATTGCCGAAGACCGCTCACCGGTTCGAGCTCGTGGAATTTGCGGTCGCCGGCGCGGAATCGAGGCCGGCGTTTCCGCCCCTCGTGCTCGTCGGCAAGATGGAAGTGAAATCACGCTGATGGCGCGACGCGGCGGCGCGCCGCCAGCCGCCATTCGACGATGAACGCCGCGATCGCCGCGGCCACGGCGAGCCAGGCGAGCGTCGAAGACCACGCCGACGCCACGGCCAACGCCGAGAGCACTGCCGCGACCACGAGCAGCCGCGTCACGACCGGTGCGTGCGACGCGGAGGGCGCGACGAATTGCTGATACGCGTGCTCGCGATGCGACGCGCCGACCACGGCGCCGCGCCGGGCTCGCGCCGCGAGCGTGGCGATCGGATCGAGCAGAAACAGCGCGAGGCTGATCCAGACGACCAGCACGAGCGGCGCGCGGCCGGGCGCGTCGACGGCCAGCGGCAGCGCGGCCAGCAGGAACCCGAGGAACGCGCTGCCGACGTCACCAAGAAAGATTTTGGCCGGCGACCAGTTGCGCGCGAGAAATGCCGCGGTCGCTGCCGCCGAAACCACGGCCAGCGCCGCCGCGTTTGCCGGCCAGGCGACGCACGCGAGTGCGACGAACGTGATCGCGGCTTGACCCGCCGCGAGACCGTCGAGGCCGTCCATGAAGTTGAAGAAGTTCGTCACGCCGACGATCCAGATCACGCTCGCGATCGGCGCGAGCGCTCCGAACGGAAGACTCGCCGGAGCCGGAAGCGGCACGCGATCAACCCCGCCGACCGTTGCCACGACCGCGATCGCCGCGATCGACTGCACCGCGAGCCGCGGCCAGACGCCCAGCCCGCGCACGTCATCCCAGAGCCCGACGGCCGCGACGACCAGCGCGGCGCCGACCACGATCCAATCAGCGCGACCGACCGCGACACCGAGGGGTGACGCGGCCACCAGCGCCAGCACCACGCCGGCGACGATGCCGAGCCCGCCGCCGCGCGGCCGAGGCACGACGTGGGAGCTTCGCGTGTTGGGCAAATCGACCAGGCCGAGCGCGCCCGCATAGCGCTCGACCAGCCGCACGACGGCGAGCGCGGCGACGAAGGCGGCGGCCGCAAGCAGGCTCCACGTCGTCGCGGCGTCAGTCACCGATCGTGCTCAGGCGAGATCCTTGAACCACGTCGTGCGCTGGATGTAGTCGACGTAGCTGACGATGATGCGCACGACCTTGCGGGAGACGTCGTCGGGCTCGTAGTCGGGCACCCGCAACGATTTGCGCGTCGGCCGCGCCTGCGACGTCACGAGATCGACGGCCTGCAGCACGCGATCGCGCGACAGGCCGCTCATCACCGTGACGCCGGCGTCCATGCCTTCCGGCCGCTCGTGCGCGTCGCGCAGCATCACCGCGGGAAATCCGACGAGCGCCGCTTCCTCGGTGAGCGTGCCGCTGTCCGACAGCACGCAGAACGCGTGCGACTGCAGCTTGACCCATTCGAAGAACCCGAACGGCTTGAGGAACTCGATGCGCTTCTGGCGCGCGAACGATCGATCGAGCGCGGTCAGCCGTTTGCGCGTGCGCGGATGCGTCGACATCACGATCCGCTTGCCGTATTGGCGCGAGAGGCCGTGGAGCGCGTCGAGCAGCGCTTTCAGCCTCGACGCCTCGTCGACATTTTCCTCGCGGTGGGCGCTGACGACGAAGTACTCGCCGCGCTCCAGCCCGAGATCGGTGAGCGCGTCCGATCGCTCGATCCCGGCCGCGTAGTGGGTGAGCACCTCGCGCATCAGGGACCCGGTCTTGATGATCGTCTCGGGGCGAAGGCCTTCGGCGAGCAGGTAGCCGCGCGCCTGCTCGGTCAGAGGCATGTTGATGTCGCTGATGTGGTCGATGATCTTGCGGTTGATCTCCTCGGGCACGCGCTGGTCGAAGCAGCGGTTGCCGGCCTCGAGGTGGAAGATCGGAATGCGCCGGCGCTTGGCCGCGATCGCGGAGAGACAGCTGTTCGTGTCGCCGTAGATCACGACAGCGTCGGGTTTCTCCTTCGCGAGCACTTCGTCGGCCTTCGCGATCACCTGGCTGATCGTGCGCGCGGCGCTCGGCGCGGCGGCCCGCAGGAAGTAGTCCGGCTTGCGGATCTCGAGCTGACGGAAGAACACGCCGTTGAGCTCGTAGTCGAAGTTCTGCCCGGTGTGCACCAGCACGTGACGGCATCGCCGGTCGAGCTCGGCAATCACCCGGCTCAGCTTGATGAGCTCCGGGCGCGTGCCCACGATGGTCAGGACTTTGAGCTTCAACGAAGCAACTCGGCCGCGGAGGGCTGCTCGGCGTTGACCATGAGCCGGTGCGTGCGGAGCAGCGACACGGTCTGGTCGAACGTGCCCGGCGCGTCCGCCGAGCTGTACTCGCGGTTGAGCGGCGGGTCGTTGTGCACGCGATGCTTCCGGAGCTCGGGCAGCATCGGCGCGATCACGTAGTAGTCGCCGTGGGCGAACGTGTGCCGGCATTCCTCTTCGGACACGAGGATCTCGTGCTCTTTTTCACCGGGCCGCACTTCGGTGACTTTGATCTCGACCGGGCGCGATTCGACGAGCGCGCGCGCGATGTCCATCACGTTCGCGGACGGCGCGCGCGGGATGATGATCTCGCCCGGCGCCGCGTGGGCCACGGCCTCGAACACGGTGTCGACCGCCTGCTCGAGCGTCATGAGGAACCGCGTCATCGTGGGCGCGGTCACGGTGACCGGCCCGCCTTTCCTGATCTGCTGGTGAAACAGCGGAATCACCGAGCCGCGCGAGGCCAGGACGTTGCCGTACCGGACGCACACGAACCGCGTCCGCGGGCTGAGCACGTTGGCCGCGATGAACGCGCGCTCGGCGATGGCCTTGGTCATGCCCATCACGTTGACGGGCTTGCACGCCTTGTCCGTGCTGATGCCGACGACGGTCTCGACCGGCAGCGCGAGGTCGCGGATCGCCTGGATGATGTTGACGGCGCCCACGCAGTTGGTGAGCACCGCCTGATCGGGAAAGTACTCGCAGACCGGGACTTGCTTGAGCGCGGCCGCGTTGAACACGATGTCCGCGTCGCGAACCGCGCCGCAGACGTCTCCGTACGAGCGCACGTCGCCGATTCTGAACTCGAGCGCGCGGCTGAAGTTGTGGTAGATGACCTCGTCCGTGCTGCCTTCGAGATGCTGATAAGAGAGCCGCATCTCGTGCTGTTTGGCCTCGTCGCGCGAGAGCACGACGATTTTCTTCGGCGTGCCGCGCTCGCCGGACAGCAGACGCCGGACCAGAACCTGTCCGAGCGATCCGGTGCCGCCCGTCACGAGAATGCGCTTGCCGGTCAAATCCATTCGCGAAAGCACTCCTTGGGGGCTTCTTAGCTTAAGCCGTCCGGGCGTGTTTGCGCCGACGAACCTCGCCGGCGAGCTCCGCCAGCATGGCATCCCAGCCGGGCGGCTCGTATCCGGTCGCGGCGTGAAACGCGTCCGCGCGCAGGCTCCGGTCGCACTCGAACGTCTCGTCGGGCACGATCTCGATATCCGTCCGGCCCAGCGCAACCGCCAGCTTCACGAGCAAATCGTACTTGCTGATTGGCTGAGACGCCACGTGCCAGACGCCGTGGAGATCGCGGTGGCGCGCGAGCAGCCGGTCCACCAGCCGCGCCATCTCCATCGTCGTGATGCCTGTGTAGATCGCGCGGCGGAAGCCTTTGATCGCGCCCCGCTGCGCGAGAAACCACTCGATGAGGCTGGCGTGATGCGACAGCTCGAGGCCGATGATCGAGGTGCGGAGCGTCAAGCCGGGCGCACGATCGACCTCGCCCAGCAGCTTCGATCGTCCGTAGACGTCGGTGGCGTCCGGGACGTCACTCTCGCGGTAGTTGCCGGTGCGGCCCGAGAACACGCAGTCGGTGCTGAAGTGAATCAGCCGCGCGCCCGCGTCGTCGCACAGGTCGCGCAGCTGCTGCGGAAACAGCGCGTTGATCTGAATCGCCAGCGCCGACGACTTCGCGTTCGGGCGCTGCTTGACGAGCCCGACGCAGTTGATCACGGCCTCGGGGGCGGCCGTTTTGATCACGTCCGTCACGCGGCCGAGGTTCGTCGCGTCGACGTCGCCGATCGCGTTGCGGTCGGAGAAGAGCTGAAACTCGCGGTACGCCGCGACGGGCCGGCGCAACGTGACGCGGACGTCGTGGCCGGCGCCGAGGCTCTGCAGCAGCTCGTGCCCCAGCATGCCGTCGCCGCCGAGGATCAGGATCTTCATCGTGCGCTCATCTTCAGCACGTCATCATAGCGCCGGCTCACGGTCGCCCGGGCGTACTGGGCGAGGACGTGCCGGCGGCCGGAGGCCGCGCGCGCCCGCCAGGTTTCGCGGTGCGACACCGCATCGCGCACGGCGGCCGCGAGCGCATCGCCGGATTCGGGCCGAATCACCACGCCGGCGTCGGCCGCGCCGATCAGCTGCGCCAGATCCGAGTGCGCTTCGGTCAACGCGACGATCGGCCGTTCGCACGCCATGATCCGGTAGACCTTCGACGGGATGGCGTCGGAGGCCGTCGCGATGGCCTGCGCCACGACGCACACATCCGACGCACCGTAAATGTCGGGCACGCGTGAGTACGGCTGATAGGGCACCACCATCAAGTTCGTCAGGCCGCGCGCTTCGGCCGAGGACCGCAGGTCGTTCGCCAGGATGCCGTCGCCAATCAGCATCAGCCGCACGTCGGGAAGGTCGCGCAGCCGCTCGGCGGCGTCGAGGAAACACTCCAGCCCCTGTGCCGGTCCCAGGTTGCCCGCATAGCTCGCGACGAACTTGTCGTCGACGTGCAGCTCGCGGCTGAACGGGTTGTCCTTCGGACGAGGCACGAGATCGTCGACGTCCACGAAATTGGGAATGACGATGACCTTGGCAGGCGGCACGCCTTTCTCGATCAGCCGCTCCCGCATCCGCGGCGAGATCACCGTGATCGTCCGCGCCCGCCGGTACACGAATCGCTCGAGTCCGTGCATCATCCGAATCAACGCCGGGTTCCTGAGCGCGCCGAGGTTGATGGCGATGTCGGGATAGATCTCCTGGACGTTGTAGACGAACGGCACTCCGCGCGCCACGCCGAGCAGCCAGGCGCTCACGCCGACGGTCAGCGGCGGCGACGGCGCCAGAATCACGTCGGGCCGCCGGGCGAGGAACAGCGCGGCCAGCGTGCTGACGATGTGGAACCAGACCCAGGCGAGAAGCCGCAGGATCACGCTCCGGCCTTTGCGCGGCATCCAGGCGTGGTAGACGCGCATACCTTTGTACTGGCTGACCTGGAGCAGCGGCCCCCAGAGATTCTGGCGCGGCTGCGCGTCCTCGGCGCCGGCATCCTTGTTGTAATGGGGCGTCGTCGTAAAGACGGTGACCCGGTGCCCCGCGGTCACCAGGTCGGCGGCCAGATCGGCCATGACGTGCGCGGTCGAGACATTGTCGGGACGAAAGACGAGCGAGAGCAGGACTATGTGCACGAGGCCGCGTGCCGCAATTGGCGCGACTACATCCTATCCTCGTCGCGTCGCGGTGTAGAATGAGGCGCCGCCCCCACCTCTGTTCATGATCAAGTTCGCGTCCGTCGGCATGCTCGTCGCCATGGTGGTTGTACGTACCCTGGCCCTGCTGGCGCTGATGAAGTTTCTGGCCGTCCGATTCGGCACCGAGGGCTTCGGCCAGCTGAGCCAGATCCTGGCGCTCGGTGCGCTCTTCTCCGTGCTGGCCGGCGGCGGGCTGACCAACGGCATTGTGCGGAACCTGGCAGCCTCCGAGGCGCGCGACGAACGCGCGAAGTGGATCAAGGCCGCGCTGCCCATCGCCGCGGTGTCGGCGCTGGTGCTGGGGCTCGTCGCCCTGGTGCTCTATCGCACCGCCGCCCTGGCGCTGTTTCCGGGGCAGGATCTCGGCTTCGTCCTGATCGTCGTCGCGGTCTCGCAGGCGATCGTGGGCTTCGGCAACATCGCACTCGCGTTCCTGAGCGGCACGCACGACATCACCGGGTTCACGATCGCCAACGCCGTGGGGTCGATCGCGGCGGCCGTGTTCGTCGGGCTGCTCGCTTACACGCTCGGCTTTCGCGGTGCCGCCGCGGGGTGTGCGGCCATGGCGCTGATGCCGGCGATCGCGGGCCTGCTGATCGCGGGGCGCGCGATCCACTGGCCGGACGTTCGCCACGCTCTGTTCGAGCGCGAGCGCGCGTGGGCGCTCGTGAAGTTTGGCGGCAGCGTGTATCTGGCGGCGGCCGCGGTGCCGCTGGTGTGGGTCTACGTCCGGAGCGACCTCGCGCTGCGCGAAGGGTGGCAGGCCGTGGGTCTCTGGCAATCGGTCACGCGTATCTCCGACGCGTACATGCAGGTCTTCGGCGTGATCTTCATGAACTACGCGCTGCCGCAAATCGCCGCGGCGGTGCCGACCGAACGGACGCACCGGCTGCGCCACATCGGCGTGCTCATCTTCGCGCTGTTCCTCTCGGGCGCCGCCGTCCTGTACTTCGCGCGCGACGTCGTGCTGCGGTTGGCGTTCTCGCAGGCGTTCACCGACGCGACGACGTTTCTCGTGCCGCAGATCGTGGGTGACGGCTTCAAGCTGCTGTCACTGCTGTTCGTTTACTACCTGCTGGCGCTCAACCGCGCGACCGTGCAGGCGGCGATGGAGCTGCTGCAGGCCGGCCTCATCCTGGTGGCCTACCTGATGCTCGTGCAGCACCTCGGCGATCGCGCCGCGGTGGTCAGCTACGCGCTGGCGACGTTCGTGGTGAGCGCCGCCACGCTGGTGCTGGCCGCCAGGACCCCAGGCTTGTCCGCAGGCCGTCATGAACGACAGTCTCAGCCCTCTCCCGTCTAGCCACACTTCGGTGCTGCTTGGCGTGTCCGTGGCCCTGTTGGTGCCCGTCGTGCTGTTCGAGTACGCGGGCTTTCAGGTGAACCTCACGCTGACGCTCGCGCCAATGGCGCCGCTCTGCGTGTTCCTCGCGCCGCCACGGCTGCGCAACCTGTTCCTGGCCTGCACGGCCGCCGGTCTTGCCGCCGTCGGCCTCGCGGCGGTCGTCTTCGGGACGTTCCAGATACGGTATGTCCTGTCGCTGCTGCTGATGATGACGCCGCCGGTGTATTACTTCCTGGGCTGGTATCTGTCGGCCCGCGGCGTTCGGTGGTCCGTGCTCGTGCTGATGTTGGCCGTCGTCTCCGCGGTATTCGTGTCGGTGGTCGCGCTCCAGACGATCGTCACCGGCACGCAGGTGCGCGCCGAAGCCGGCGTGCTCAACCTCACCCTGCTCGGCTGGACGATCTACGGGAGCTACGGTGTGCTCAGCTTCACGGGGTTGCTCGTCCTCGATCTGTTCGTGATCGCGGCGGGGTTCCTGGCCGCGCCCGGGCGGGCACGGTCCTGGCTGATGGCGATCGGATTCGGAGCCACCGTGTTTCTCGTGACGGGAAGCAATGCCCGGGGACCGCAACTTGCGCTGCCGTACCTTGCCGTCGTGCTCGGCCTGATCGCGTGGTTCCGCAAGCCCGCTCGTGCGCGAGTCGGCATCCTGCTGCTCGTCGGCGTGCTCTCCGCGATTGGATCGGCCGCACGTATGGTCGGGAACCTCAGGATCGTCGACACGGCAAAGCAATTGTCCGATCGCAGCCTCCCGGCGACACCAGATGTGCCCCGCCAGCAGATCGATCTCGAGAGCTTGTCCACCGGCCGCGAGAGCCTGCTCGAGGATTCGTTCGCCGACATCAAGAAGAGCCCGATCTTCGGGAACGGCTTCGGATCGTTTGGCCGAATCGATCGCCGCGTTGGCGAGCGATCGGTGCTGTCCGGCAACCGCACGACGCACATTCAGTACCTCACCGCCTTGTGGAAGGGCGGCGTGCTGTTCTTCGTTCCGTACATGGCGATGATCGGCGCATTCTGGCTGCGGGCGATCCGCGCGGTTGGGGTCCCGCTGCGCGCGGACGTCGCGCTCGTGGGCGCCGGGGTGGTGTTCCTGTTCACGGTCCTCGCGTTCACCTGGGACATCCTGCTGGTGCCGAGCGCCGGCGCGCTCGCGTTCTTCCTCCTCGGGGCGGCGAGCGAACCTGAGAGACGGACCACCGCATGAGCCGGCCGGGGCGCTTGCTCTTCATCGGATTCCTCGTCCGTGGCGCGGACGGCGAGTCGATTTTCGAAGGGGAGTCGCATCCGCAGTACTCGGCGCTGCGTTTTCAGCAGAACCTGTTGAACGCGCTCGAGCATGCCGGCACGACGATCCAGGCGCTCACGACGCCGCCGATCGCCGCGTTTCCTCGCAACCGCCATGCGTGGGTGCCGGGCGTCGAATACCGGCTGCCGGGCCTGGCCGCCCAGGCGCGACAGATCGCGATGCCGAACCTGGCAGGGATCCGGCTCTTTGCGCGCGTCCTGCAGTTCGTGCGCCACGGACGCGCCGCGCTGCGGGTGCCGGCGGGCGGCATTCTCGTCTACTCGGTGCACACGCCGATGGTCGCGGCGGCGCTGCTGCTCAAGCGTCTTCGCGGCACGCCGGTATTCGTCGTCATTCCGGATCTGCCGACGTTCATGGGCGGCCCGACGCACGCCGTCAAGCGTTTCCTGAAACGCGTCGACGCCGTGCTCGTACGCCGGCTGCTCGCCGGCGCCGATGGCACCTTTCCGATCACCGAGAACATCGGCCGCGACTGGCTCGTGCCCGGATCGCGCTATCTGCCGATGGAAGGGATCTCCGATGAGGCGGCCGCGGCACTTCGAGCGGCGGGCACGAATCGTTCGTACGTGTATCGCGGCACCGGCCGGCCGGTCCTGCTGTATACCGGCGCGCTCGAATACGTTCGGGCGTTTGCCGAAGCCTTTCACCGATCCGGCGTGGACGCGTCACTGGTGTTCGTCGGCGGCGGGGAGGACGGCGAGCGTCTGCAGAGCCTGGCGGCGGTCGATCCGCGGATCGAGGTGAAGCCGTTCATGACCGGCGACGCGTTCGCGCGCGAAGTCGATCGCGCGGATTTCCTGCTCAACCCGCGCGACCCTTCGTGGCCGGGCACGCCGTACTCGTTTCCATCGAAGTTGCTCGAGTACTTGACCACAGGGAAGCCGATCATCTCCACGCGGCTCCCCGGCATTCCGGACGAGTACTTCGGCGTGTTCCGCCAGGTCGATCTCGGCGACCAGCCGTCGTTCGAGACCAGCCTTTCGCGGGCGCTCGCGGCGGATCAGGATCCCGAAGGCGTGTGGCGGCGTGCGGAGCAGCTCGCCGGCCGGTTGTCGAGCGCGTCGGTTGGCGCCAAGATCGTCCAGCACATGCGGACATGGACCGAGAAGGCACCCCGCTGATGCCGCGCGACCGGCTGCGCACCTGGGTGGCGACGAACCTTCAGACGATCGCGTTTCTCGCGGCCTACTTCGTCACGACCGTCGCCGGCAATCTCGTGTTCGCCACGCCGCTCGGCGGCTACGCGCTGCGCGTCACCGAGTACTCGCCCCGGTTTCTCGCGTTTCCCTACACGTTCACGTTCGGCTACTGGGCGTTGCTGCTGTGTCCGTTCCTCATCACGCCGCTGGTGGCCGCCGGCACCCGGCGGCTGTTCGGCCGATGGGTCGAGGCCGGAGCCCGAGCGCTGCCGGAGTTCGGCCGGATCGGGTACGTCGCCGTCGTCATGGCGTGCTTCGGCTACGTGATCTACCGGTTCTGGCTCGCTGACGTCGCCCGCCTGTTTACGAGCGGCGCGAACATGGCGTCGTCGATCGAAGCGCGGTTCACGATTCGCGAGCGGATCGGGTTCTTCACGTTCATGCCGCTTCAGGCGCTGCTGCCGTTCCTCACCGTGTATGCGCTCATCCGGGCGCTGCTGTCGCGCGAGCGCTTCTGGCTCGTCTGCGCGGTGGTCGAGTTCGTTCTGCTGACCGTCTTGCTGGTGATGACCAACATGAAGTGGCCGCTGCTGTTGTTCTGCATCAGCCTCGTGCTGGCGACTCTCGTCTACGCGCAGCAGCGCGCGTGGCTAAAGACGGCGATCGGCGCCGCGCTGGTCTTTCTTGCGTTCATGGGCATCTCGACGTTCGTGTTTCGCATGGCGCCGTCGTCGTCCGGATCGGTCACGACGACCGTGCGCTCCGCTTCGGCCTACGCCCCGACGATCGTGTTTTCCGCCCTGAACCGCATGGCCGTGTCGTATCCGTACTACTACCAGGTGTTCACGGCCGAAGGGCCGGTGTGCGGCGGGATTCTCACGCAAGCGCACCGGCAACCGGCGTGCCGGCCGAGCGAGTTGATCTACACGCGGATGTTCGGCAGCAACGAGTTCGAGCATCGCGGGACCGCTCCGCTCGCCGTGCACATCTCCGGGTACGCCCTGGGCGGCTGGCCGATCGCGATCCTGGCGCTCGTCGCCGGCTCAGTGATCCTGGGACTGTTCAGCGCCGTGCCGGTCGAGGGCGGCGCCATGACCGGCGCGCTCGTCATTCTGGGCGCCGTGACCGGCTACCATCTGTCGCAAATCCCCGGCGAAGGGGTGATCTTCTACGAGCACGGGCTCGTCTGGATCGGTCTGCTGCTCCTCGCTCACGTGCTCGCCTATCGCGTAACCGCGAAGGCACGAGCTAGGTGACCATCACGCCGCGCGCCCACTCCATGTATTCCGCCAGGCCGGACTCGAGCGACACGGCCGGGGCGTAACCGATCGCCGCCCGCGCCTGGCTGATGTCCGCGAGGCTGTGACGGACGTCGCCTGGCCGCGGCGCGGCGTGCTCCACCGCGATCGGCGTGCCGCTGCCCTGGCCGATGAGCTCGGTGAGGCGATTGATCGTGACGCGCGTGCCGCTCGCGATGTTGAACGCGCCGGACACGCCGCCGCTCGTCGCCGCCAGGTAGTTGGCTTGCGCGACATCGCGCACGTTGACGAAGTCGCGCGTCTGCTCGCCGTCGCCGTAAATGGTGAGCGGGCGTCCCTGCAGCAGGCGATTGGCGAAAATCGGGATCACGTTGCCGTACGCGTCGTAGCGCTGGTTCACGCCGTACACATTGAAGTACCGCAGGCAGACGCACTCGATGGGATAGAGCTTCGCGTACGAGAGACACAGCTTTTCGGCGCAGAGCTTGCTCGCGCCGTACGGCGTGTCCGGCTCGACGGGATGATCTTCGCGGATTGGCAGCGTCTTGAGCTCGCCGAAGATGCCCGCCGACGACGAGAACACGACCTTGGTCACGCCAGCGTGCCGGGCCGCCTCGAGCACCCGCAGCGTGCCCAGCACGTTGATCTCGGCGTCCTGGATCGGGTGCTCGATCGATCGCGTGTTGCCGACCGACGCGGCCAGGTGGAACACCGTGTCGCAGCCCTCGACGGCGTGCCGGACGGCGGCCTCGTCGCGCACGTCGTCGCGAACGAACGTCACGCCCAGCCCTTCGAGGTTCGAGGCGTGACCCGACGAGAGATTGTCGAGGACGATGACCGTGGCGCCGGCGCGCTCGCGCACGAGGCGCGCGACGTTCGATCCGATGAACCCGGCTCCGCCGGTGACAAGGACTCTCTTCAACGATCTCGCGGTCATCTGGTGCAGTGTCTCGATGTTAACTGATCGACGGCTCATCGCGGCAACAAGCGGTCCCTGATCTTTAGTACGGGGAGCTCAATCAGCTTGGCCATGAGCGTGCCCACGGCGACGCTCGCCGCGAAGTAGATCGCGAAGGCCGTGAGCGGCCACGCGAGCGTGAACGAGTGCAGTCCTTGTTCCAGGTACGCCCGCACGATGGTGTGCCAGAGATAGATCGAGTACGAGCCGGCGCCGATGAAGGCGAGAGCGCGCACGGCGTACGACGCGGCCGGCAGCTCCCGCAGCGTGAACGCGACGACCAGCAGTCCGCTGCCCACATAGAACGCCGTCAGGCCCAACGTGTAGATCAAGAACGTGCGGTCCAGGTCGAAGACAAACGCCGGAAGGAGCAGGGCCACGCCGAGCGCGATCATGAGTCCTCGGCGGCGGCCGACGGTGCGCTCAAGGACATCGCGCCGGAAGTGAAAGAGGTAAGCGAGCCCGACGCCGAACATCAGGCCGTCCAGCCGCAGGTGGGTCGGGTAGAGGAGCGCACGGTTCGTGTACGGCGCGACGAGTGCCGTCGCGATGCGAGCGGCGACGCTCGCCACCGCGACGCCGATGACGATCGCCGGGAGCGCGCGATAGGGATCCGCGCCGGCGCGTCGCGACAGCCAGTAAATGAGGAGCGCGCACAGCAGGTAGAAGTGCTCCTCGACCGCCAGCGACCACGTGTGGCCGAACACGCTTGGTCCGTAGTTCTGCACGAACAGGGCTTCCGAGATCGCGTTGGGCGTGCCCAGGTTCAGCCAGCCGGTGGGAAACCTGGTCTCGAGCGCCAACCCAACGCCGAGCAGGACGTAGAACGCCGGGTAGATCTTCAACCCGCGCCGGATCAGGAACCGTCCGACGTTCACCCTCCGCGTCTCCCGGTACTCTCGAAACAGCAGTCCGGACACCAGGAATCCGCTGAGCACGAAGAACAAGTCCACGCCGACCCAGCCGCCGCGGAACCAGGCGCGCATGATGCCGTCGAGTCCCGGCCAGAACATCCCCGGGGCCGGCGGCGACATGTGCCGCCCGATGACCAGCGTGATGGCGACCGCGCGCAGCACGTCGAGCGACGCCGAGCGTGTCGTCAAGGTTTGATGGCCAGTCGTCCGGTGTAGTCGATGCGTGTCAGCAGGCCGAAGCCCGGGGTGGCGTCGATGAACTCGTCGGTGGCCTGACGCGATCCCTTCCAGTGTCCGTAGTCGTCGATGATCAGCACGCCGCCGGACGACAAACGCGGATAGAGATGCTGGAGCTCGTGCTTTGTCGACTCGTACCAGTCGGTGTCGAGTCTGAGCAGCGCGATCTGGTCCGGCGCCTCCGCGGGGACGGTCTGTTCGACCTTCCCGCGCACGTAGTGCACGCGTGCTTCTGGATACCCGATGGTCGCGACCGAGCGCTGGACGTCTTCGAGCGAGGCATAGCACCAATACGAAGACGCGTCGGCCGGCGACGTCTCGGCGAGCACGCTGGCGGCGCGCCGGCCCGACAGATCGACGTCGTGGTCCGTCGGCGCGGACATGCCCTCGTACGTATCGAACAGGTAGAGATCGCGATCGGCCGCACCGAGTGACAACAGCGTTTTGGCCGCCGCCATCATGCTGCCACCTCGCCAGACACCGCACTCGACGACGGCACCGGGAATGCGCCGGCGGGTGATGTACTTGACGGCTTCGATGAGCGCGTGGATGCGCTCGGGACTGGTCATCGTGTACTGCCGCACCAGGTTCAGCGTCTCGAGATGAGATGGGTCGAAATCGGGGTAGTCAGCGCGGAGCCGGCTGGCCTCATCCTGCAGCGCGCGGCGCAGCGCGCGTTTCATCTTGCCGATCGCGTCTGACATCACGACGATGCCGCCGCCGTCGGTCTGACGCGTGTCTGCAGCAGCAGGCCGACCAGCGCCGCGCCGAGGAACCCCGCGACCGACCCGGCGACGGTGGACTTCAGCCGCTTGCGCGACACCGGATGATCGGCGGGCACGGCGCGGTCGAGGATTTGCAGCGGCGGCGTCTTGCCGACTGACAGCGTGCGGCTCCGCTCGTACGCGCGCGCCGCGTCGGCGTAGAGGCGCGTCGCAAGATCGAGGTCGGCCTGGCGGTGCGCCACTTCCACCTGCCGCTTGTGCAGCTCGTTCAATCGCCCGGCCACCTCGCCTGCGGGCTTTGCGTCCTTGAGCATCCGGTCGGTGTCTTCTTTGAGAAGCTCGACCTGGGCTTGCGCCTGGTAAGCCAACAGGTCGGCCTCGGCCTGGTGACGCCGATCGCGCGCCTCGTCGACTTGACCCTTCAGCTGATTCGGACTCTGGTCGCCCTGGTCCGCGCTGAGCTGCTGAGCAAATGCGAGCGCGCCTTCCGCCAGGCGCCGTGATGCCTCGGCGGCCACCCGCGGGTCTGCGAGCCGCACCTTGAGCTTGACGATGCTCGTGCCCGCGACTTCTTCGACGTCGATCGCGGAGTCGATGAACGCCTGTGGAGCGATGCCCTCCTGCAGCTTCAGGTCCGCGAGGACCTGCGAGACCACCGTCGTGTTTCGTACGATCGACCCGAACATCGGTGGGTTGATTTGGACGCCGCTCGGGAGCGTCCGGCTCACGACGAGCAAGGACGTCACGCCCTCGTAGAGGACGGGCTGAAGCGTGGCGTATCCGAAGCCAATCGCGGCGCCCGCGATGGCGCCGGCGAGCGCGAGTTTCCAGTGACGTTGCAGAGCGCGGGCGTACCAACTCAACTGGATGCGATCGTCATCATCTTCTGAAAACTGTTGGGCAGGCTCGGGCGCCATCAGCATGCGTCCGGGGATTGGGCGAACGGTACCAAAGCCCATCAGGGAGGTCAAGGATCGAAAGCACGCGACGCCCGCGACCGGGTTCGTTTTTTGCCGGATCTAGGTGAAGATGTGATGCCGGATGCTCCAGACATTTGCCCAGCGGTACTTGCCCTCAGTGGTGTCCGCGACGCTCAGGGACTGGCGGGCGCGTTTCCTGCCGCAGGGTTCGCTCGAAGGCCGCTTTGCCGGTGCGGTGTTCTGGTCGCTCGTCGGCATGGCGGTGTCGAACGCGGCCGGGCTCGTCACGGGCGTCGCCCTTGCGCGGGTGATGGGGCGTGAGGGCTACGGCGAAGTCGGCGTGGTCGTCGGATCGTATGCGCTCTTCAGCCAGCTCGGCGGGCTCGGGCTCGGCGTCACAGCCGCCAAGTACTCCGCGCAGCGGCGCGTCACCGATCCCGCGCGAGTGGGGCGCCTGCTCGGCGGTCTGCTGCTGCTCGCGACGTTGTCGTATGTTGTCTCAGCGCTCGCGTTGGTCGTGCTCGCGCCGCAGCTCGCCTCGATGCTGAACCGGCCCGCGCTGACCGGCCCGATCCGTCTGTCCGGTGCCGTGCTGTGCCTGCAGGGCATCGATTCCATCCAGTCCGGCATTCTGTCGGGCTACGAAGCGTTCCGCGCGGTGGCGCGCGTCACGATGCTGCGCGTCCTGGTCAACCTGCCGGTGACCGTGGCGGCGGCCTACGCCTACGGCCTCTATGGCGTGATTGGCGCGATGATCGTCACCGGTCTGTTCACACTCTCGCTGAACCGGGTGGCGCTCAACGCGATCCTGCGCCGCGAGCACGTCGCGATTGACTACACGCTCGACTTCGCGCTGCTCAAGCCGCTCTGGGAGTTTTCGCTGCCGGCGTTTCTCTCGGCGACGCTGACGATGGCCTCGATGTGGGTGCTGAACGCGATGCTCGTGCGTCAGCCGGAGGGCTACTCGCAGATGGGCCTGTTCAACGCGGCCAACCAGTGGCGCGCGCTCGGGATTTTCGTGCCGACCGTCTTCAACTCCGCGGTACTGTCCATTCAGTCGAGCCTGTACGCGGCGAAGGACCGCGACTCGTTCCACCGATCGGTCACCGGCAATCTCATCGTTCAGGGCGCGGTCGCCGGGGTTGTGGTGCTCGCGTTGGCGGGACTGGCGCCGTATCTCATGCGCGTCTACGGATCGCAATATCACGGGGCGTCGGACGTTCTCGCGCTGCTCGCGATCGGCTGGTTCCTCCTGACGCCGACCTGGATCTTCTGGATTGCCGCCATCTCGCGCGGCCACGTGTGGTGGGGCTTCTCGTTCAACGCGATCGGCGTCGCGAGCTTGTTCGCGTTTGCGACGAGGCTGGTGTCCAGCGGCGCGCGCGGCATCGCGCTCGCGCTCGTCTACGCGGGCCTGATTCAGGTCGGGCTGCAGATCGTCCACTACGTCGTGACCAGACGACGCGATGAGATCGAGAAGGCGCGAAGCACATGACCCACCGGGAGAAGATCCTCAAGCTGGCGCGGACGTTCAAGGCGATCTGCCGGCATCCGGTCACGTTCGCCGAGTTTGCCGTGCAGTTCGGGGATTCGTCGATGAGCGCCTATGTCGATCGCAAGTACGGGTTGGCCGGCGGCCTGCCGACCATCGACCTGCTCGATCTGCTGCCGGCGATCAACGAGACCGTGTCGCCCTACGCGTTCCTGGAAGGCGGATCGACGCCAATCGATCTCGCGCTGCTCAGGGGCCTGGCCCGCCGGTACGACCGATGCCGGTACTTCGAGATTGGGTCCTGGCGCGGCGAGAGCGTCGCGAACGTGGCGGCCATCGCCGCCGAGTGCGTGTCGCTGAGCCTGTCCGACGAGGAGATCCGGCGCGCCGGCTGGAACGAGCGCTACGTCGCGATCTCGAAGGTGTTCTCGCGCGATCTGACGAACGTCGTGCACATCGGCCATGACTCGAAAACGTTCGACTACACGCCGTACCTCGGGCAGTGCGATCTGGTCTTCATCGACGGCGACCACAGCTACGACGGCGTGCGCGCGGACACCGAGCACGCGTTTCGTCTGCTGCGAGACGATCGATCCGTGATCGTGTGGCATGACTACACACGGGCGTCCGACCTCGACGTGATGTGGGGCGTGGTCGCCGGGATGCTCGATGGGGCGCCGCGCGCCGCGACGCGCGAGCTCTACCACGTGTCCAACACGCTGTGCGCGATCCACATCAAGGGCCAGTTCCGGACCGCGCCGGCCGTCGTGCCGGCGATGCCCAACAAGGTGTTCGACGTGGCCATCACCGCCAGGAAGTGCTGACCATGACCCACTCAGCGGCGGTGCGGACGTCACGCGCGGGGACGGTCCCCGGGCGGGCGACCGCGCCCACGGGCGCGGCTGGTCCGGCGGAGGAGCCGTTTCTCCCCTGGCTGCGACGGGAATGGCTGCTCGTGATGATCACGGTCGGCGTCGCGGTGGATTGGCTCCCGTGGTTTCTGACGCCCTACCTGCCCCAATTCGGCCAGCTCAGCGGGACGCGCCTGCTCGTGGTGCCGGGTCTCGCGCTGGCGTGCCTGTTGCGGCCGTCGTGGATCGCGCGGCCAAGCGCGATCGGCGTGCTGTACCTTGCGGCCATTGCCGTCGGCGGCGGTCTGGGATATCTCGCCGGTACTGTCGAACTGTCCCGGCTCACGTCCATCGTCGTCAGTGGCCTCATCCTGCTGTACTTCCTGCAGGTCCGCTCGCTTGTGTCGGCCAGACGCGTGCTCGCGATCACCTTCGCGCTGACCCCGCTCGTGCCCGCCGTGCAGTGCCTGACGAAGGTGGGCGTCATTTCCGCGGCCACGCTCGCCGCGATGGGCATCGCGCAAGTGCCCGGCGACACCCGGATCTTCTCGATTTTCGATTCGACGACCGTCGGACTCGCGCCGCTCATGATTGCCGCGTGTCTCGGCGGGCTGATCTTCGTTCAATCGCGACGGCACCGGACGGTCGTGGATGCGATTCTGGCGGTCGGCGTGATCGGGTTTGGCGCGACCAGCGCGCTGGTCGCTCAGCAGCGGTCCGGGATCCTGGCGTATGCCATTTCGACGGTGACGGCGCTGGTGCTGTACGTCGTGTCCCAGCGGCGGCGCACCGCCTGGATGACGACGATCCTCCTGGTGTTTGGCGCCGCGGCCATCGTGTCCGCGTACTTTGCCGCGGACATGACGAGCCAGGCGCTGTCGCGGTTTGCCAACACGAGCGCCTACCAGGATGCCAGGGAGCTTCGCCTCGGCGGCCTCACGACGTTTCTCGCGGACCTCGCCGACGATCCGCTGAACCCGGTCCCGAAGGGGCATCAGTCGCTGCTTCACCGCACCGGCGTCGAGCCGCACCTGCTCTTGTCTGAGGCGTACTATGAGGGCGGGCCCATCTTTCTTGTCGTGATCGTGTTCATTGTCTACAAGTTTGCGAGGGCGTGCGTGGCGCTCGCGCGGTCGGACCTCGCGTCGGCGCGGACGATCGGCATTTGCCTGTGCGCGTTCGGCTGCGGCGCGGCTCTGCAGGTCAGCCTGCAGACGGCGCTGGCGCTGCGCCTGATCCCCATGGTGCTGGGCGTCGGCATCGCCGCGGCTCGAACGATGCGCGCCTCCGGTGTGACAACCGGGGAACCGTCGCGGATGGGGCAGCGGTAGTGGCCGCGCTCGTTCGGCTCTTCAGACGCGAAACGTCCTCGACCGAATTCATCCCGGTGATCGATGGCCTCAGGTTCCTGGCCATCTCGATGGTCGTCTTCTATCACGTCAGCGGCTACATCTTCGACAAGTCCAAAGCGCTCGCGAGTGCGTCGTCCGTCGATCCGTCGGCGAACATCTTTGCCTTCGGCCATCAGGGCGTGCAACTGTTCTTCGTGATCAGCGGTTTCATTCTGGCGATGCCGTTCATGCGGCCGAGTTTCGGCCTGACGGCCACGAGGATTCCGCTGGCGCATTATTTCTGGCGCCGCGTGACCCGTCTCGAGCCGCCGTACGTGCTCTCGACGCTCGTGCTCTTCGTGCTGCTCACGACGGTCGTCGCCACGCATCGGCCTGGCAGCCTCGGCGCGCCGCTGCTGGCCTCGCTGTTGTACGTGAACAATCTCGTGTACCCGGGCGAGTTTCCGCGCATCAATGCCGTCACGTGGTCGCTCGAAATCGAGATCCAGTTCTATCTGCTCGCGCCCTTCCTCGTGTGGGGAGTGTGCGCGCTGAAAAACACTGTCGCTCGACGGGCGATGGTCCTGCTGCTCATCACGCTGGCAGCGATCGTGAGCTGGGGCCTTGAAACGGTCTGGCACGTCCAGGCCCTGACGCTCGTCCACTACGCTCAGTACTTCCTCGCGGGCATTCTGCTCTGCGACGTCTATCTGCTGGATCTGCCCCGCCTGCGTCGTCTGGATCGGATGCCGGTCGCCGTGGCGGGCGTGTTGCTCCTGCTGCTGATTACGGGCGTCGAACATTCCCAGACTCCGCACCTGGCGCTGAAGATTCTGTCGCCCTTTCTGATCCTGGGCTTCTACCTCATCGTGTTCGGCAATCGCGTCTGGCATCGCCTGTTCAGCCTGAACGTCCTGACGCTGATTGGCGGGATGTGCTACACGATTTACCTCTGGCACTACGCGGTCATTTCGGCCGTGGGCCGGCTGACCGTCGCGCGGCTGGCGGTCCCGAATTTCTATCTGCACTTTGCGATCCAGGCGGCGCTCTACGTGGTGGCCGTCCTGCTGGTCTCGTCGGTGTTCTACTTGTTGATCGAGAAGCCCTGCATGAAGCGGGATTGGCCGATGAGACTCGTCGGCCGTGTGAGGCATCGATTCGTCAACGGCAGGCCGACCAAGAACACGGCGCCGCAGTCCACTCGATGAGCCGTCAAGCGATCACGTGCGTGGCCCCGATTTTTCCGACGCCGTGGATGCCGGAGAGCGGAGCCTTCCTCGAGAACCTGGCCGACGTCATGTCCGATGAAGGCCTCGGCGTGCAGGTCGTAGCGCCGATGAGCCTCGGCAAGCAACTTCGCGAACGGGCCCAGCACGGCAGACGTGAGATGATCGCCGCGCCGAAGTACCGGGTCGTGCGGCCCCGGTTCGTCGAACTGCCGCAACGTCTCGTGGGCCTGAACGCCGCGTCGCGACGAATCAACGAGCAGCTGTTCCGCGGGGCCGTGACGCGCGGCCTGGCCGGCTGCCCGGATCCCGTGACCTGCGTGTACGCGCACTTCTGGGTCGGCGCGTTCGCCGTGCACCGCTGGTGTCGCGCCCGTGGCGTGCCGTACTTTGTCGAGCTGCAGGAATCAGGTATCCGGGGCTTTCTCGATCCGGCGGGGGACCCGCGCGAGCTTCGGATCCTGCGCGATTCAGCCGGCGTGGTGTGCGTGTCGCAGGACAACGTGCGTTTTCTGACGGAAACGGGCGTCGCGCCGAACACGCGGGTCGCGTACCTGCCGAATGGTTTCGATCGGCGGCGGTTCGCGCCCCGCGATCGGCACGCGTCCCGCCGGACGCTTGGTCTGCCGGAGCACGGAGCGATCGTGGCGTTCGTCGGGCACTTCATCGAGCGGAAGGGGCCGCTTCGCGTGCTGAAAGCGCTGGAACAGACGACCGACGCCAGGGGCGTGTTCCTGGGCCGCGGCCCGCAGTGGCCGTCCGGCCCGCGCGTGCTGCACGCGGGGCCGGTGCTCAACGCCGAGCTTCCCACCTGGCTGTCGGCGGCCGATGCGTTCGTGTTGCCGAGTCTGGCAGAGGGGCTGGCCAACGTGATCGTCGAAGCGATGGCCTGCGGGTTGCCGCTCGTCGTCTCGGACCGGCCCTTCAACCGCGATTTTCTGACCGAGCGCGAAGCCGTGTTCGTCGATCCCGAGTCCGTGCCGTCGATCGCGGACGGACTGGCGTCCGTGCTGTCGTCTGAGCGCCGGCGGCAGGAACTTGGCGCCGGCGCGCTGGCACGGTCGCGCGCGTTCAGCCTGCAGGAGCGGGTCCGCGGCATTCGCGAATTCGTGTTCGCCGCCAGCGGCGCGGGAGGAGCCGATCGGTGCGCGTGATCTGCGTCGCCGGCGCCCGTCCGAACTTCATGAAGATCTCGCCGATCGTGCGGGCGCTCCGCGCGGCCGGGCACACGCCCGTGCTCGTCCACACGGGGCAGCACTACGACCTGCAGATGTCCGGCGCGTTCTTTCAGGATCTTGATCTGCCGGCCCCGGATTTCGATCTCGAAGTAGGGTCGGGCAGCCACGCTCAGCAGACGGCGAGAGTCATGGAGCGATTCGAGCCGATCGTCGTGCAGGTCCGCCCCGATTGGGTGATCGTCGTCGGCGACGTGAACTCGACGCTGGCGTGCGCGCTGGTGACGGCCCAGCTCAGGCCGGCGTTGGGTTGCCGGCTGGCGCATGTCGAAGCGGGCCTTCGAAGTCACGACTGGACCATGCCTGAGGAGCTCAACCGCGCGGTGACCGATCGCGTGGCCGACCTGCTGCTCACGCCCTCGGCCGACGCGGAGCCGAATCTGGCCAGGGAGGGCCTCGACGATCGCGCGGTGTTCGTCGGCAACGTGATGATTGACACGCTGCTGCACCAGCTTGCTCGCGCCCAGGCCCTGGACGTGCCCGGCCGTCTCGGCCTCGAGCGAGGCGCGTACGCGGTGTGCACGATCCACCGGCCGTCGAACGTCGATGACCCTGACGCGCTCTCTGTGATTCTCACCGGGCTCGCGCGCATCAGCCGCGAGCTGCCCGTCGTGCTGCCGATTCATCCGCGCACTCTCAAGAACGCGGAAGCGTTCGGCGCGCGCGAATTGCTCGCATCGCTCCGCGTGAGCGATCCGCTCGGCTATCGGGAAATGCTCTCGCTCACGGACGGCGCAGCCGTTGTCCTCACGGATTCCGGCGGTCTGCAGGAAGAGACGACGGTGCTGGGCGTGCCGTGCGTCACTTTGCGCGCGCAGACCGAGCGGCCATCGACGATCACGCACGGTACCAATCGCCTCGCTCCCTGGCCGCTCACGGTCGACGGGATCGTCGACGCGTGCCGGTCGGCCAAGGCGGTCGGCCGTCGCGGTCTCGGCGAGCGAGTACCAGAAGGGTGGGATGGACAGGCCGCGGCGCGGGTGGTGGCCGCGCTCGACGCAGCCAAGGGCCCCAAATGAGGATCGCCGTGGTCTCCACGTTCTACTCGGAGGGGATGGGATACACGGAGAACTGCCTGCCAAGGGCGTTGGCCGCGCTCGGGCACGACGTGCACGTCATCACGACGGTCTTCAACGTGTACGGCAACGAGGCCGATTATGCGAAGACCTACCGCGCGTTCCTGGGTCCAAACCGCGTGAGCCCCGGCCGCTCGAGCGCGGACGGTTTCCAGGTCCATCGGCTCGACGCGAACGTGGTCGGGGGCTACGTCGTGCCGCGCGGTCTCGCGGCCAAGGTCCGGGAGATCGCACCGGACGTCGTGCACTCGTTGGAGATCGCGTCCGTCCCGACCTACGAGCTGGCGTGGCAGCGGATGTTCCGGCGCTTCGCTTTGTTCTGCGAGACTCACCAGCACATGTCGGTCGTCAAGCCGTTCCTCACGCAGCCAGGATCGTTCCTGCGGAAGGCGTCCTATCGCATGACGCGCACGCTGCCGACGCACCTGGCGAGCCTGGCGGTGGAGAAGTGCTACGCGATTGCGCCGGATTGCGCCGAGGTCGCCGCGCGGTTCTACGGCGTGCCCCGGGAGAAGATCAAGCTGCAGTCGCTCGGGGCGGACACGGAGCTGTTTCATCCGGTCGAGACGTCCGCCGATGAGTCGGCACGGTCGGACCTGCGCCGCCGGCTTGGATTTGCGGACGACGACGTCGTCTGCGTGTACAGCGGCCGGTTCTCGGAGGACAAGAACCCGCTGCTGCTTGCTCGCGCGATCGACAGACTGCCCGACCAGGCGCCGGTGTTCCGCGCGCTGTTCATCGGCGACGGCGTCCAGCGGGACGAGATCGCGTCCTGCCGCCACACGAAGATTCTCGGGTTCATGAAACACCGCAGCCTGGCGGAGCACTACCGTGCCGCGGATCTCGCCGTGTGGCCGACGCAGGAGTCCATGTCGATGCTCGACGCGGCGTCGACCGGCCTCCCGATCGTCGTGTCGAACCGGATCGGCGCGGTGGACCGCGTGAGCGGCAACGGTCGGACGTACGTCGAAGGCGACGTCGACAGTCTGGCGGACGCGCTCACGAGTCTCGCTTCCCGCGAAGAACGTCGAGCGCTGGGCGCGGCCGGCCGGCGGAAGATGCTCGCGGGTTCCAACTGGGCGCGCTATGCGCAAGCCGTCGAGGCGGACTACCATAGCGCCCTGTCGCGGGCAGTGCAGCCGGCTCGATCCGCATGAAGGTCCTGTTCATTGCGCCGTTGCCGCCACCCACGCACGGGCAGTCACTTGCGTCCGACGTGCTCTATCAGAGGCTGCGTGACGGGAACGACGTGAGAGTCGTGAACATGGCGGAGCCTCCCGCGAGGCACGTGTGGGACAAGCTCCGCCGAGTGCTGACGGTGCTCACGTTCATGGGGGGCGTCCTCAGCAAGAAGCGTGGTGTCGACGTTGTCTACTTGTCGATCTCCGAATCGCTGCTGGGCAACCTGAAGGACCTGTGCATCTACACCTTGTGCCTCGGACAACTCGATCGGATGTACATCCACCTGCTGGGAGGCGCCGGCATCAAGCGGATTCTCGAGAAACGAGGCGTCCGATATCGGCTGAACAAGTTCTTCATTGGCCGGTTGGCCGGCGTGATTGTCGAGGGGCGGACGCAGGCCGCGGTGTTTTCGGGACTTATCGACGACGGCAAGGTCCATGTCATCGCGAATTTTGCCGAAGAGTTCCTGTTTGTCACGGAACAGGAGGTGCGGCAGAAGTTTCGCGACACGAGCGTGCTCCGCGTGCTGTTTCTCAGCAATCTGTACCGGGGCAAGGGGCACAACGAGCTCGTGGAGGCGTATCTCGGTCTGCCCGTCGATCTGCGGCAACGAATCTCGATCGTCTTCGTCGGCGGCTTCGAATCGGCCAGACTCCGCGAGGAGTTCCTTCAACGCATCGGCGGTCACGCCGGGCTGATCTACCAGGGAACCTTCATCGGCGGCGTGGACAAGAAGAAGCTGTACGGCCAGACTCACGTGTTTTGTCTGCCGACGTACTATCCGTACGAAGGGCAACCCATCAGCATTCTGGAGGCTTACGCGACCGGCTGCGTCGTGATCACGACCGGACACAGCGGGATTCCCGACGTGTTTCGCGATGGCGTCAACGGTTACGCCGTGGCGGCACAATCATCCGAGGCCATCAGGAAGGTGCTCGAGGAGATCGCTCGGGACCCGCGCCCCCTCGTTGAGATGGCCGTGACGAATCGCAATATGGCCCGCGAGCGATTCCGCACCGACATCTTCCAATCGTCCTTGACGAAGATTCTGGAAAGGCGCGCCGGCTGACATGGAAGCTGAGTCCTCGACACTGACGTCCGTGTGGGCCAATCGCAAGGTGCTCGTCACCGGCGGCCTCGGGTTTCTCGGCAGCAGCCTGGCCGTGCGGCTGGCCGAGTCCGGGGCCCACGTCACGGTCATCGACAACCTGACTCCGCTGTACGGAGGGAACCGGTTCAACATTTCCGCGGCGGCTGACAAGATCGAAGTCATCGTCGACGACGTCAGGAACCTGGACGTGATGCGGCCGTTGATCGCCGGGGCCGACACCATGTTCCACCTCGCCGCCCAGGTGAGCTACATCGACAGCCTGTCCATGCCGTACGAGGATCTCGATCTCAATGCGAGGGCCACCCTGGCGATCCTCGAGTGCAGCCGCGCGCTGAATCCGCGCCTGCGTATTCTGTTTTCGAGCTCGCGGATGACCTATGGCAAGGTGGAGGCGGAGCTGATCACCGAGACCAGCCCGACGAACCCGCTGAGCCTCTACGGGATTCACAAGCTCACGGCGGAAAAATACCTGCTGATGTATTTCAAGGACTTCGGCATTCCGACCACCATCCTCAGGCTGACGAATCCGTACGGGCCGCGTCAGCAGATCAAACACAGCAAGTACTCGCTGGTCGGATGGTTCGTCCGGCAGGCGATGGACGGCAAGGTCATCAAGATTTTCGGAGACGGCGGTCAACTGCGCGACTACGTCTTCGTCGACGACGTCGTCGAGGCCATGCTGCGATGCGCGGCGACGCCGCGGGCGGCCGGAGAAGTAATCAACGTCGGCTCGGGCCAGTCCACCAGGTTCCGGGACATGGTCACCGCTGTCCTCGCGTGCGTGAATCGCGGACGGGCGGAGTTCGTGCCGTGGCCGGAAAACTACGAACGCGTCGAAACCGGCGACATCTCCCTGGATATCTCGAAATTGATGGGGCTGACGTCGTGGCGTCCGCGGCATTCGCTCGAGGATGGCATCCAGCGGACGTTCGAGTACTACTCGAGACACGCCGCGCATTACATCTAGAGAACGCGACCATGAGCGCCATTCGATCGACGTACCGGCGGATGCGCTGGATGATCAATCGCGCCATCGGACGCGACGTGCGTTTTCCCGTGCAGACGCGCATCCGGTCCGAACGCCACGGCAGCGATGCCGGGGAATGGTGGATTCACCCCGACGGCCTGGGGCCATCGTCGATCGTGTATTCGCTCGGCGTCGGCACCGACATCACGTTCGATCTGTCGCTCATCGACGCCTACCGGCTCTCGGTCCACGCGTTCGATCCGACGCCGGGCGCGATCGCCTATGTGGAGAGCCAACGGTTGCCGCCCGGCTTCCGCGCGCACCCGATCGGCGTCGCCAACCGCGATGGCCGCGCGATGTTCTTTCCGCCGGCAAATCCGAACCACATCTCGCACACCCTGCTCCAGCGGCCGGAGACGGGCGCGCGGGCGATCGAGGTGGAGGTTCGGCGGCTCTCGACGATCATGGGTGACCTCGGGCACCAGCGCATCGACGTGCTGAAGATGGACATCGAAGGGGCCGAGTACGACGTGCTGGAGGACGTAGTCGCCAGCCGCCTGGCGGTGGGGCAGATCCTGGTCGAGTTCCACCATCGGTTTCCCGGCGTCGGACTCGAAAGGACCCGGCGGGCCGTCGCCGGCCTCCACGCGGCGGGGTACCGCATTTTCTTCGCGTCGGACAGCGGCGAAGAGTACAGCTTCATCAGGCAGTAAGATTCGGTGGATCGAGGACCATGTCGGATCGGCCTTATCAAGTTTGCGGCAACTGCATCATGGACACGTCGGACTCGAACATCACGTTCGACGCCCGCGGCTGGTGCGACTACTGCAACAACTTCTACGACAACATCCTCCCCAACTGGCACCCCGACGAGATCGGCGCCCGCGAGCTCGCCCGCGAGGTCGAGGAGATCAAGCGAGCCGGGAAGGCCCGGGACTACGACTGCGTGATCGGCCTGAGCGGCGGCATCGACAGCTCGTACGTGACGTATCTCGCCAAGGAAAAGCTCGGCTTGCGCCCGCTGCTGCTCCACGTGGACGCCGGGTGGAACTCGCAACAGGCCGTCAACAACATCGAGAAGCTGGTCGACGGGCTCGGCCTGGACCTGCACACCGAAGTCGTGGACTGGCTCGAGATGCGCGATCTTCAACTGGCGTTCTTCAAGGCCCAGGTGCCGCACCTCGACACGCCGCAGGATCACGCGTTCTTTGCGGGGCTGTACAATTTCGCCGCCAAGCACGGCGTGAAATACATCCTGACCGGCGCCAACTACTCGACCGAGTGCGTCCGCGAGCCGCTCGAGTGGCACTACCACGCGTCCGATCTGCGGCAGCTCAGAGACATCCATCGCCGCTTCGGGTCGAGGCCCCTCAGGACCTTCCCGTTGGCCGACATCTTCACCTACAAGCTGCGCTACCGCTACATGAACGGCGTGCGCGTGGTGAAGCCGCTGAACTACGTCCCCTACGTCAAAGAGGAGGCGATGCAACTGCTCGTCGCCCGCTTCGGCTGGCAGCGTTACGCCCACAAGCACTACGAATCGCGGTTCACGCGGTTCTACGAAGGCTACTGGTTGCCGACGAAGTTCGGGTACGACAAGCGCCGCGCGCATTTTTCGAGCCTGATCCTCACGAAGCAGATGACGCGGGCCGAGGCGCTCGAAAAGATCAGCCAGCGCGCCTACGACGATGAGACCATCGCGCACGATTTCGAGTACGTCGCGACGAAGCTCGACATCAGCGTCGACGCGCTGCGCGAGCTGATGAAAGGGCCGAATCGCAGCTATCGCGATTACCGGAACAGCATGGCGATGATCAACGCGGGCACGCAGGTCCTCCGGCTGCTCGGCGTGCAGCGGGCCATCATTCGATGAGCGAGTCTGGCCGGATGGATCTGCTGGAGAGTTGGCGGCGGCGCAAAGTGTTGCCGCACATTCGCGGGCGACTGCTCGACATCGGCTGCGGGTTCAACAACCTCGTGCGCAGCTACGACGGGCCGGGCGTGGGCATCGACGTGTTCCCCTGGCCAGGCGTCAACGTGCTCGTCGGCGCCGCGGATCGCCTCCCGTTCGACAGCGGGTCGTTCGACACCGTGACCGTCATCGCCGCGTTGAACCACATTCCCAACCGGGACGCCGCCCTGCGCGACATGCACCGGGTGCTTCGCCCCAGGGGACGCGTGATCGTCACGATGATCGGTCCCCTTACCGGCATCATCGCCCACGTCTTGTTCACGCAGGACGAAGCCGCGCGCGGCGGCATGCGGGACGGCGAACGGAAAGGGCTGCGCCATCACGATGTCATGACGCTGCTGTCCTCGACCGGGTTCGTGATCCGTCGCGTCGAATCGTTTCAGTTCTGGCTCAATCGCGTCTACATCGCGGAGAAGGGCGCGTGACGCCCAGGCGGCCCTAGCGCTTGGCCGGGGCCGACGTGTCGCTGGCCTCCACGAATTCCGGATTCGCGACGAGACTCGTGTCCGCGCGGCCGAAGCGATGCTGAAACAACACCTGCAGGGCGCGGACACCGTCGCGCCAGTTGATCTTCTTGCCCGCGGCGCGCGATCGGGGATTGAAGGAGACCGGTTGTTCGTCGATGCGGTGCCCGGCGAGCAGCAGCTTCGCGGTGATCTCCGGTTCGATGTCGAATCGATCCGACCGGAGATTGAGCGATCTCGCCACGTCGGCGCGCATGATCTTGTAGCAGGTCTCCATGTCCGTGATCGCCGACCCGAACAGCGCGTTCGTGACGCCGGTCAGCAGGCGATTGGCCGCGATGGTGAGCCAGGGCGCCGCCGGCCGGCCCCCGAGAAAGCGCGAGCCGTACACGACGACCGACTCCCCGCGCAGAATCGGATGGACGAGGCGCGGAAGGTCGGCGGGGTCGAGCTCCAGGTCGGCGTCCTGAATCGCGATCACGTCGCCCGCGGCTTGTGACAGGCCAAGCCGGATGGCGCTGCCCTTGCCGCCATTCCTGACGGCGTGCAGGACCCGCAATCCCGATCGCCATCCCAAGGTGTCGAGACCGTCGCGCGTCCCATCGGTCGAGCCGTCGTTGACGACCAGAACTTCCCGGTCCGCGGGCATCTCGACCTGGAGGAGCCGCTCGAGCAGCGGCAAGACCGTCTGCTCCTCGTTGTAGACCGGAACGATGATTGAGACGAGTGAGGCCACGCCGCCGCCGCATTACAGCACAACGCACGGCAACTGTGAATGCGGAACGTTACCGGCGGACGATCTCGACGAACAGGTAGCCTTCGGCCCGAAACAGCAGCACAAAATCTCCCCGCTGCAGGCGTTCGTCGACGTCGCGCGCGATCGAGGGGTACGCGTTCGTCGGCAGGAGAAAATACCCGACCTTCGGGTCGTGAAGATTCTTCTGATACACCGCAAACTCGGTCGATTCAGGCGGGCTGTCCACGAAGTTCTCGAACACGCCGAGATCACCAAGATCCGGCAGGCGGAGCAGGTACGCGTAGTTGGTGACGATCAGTTGTGAAAACGGGTGCTTGTCGTACTGCGAATACAGCTGCGCGTTGAGCGCGGCGTTGCCGAGGTCGCGTTCCAGTCGGCGATGGCGGGCGATCAACTGGTCCGAGGTCGGACCAACGCTCACACCGAGGCCGACGGCGATCAGCCCGACGACGCAGATGGCCACCGCCAACACCCGGCCCTCGAGGATCCGTCGCGCTCCCATCTGACCAAACGTCAGGGGCGAGACGTTGACGGCTCGCAGGAGCGTGGCCGCGCCGGTGCCGGCGCACATGGCCAGGAACGGAAACGCGAGGGCGAGGTTGCGGAGGTCGTACGAGGCGAGCGCCGCCCACAGCAGTGCCCAGGGCACCACGATGAGCCCCATCATCCAGCGCGACAACCGGTCGCCGAGCGCGACGAGGCTCAGCGTCACGATGAGACACGTAGGCGCCAGCCCGACGCTCCGCAGAAACAAACGGCCGGCGTTCACCACCCGCTCCGGGATGGGAGTGCCCGCGAAGATCCCGTTCGTCACATACGAGATCTCGGAATGGGCCAGCCCGGCGCGAATCTGCGCTTCGGCGTAGACGTAGTACGGAACAACGACCACGAGAACGATGGCCACGTACCCCGCAGCCGCCCGCGCGGTCTTCGCGCGGCCGGCGCCCGACAGTTCGATCACACCCAGGACAACAGCAAACGCGGCAAAGACGGGCAGGAAAAACAGCCCGGGCTGCTTGGTGACCGCGGCTCCTGCCGCAAGCACGGCGCCGATCAGCAGAGACCTCGTGCGCGACCGGGCGGCTGGCTCGCGCTCGACGGCGACCAGGCACCAGAACGACAGAAACGCCATGCACGAGACGGGGAGGTCCGCCACGCCTTCGGTCAGATCGATCCGGCAATGTTGGTACAGGTACGCAGCGACGAGGGTCGCAATGAATGGTCCGGCCGTCTTCCGGGTCCACCCCCAATCGAGCATCGCCAGCAGCAGCGCCAGCAGGAAGAGCGGCATCATGCCTCTCGCGATGTACTGCAGCGGCATGTTCATGAACACGTAGCTGATGGACCAGTTCGCGGGCAGCAGCTGCGGGTAGTGGTACGTCCAGGCGGGGAGCCGATTGTGGAACCAGTCGGCGGCCCAGCGGTTCCACGACAAGACCGCGTCCACCCAGACGAAAATCGAGCCGCCGTTCGAGACGAGCGTGACGAGCACCTGGCCGATCTGGAAGAGCGCCAGCAGCAGTGCCGCGGTCGCCGCGAGCCGGCTCGCGGGTGCGGAGATCCTGACCGCTGGCGGTTGGATGATCGCCGGACCCGGTTCAGAGGTGCGGCCGCGCCGTCTCGCCGCGCCGTAGATCCATGCGATCGCGACGAGCTCGGCGCCGAACGCGGCGAAGACCACCGGGCGCACGTAGAGTCCCGCGGCCGTCAGCGCGAAGACGGCGACGTAGTTGGCGGTGAGACTGAGGCCGAACGACAGGAGGAGCCGGCGCAGCACCGGTCCGTCGAAGCGCAAGGCTCCAAGGAGCGCCAGACCGGGCAGGAGAGTGATTTGAAGGAGTGAGAGGAGACCCAGTACGGCCATCGCCGATGCGCTACGATACCTTTCCTGATCGAGCCGCCCAGTGGACCTGCGCCAGCGAGTAGAGGCGCCAGTATATCGCCGCTCGGTGAGACATCATTCGATGATCACGATCGTCGACTATGGATTGGGCAACATCCGCGCGTTCCTGAACGTGTTCCATCGGCTGAACATCGTCGCAAGGACGGCCTCGTCCGCGGCGGAGCTCGAGGGCGCGTCGAAGGTCATCCTGCCCGGCGTCGGCGCGTTCGACGACGCCATGGAGCGTCTCGGGCGGTCCGGGATGCGGCCGGCTCTGGACGATCTCGCGCTGCGGCAGCGCGTGCCGATCCTGGGCGTGTGCGTCGGGATGCAGATGCTCGGCCACGGGAGCGACGAAGGGCGGTTGCCGGGCCTTGGCTGGATCGACGGCCGCGTCAAGGACCTGAGCGCCAGAGGCTCGCTGAATCTGCCGGTGCCGCACATGGGCTGGAACGACGTCCGGCCGGTGGCGACGAGCCGGCTCTTCGATCAGCTCGACTCAGGCGCGCGATTCTATTTCCTGCACTCGTACTACTTCGTCTGCGATCGCGACGAGGACCGCCTCGCCGTTGCCACCTACGGCGAGGACTTCGCCTGCGCGGCGCGCGCCGGCAACATCCTCGGCGTCCAGTTCCATCCCGAGAAGAGTCATCATTACGGCGCCCGGCTGCTCCAGAATTTTGCGGAGATGTGAGGTGCTGCGACCACGGATCACGCCATGCCTGCTCGTCAGAAACGGCGGACTCGTCAAGACCGTCGGCTTCAAGGACGAGAAGTACGTCGGCGACCCGCTCAACGCCGTCAAGATCTTCAACGAGAAGGAAGCCGACGAGCTCGTCGTCGTCGACATCGACGCGTCGGTTGCCGGCTCGGCGCCCAACGTCCGGCTGATCGCGCAGATCGCCGTCGAGTGCCGCATGCCCTTGTGCTACGGCGGCGGCATCAAGACCCTCGAGCAGGCGCGCTCGATCATCGCTCTCGGCGTGGAGAAGATTGCGATCGGGTCGGCCGCCGTCGAGACCCCGCCGCTCATCTCTGCGATCGCGGAGGCGATTGGCCGCCAGAGCGTGGTCGTGGTCTTCGATGTGCGTCGCGCGAAGGGCGCCGACTACGAGGTCTGGACGCACAACGGACGCAGGAACACCGGCCGCCGGCTGATCGACGCGATCACCGAAGCAGAATCGCGCGGCGCCGGGGAAATCCTTGTCAATTCCATCGATCAGGACGGCAGGATGAGCGGGTACGACCTGACGCTCGCGAGACAGGCGCGAGAGGCGACGCACTTGCCGATGACGGTGCTCGGCGGCGCCGGTTCGGTGGCGGACATCGGAGAGCTGATCAAGGCCTGCGGCGTCGTCGGCGCCGCCGCGGGAAGCCTGTTCGTGTTCAAGGGCCCGCACCGGGCGGTCCTCATCAGCTATCCCAATGCGACTCAACGGGATGACCTCATTCGTTCCGCGTTGAGCCGCGAGGGGGCTGCCGGGAACTGACGGCCCGGCCGGGCTGCGCCGATAAGCGAGACAGCTTCCCATGAGGCCGCCAACCCAAGCGTCCCGCATTTACGTCGCCGGCCATGCCGGCCTCGTCGGTTCCGCCATCGTCCGCCGCCTGTCCAGTGCCGGCTTTCGCCACGTGCTCACCGCGACGCGCGATCAGGTCGACCTGCGCGATCAGGCGGCGGTCAACTACTGGTTCAAGGCGAACCGCCCGGAGTACGTCTACCTGGTGGCGGGCACGGTCGGCGGGATTCTCGCGAATTCGACGCGGCCGGCGGAGTTCATCTACGACAACATGATGATCCACGCGACCGTGGTGCACGCGGCGCACCAGTTCGCGGCGACGCGCCTGTTGTATCTCGGCAGCTCGTGCATTTACCCGCGCCACGCGGCGCAGCCGATGACCGAGGACAAGCTCCTCTCGGGCGCGCTCGAGCCGACCAACGAGTCGTATGCGATTGCCAAGATCGCGGGCATCAAGCTCTGTCAGGCGTACCGGAGTCAGTACGGCTGCGACTTCATCTCGGCGATGCCCACCAATCTCTACGGGCCCGGCGACAACTTCGACCTGACCAGCTCGCACGTACTGCCGGCGCTGATGCGCAAGTTCCACGAAGCGAAGATGCGGCGCGACCGCACCGTGACGCTCTGGGGCACCGGCGCGCCGCGGCGCGAGTTCCTGCACGTCGACGACCTCGCGGACTGCTGCGTGTTCCTGATGAGCCGGTACAACGAAGATCGCCACATCAACGTCGGCACGGGCACGGACCTGTCCATTCGCGAGCTGGCGGACATGGTGCGGGCTGTGGTCTATCCGGAAGCGGAGCTGGCCTGGGATTCGAGCAAACCCGACGGCATGCCGCGGAAGCTGCTCGATGTCTCGCGGCTGCACACGCTCGGCTGGACGCATCGCATCGAGCTCGCCGACGGGATCGCGACCACGTACCGCTGGTTCCTCGAGCACGAGGCGCAGAAGCCCGCGGCCGTCGCCACACTCGCCGCCGAGGCGCGCGTGTAAAATCGTACCCGCCTCATGTGCGGCATCGCCGGACTGATCGACCGCGACGGCTGGAGCGGCCCGCCCGAGCGGCTCACGGCCATGCGGGACGCCGTGCGCCATCGCGGTCCCGATGACGCGGGCGAGTGGTGGTCCCACGATCGTCGCGTCGGCCTCTCGCAACGCCGGCTCGCCATCATCGATCTCTCCCCGGGCGGCCATCAGCCGATGGCCAACCGCCGCGGCAACCTCCACATCACCTACAACGGCGAGATCTACAACTACCGCGAGCTGCGTGCGCGCCTCGAAGGGCTCGGCCGCACGTTCACATCGACGAGCGACACCGAAGTCATGCTCGAAGCCTTCGACGCCTGGGGGGACAAGGCGCTCGACGAGCTCAACGGCATGTTCGCGCTCGCGCTGTACGACCAGCAGACCGATCGCGTGCTGCTGGCGCGCGATCGCGCCGGCGAAAAACCGCTCTACTACGTTCATCGCGGCAACCGGCTGTACTTCGCGTCCGAGCTGAAAGCGCTCCTCGTCGATCCCGATCTGCCGCGCGAGCTCGACTACGACGCGCTCAACTTCTACCTGACCTACGGCTACGTGCCCGGCGAGCGCTGCATCCTCCGCGGCTTTCGGAAGCTCGCCGCGGGTCACGCGCTCACGTTCGATCTGAAGACCGGCGCGACCGCGATCCGCGGCTACTGGTCGACCGCCACGCGCGGCGATTCCCAGCGATCCGAAAGCGATCTCGTCGACGAGCTCGAGACGCTCATCGCCGATTCAGTGCGCCTGCGGCTCACGGCGTCCGACGTGCCCGTCGGGATTCTGCTCAGCGGCGGCCTCGATTCGAGCCTCATCACGGTGATGGCCGCGCGCGCGACCTCGCAGCCCGTCCGCACGTTCGCCGTCACGTTTCCCGGCCACGGCCGGTTCGACGAAGGGCCGCACGCGCGGCTGGTCGCGGATTTCGTCGGCTCGGATCACACTGAGCTGCCGCTCGAGCCTGTCGGCCCCGACGTGCTGCCGCAGCTCGCGCGGCAGTTCGACGAGCCGATGGCCGATTCGTCGATGCTGCCCACGTTCCTGCTGTCGAAGCTCATCCGCCAGCACGCGAAGGTCGCGCTCGGCGGCGACGGCGGGGACGAGCTCTTCGGCGGTTACCCGCACTACTCGTGGACGCGCTGGCACGCGCACGCGCGGACGTGGATGCCCGCGCCGGTGCGCGCCGCCACCTCCACCGCCGCGTCGCGGCTGCCCGTCGGCACGCAGGGACGCAACCACCTCATCGGCCTGGCCGACGATGTGCCGTGGGCGATCGCGCACGTCAACGTGTTCTTCGACGCGCGCACGCGCAGCCGGCTGCTCGCGTCCGAGGCGCTCCAGCGGATGCCGGAGCTCGAGACGCCCGAGCGCTACAAAGCCGGGCTCTGCGACGGCGGGTCACCCGTGGCCGAAGCGATGGCCGTCGACTTCAAGACGTACCTGCCCGACGACCTGCTCGTGAAAGTCGATCGCGCGAGCATGGCGAGCGCGCTCGAAGTGCGCGCGCCCTGGCTCGACCATCGCCTCATCGAGTTCGCGTTCACGCAGGTGCCCGACGCGCTGCGCGTGAGCCGCTCGGAGCGGAAGATCCTGCTGCGCCGGCTCGCGCGCCGCGTGCTGCCGCCCGCGTTCGACGTCGTCCGCAAGCAGGGATTCTCCGTCCCGCTCGACGCGTGGTTCAACGGGCCGTGGGGCGCGACGCTCAAAGAGGTACTGGCGTCGGCCGATCCGCGCTTGTTCAACCGCGCGGTCGTCGACGAGATCATCGCCGAGCAGGCCGGCGGCCGCGCGAACTCACAGCGGCTGTTTGCGCTCGCGATCTTCGAGTTGTGGCGGCGCGAGTACCGCATCGCGCTCGCGTAAATTCTTCGACACGCTCGCAAATCGCGATCCTGGACCCGGGCACAGGGTCGTTGACTTGCCCGGAACCGTCCGTTATCGTTGCTTGATCTTTTGGAGCACAAGCTCGCAACGGTGCTCCAGAAACTGAGCACCGGCCCCCATGGAAGGCTTCGTTCCCATCCTGATCATGATCGGCCTTGCGGTCGGGTTCTCCGGCGGCAACATGGTGCTGTCGCAGTTCCTCGGCCCCCGCAAGCCGTCGCCCGAGAAGGAGGCGCCGTACGAGTGCGGCATGCCTGCGGTCGGCGACGCGCGTGAGCGGCAGTCCGTCAAGTTCTACCTCGTCGCGATGATCTTCCTGCTCTTCGACATCGAGGTGGCGTTTCTCTACCCGTGGGCGATCGCGTCCCGCGATCTCGGCAAGACCGGGTTCTGGCAGATCGTCACGTTCTTCGCGCTGCTCGTGACGGGCTACATCTACGTGTGGCGCAAGGGCGCGTTCGACTGGAGCGGCGAGCGAAAACGACATGGCTGAGGTCCAGATCCCCATTCTGACGACGACCGTCGAGAAGATGGTGCAGTGGGCGCGCCGGTCCGCCATCTGGCCGGTGACGTTCGGCCTGGCGTGCTGCGCGATCGAGATGATGGCGATGAGCTGCGGCCGCTACGACATCGCGCGCTTCGGCGCCGAGGTGTTTCGCGGGTCGCCGCGCCAGTCCGACTTGATGATCATCGCGGGCCGGCTGTCGCGAAAGATGGCGCCGGTGCTCCGCCGCATCTACGACCAGATGGCCGAGCCGAAGTGGGTGATCTCGATGGGCGCCTGCGCGAGCTGCGGCGGCGTGTTCGACAACTACGCCATCGTGCAGGGCGTGGACCAGGTGGTGCCGATCGACGTGTTCGTGCCGGGCTGTCCGCCGCGGCCCGAGGCGCTCATCTACGGCATCGTGCAGCTTCAACGTAAGATTGACCGCTCGCGCATGAGCGCGTGACGCCCGCCGGGACCTGATGCCTGATTCCCAGATGGACACCCTCGTCGCCGAGGCGCTCCGCATCGCGGCGCCGGGCGCCACGATCGAGCCGGCGAGCGCGGCCGACATGCCGACCGCGTACGTCGATCGCGAGCACCTGCTCGACGTCTGCCGGGTGCTGCGCGACGACCCGTCGCTGCAGTTCGCGCTGCTGGCCGATGTGACGGCCGTCGACTACTTTCCGGCCGAGCCGCGGTTCGAGGTCGTCTACCACTTCGCGTGCCTGGGCAGCGCGTACGTGACGGTGCCGGGCGCGCAGCCCGCTCCCGCGCGGCGGTTCCGCCTCAAGGTGCGTGTGTCGGGCGCGGACGCCTCCGTGCCGACCGTGACGGGACTCTATCCGACGGCCAACTGGCTCGAGCGCGAGCTCTACGACCTCATGGGCCTGCGGTTCGAAGGCCACCCGGATCTGCGCCGCATCCTGATGGCCGATGATTGGGTCGGCCATCCGCTCCGCAAGGACTACCCGGTGCAGATTCGCAAGGACACGGCGTCGTGGTCGCCGATCCAGCTGTCGGCCGAGGAGTTCGCGGAGAATGTGCGCGCGGCACGCGCGAAAGCAGATAGGGAAGCAGGCAAGAAATGAGTTGGGGTCTGGCCCATGGTGGCGTAAGCCGGGCCTGACCCCTTTCGCAAGTTCGATGCTGAACGCTGATTGAGAGTCACACTGAAGTGAGCGACATCCGCACGGAGACGATGACCGTCAACATGGGGCCGCAGCACCCCAGCACGCATGGCGTGTTGAATCTGGTGCTGCAGCTCGACGGCGAGAACATCGTCTCGGCCGAACCGACGATCGGCTTCCTGCACACCGGCATCGAGAAGACGGCCGAGCAGAAGAAGTGGCAGCAGGTGATCCCGCTCGTCGAGCGCATGGACTACCTCGGCGCGCAGTCGAACAGCCTCGCGTTCTGTCTCTCGGTCGAGCGGCTGCTCGGCATCGAGTCGCAGATTCCCGAGCGCGTCGTCTGGATTCGCGTGCTCATCGCGGAGTTGCAGCGGCTGTCGAGCCATCTGGTGTGGCTGGGCACGCACGGCATGGAGATCGGCGCGATCTCCGTGATGATGTATTGCTTCCGCGAGCGCGAGCAGCTGCTCAATCTCAACGAGATGCTCGCCGGTTTCCGGATGTTCCCGAGCTACATCCGCATCGGCGGCTTGCGCGAGGATCTGCCGCGCGGGTTCCACGCGGCCGTCAAGGAATTCCTCGACAAGTTTCCGGGCAAGCTCGAGGAGTACCACAAGCTCCTCACGAAGAACCAGGTCTGGGTGCTGCGCACGAAGGGCGTCGGCTATCTGTCGAAGGCGGACACGATGGCGATGGGCCTCGCGGGCCCAATGGCGCGCGCCGTCGGCATCCCGTACGACGTGCGCAAGACGTTCCCGTACCTCAAGTACGAATCGTTCGACTTCATCGTGCCGACGCACACCGACGGCGACGTGTACGCGCGGTACCTCGTGAAGATGGAAGAGATGCGGCAGAGCGTCAGCATCTGCCGGCAGGCGCTCGAGCGCATCTCGCCGACGGGCGTGTACGACTGCGGCGATTTCCGCTTCGTGCCGCCGCCGAAGGATCGCGTCTACACGGAGATGGAAGCGCTCATCCAGCACTTCCTCTTGTACTCGCAGGGCTTCAACGTGCCGAAGGGCGAGTGCTACGTGCCGATCGAGGGCCCGCGCGGCGAGCACGGCTTCTACATCGTGTCGGACGGCACGAACCGGCCGCTGCGCGTGAAAGCGCGCGCCCCGTCCTACGTCGCGTGCCAGGCCCTGCCGAGGATGATCGTCGGCGGGTTGATTGCCGACGTGATCGCCGTGATTGGATCCACAGACGTGGTGATGGGGGACGTAGACAGATGACGTTTTGCCCTATGCCCTCTGCTTTCTGCCCTGTCACGGTGCATTCATGAGCTTTCACCCGTCGATGGACTACGGCCGCGGACATCACAAGTCCGCGCGTCAGTTACCCGAGGAAGGGCCGGCATTTGCCTACACGGCCGAGAACCGCGCGAAGCTCGAAGAAATCTGCGCGCGCTATCCGGCCGAGGAGCGGAAGTCGGCGATTCTCGCGGCGCTCTATCTCGCGCAGCATCAGCAGGGCTACCTGACCCGGAACTCGATGCGGCACGTCGCCGACGCGATCGGCTGCACGCCGGCGGACGTCGAGGACGTCGTCTCGTTCTACACGATGTTCTACACGCGGCCCGTCGGCCGGCACGTGATCCAGGTGTGCCGGACGCTCTCGTGCGCGCTGATGGGCGCGGAGCGCGTGACCGAAGCGCTCGCGCACACGCTTGGCATCGCCCCGGGCGAGACGGACAAAGCGGGGGAGTTCACGCTGCTCGAAGTCGAGTGCCTCGGCGCCTGCGATCGCGCGCCGGTCGTCGGCGTCAACGATCACTGGCACGAGTGTCAGAAACCTGAGGCCGTCAAAGAGTTGATCGACGGGCTGCGCACTCGTGGAGCGGCGTCGCTCACGGGCTGTTATTTGAAGGTGGAGAAATAATGGACCCGCTGCTCACGACGCACATTCGCGAGCGCGATGCGTTCACGCTGGACTCGTACGTCAAGCGCGGTGGCTACGGCGCGCTCAAGAAGGCGCTTGGAATGGCGCCGGACGCGGTGATCGAGGCCGTCAAGGCGAGCGGGCTGCGCGGCCGCGGGGGCGCGGGTTTTCCCACCGGGATGAAGTGGCAGTTCGTCGACAAGAAGTCGCCGAAGCCGAAGTACATCTGCTGCAACGCGGACGAGAGCGAGCCGGGCACGTTCAAGGACCACGTGCTCATGGAGCGCAACCCGCACCTGCTCTTCGAGGGCTGTCTCATCGGCTGCTTCGCGATCGGCGCGAAGGTCGCCTACATCTACATCCGCGGCGAGTTCTACCACGTGCAGGAAGTGCTCGAGGCCGAGCTCGCGAAAGCGCGCGCGGCCGGCTACATCGGCAAGAACATCCAGGGCACGGGCTTCGACTGCGAGATCTACGTGCACCGCGGCGCCGGCGCCTACGAGGCCGGCGAAGAGACCGCGCTGATCGAGTCGCTCGAGGGCAAGCGCGCGCAGCCGCGGCTCAAGCCGCCGTTCCCGGCCGTCGCCGGACTGTACGGCTGCCCGACGGCGGTCAACAACGTCGAGACGCTCTGCAACGTGCCGCTCATCATCGAGCACGGCGCCGAGTGGTTCGCGAAGATCGGCCCGGAGAAGAACGGCGGCCCGAAGCTCTTCTGCATCAGCGGGCACGTCAAGCGGCCGGGCACCTACGAGGCGTCGATGGACGCCTCGCTCAAGGATTTGATCTACGACGAGAAGTTCGCCGGCGGCATCCGCGGCGGGCACGCGCTCAAGTGCGTGATCCCCGGCGGATCGTCCGTGCCGGTGCTCCTGCCGCACGAGATCGACGTGCCTGCGAGCTTCGACGGCATCGCCAAGGCGGGCTCGCTCCTCGGCTCGGCCGGCATCATCGTCATGGACGAGACGACGTGCATGGTGTGGGCGGCAGAGAACCTGCTGCACTTCTACAAGCACGAGTCATGCGGCAAGTGCACGCCGTGCCGCGAGGGCGGCGACTGGCTGCACCGGATTCTCGGCAAGATCGAGCGCGGGGAAGGCGAGATGCGGGATCTCGATCTGCTGCTCTCGGTGTCGAACAACATCCTGGGCAAGACGCTGTGCGCGTTTGGTGACGCCGCGGCGACGCCCGTGCTCTCGACGATCAAGCAGTTCCGCGCGGAGTACGAGGCGCACATCCGTGAAGGCCGCTGCACGGTGCCGGCACCGTGGCGATCCGGCGCGAAGGTGATGGCCCACTGATGTTCTCGTTCATCACGCCCGAGCTCATAGCGCATCTGGCCATCATCGTCGTGGCCTTTTTCGCGCTGCAGATCGCGGCGGCGGGCCTCGTCTACATGGAGCGCAAGGTCGCGGCGTTCGTCCAGCAGCGCTACGGCCCGTACCTCGTGGGCCCGCGCGGCCTGCTGCAGCCGCTGGCCGACATCGTCAAGCTGATCTTCAAGGAAGAGCTGCGCCCGAAGGCGGCCGACAAGGTGCTGTTCTACCTGGCGCCGGTGCTGTCGGCGACGGCGGCGTTTGCTGCGTTCTCGGTCGTGCCCTTCGGCGCTGACACGACGTTCTTCGGGCTGCTGGACCGGCCGATCCACCTGGCCGCGGCCGACGTGAACGTCGGGATCCTCGTGCTCTTCGCGATCACGTCGATGGGCGTCTACGGCGTGGTGCTCGCCGGGTGGGCGTCCAACAGCAAGTACTCGCTGCTCGGCGGCCTGCGCTCGTCGGCGCAGATGATCAGCTACGAGCTGGCGTACGGCATGGCGTTCGCCGCCGTGATCATGATGGCGGGATCGCTCTCGATCCGCGAGATCGTCGATCAGCAGGCGGGCTACTGGTTCGGGTTCATTCCGAAGTGGTACGCCATCTTCCCGCAGTTCTTCGGGTTTCTCATTTTCATGATCGCGGGCATCGCGGAGACGAACCGCGCCCCGTTCGATTTTCCCGAGGCCGAGCAGGAGCTCGTTGCCGGCTACCACACCGAGTACAGCTCGATGAGCTTCGCGCTGTTCTTCCTCGCGGAGTACATCAACATGGTGACGGTCTCGGCCGTCGCCACGGACCTGTTCCTCGGCGGGTGGCACACGCCCTTCCTGCCTGAGTGGCTCGGCTGGATCGGGTTCTTCGTCAAGGTGTTCCTGATTCTGTTCTTCTACATCTGGATGCGGTGGACGCTGCCGCGGTACCGGTACGACCAGCTGATGGAGTTCGGGTGGAAATGGCTGCTGCCGGCGGCCGTCATCAACCTGCTCGTCACGGCGGGGTTCGTCACTTATCTGGGCTGGTAGGACGAGGAGATGCACGCGCTTCTGTTCTGGATCTTCGCTGCCGTCGCCATCGTGGCGTCGCTGCTCGTCGTCGGGCAGCGCAACCCGATGCACAGCGTACTGCTGCTCATCGCGTCGTTTGGCGCGCTGTCGGGGCTGTACGTGCTGCTCGGGGCGCCGTTCGTCGCGGCGATCCAGATCATCATCTACGCCGGCGCGATCATGGTCCTCTTCCTGTTCGTGGTCATGCTGCTCAACGCGGCCACGGAGGATCCGGTGAGCGGCTATCACGCGCGGCTCATCGGCGGCGCCGGGCCGCGCCGCCTGGGCGCCGTGCTCTCGATCGTGCTGGCCGTCGAGCTCTTCTGGGCGCTGAGCAAGCTGCAGACCGCGCCGCTCGCGTCCGGCGACCAGCGGCCGCCCGCGACGTCCGTCTATGACATCGGCATCCGGCTCTTCCAGAACTACTCGTTCGCGTTCGAGGCGACGTCCGTGCTGATTCTCGTCGCGATGGTCGGCGCGATCATCCTCGCGCGAAGGGAGCGGGCATGAGCTGGGTGCCTGAGCCGACGCTCAACAGCTATCTCATCCTCTCGGCCGTGCTGTTCGCGATCGGCACCGCGGGCGTGTTCCTGCGCCGCAACCTGATCACGATCCTGCTCTCGATCGAGGTGATGCTGAACGCCGTCAACCTGACGTTCGTCGCGGTCGATCGCTACATGGGATCGGTGGACGGGCAGATCATCGTGTTCTTCGTCATGACCGTCGCGGCCGCCGAGGCGGCCACGGGCCTGGCGATCGTCATCGCGCTGTTCCGGCACAAGGAAACGCTGAACCCGGACGCGTTTACGTCGCTCAGATGGTGACCGTGTGCTGTATCTGATTCCGCTCCTGCCGCTCGCCGGATTCGTCGTCAACGCGACGATCGGCCGGCGTCTCTCCAAGACGGTGTCGGCCGCCGTGGCGGTGGGCGCGATGGCGCTCTCGTTCGGCTGGTCGGCCGCGGCCGTCTGGCGCCTGCTCCACGTCGAGCCGGTCGGCGGCGTCCGATCGATCAGCGAGGTCGTCTACTCGTGGCTGGTGTCGGGCCGGCTGAACATCCCGTTCGAGCTCCGCCTCGATCCGCTGGCGGCCGTGATGATTCTCGTCATCACGGGCATCGGCACGCTGATCCATCTGTACTCGACGGCCTACATGCACGAGGAGACCGACGGCGAGTACGCGCGGTACTTCTCGTACCTCAATCTCTTCGCCGCGTTCATGCTCGTCCTCGTCCTCGGCGCGAGCTTCCCGGTGATGTTCATCGGCTGGGAGGGTGTCGGGCTCTGCTCGTACCTGCTGATCGGCTTCTGGTTCACGAAGCCCTCGGCGGCCGACGCCGGCAAGAAGGCGTTCGTCGTCAACCGCATCGGCGACTTCGGATTCGTGCTCGGGATGGCCGCGATCTTCGCGACGTTCCACACGCTGAACTTCCAGGAAGTCGCGGCGAAGGTCGCGCTGCTGCCGAAAGAGGAGACCTTCGGTCTGCTCACCGGCATCACGCTGTTGCTGTTCCTCGGCGCCACCGGCAAATCCGCGCAACTGCCGCTCTACGTCTGGCTGCCGGACGCGATGGAAGGCCCGACGCCTGTCTCCGCGCTCATCCACGCGGCGACGATGGTGACCGCGGGCGTGTACATGATTGGGCGGAACGCCGTGCTCTTCGGCCACGCGCCGCACACGCTCGATGTTGTCGCGGTGATTGGCTGCGTCACGGCGCTCATGGCGGGCACGATCGGGCTCGTGCAGAACGACATCAAGCGCGTGCTCGCGTACTCGACGGTCTCGCAGCTCGGCTACATGTTCCTCGCCATGGGCGTGGGCGCGTTTGCCGGCGGCATCTTCCATCTCTACACGCACGCGTTCTTCAAGGCGCTGCTCTTCCTCGGATCCGGCGCGGTCATCCACGCGCTGCACGGCGAGCAGGACCTGCGTCACATGGGCGGCTTGAAGAAAGAACTGCCGATCACCTACTGGACGTTCCTCATCGGCACGCTCGCGATCGCCGGCGTGCCGCTGTTGTCGGGCTTCTTCTCGAAGGACGAGATCCTCTGGCAGACGTTCGCGTCCGGCCACACGATCCTGTGGGCGGTCGCGGTCGTCACGGCGTTCCTTACGGCGACCTACATGTTCAGGTTGCTGTACCTGGCGTTCTTTGGAGAGCGGCGACAGGCCCCAGGCCACGGCCCCCAGGCCTCAGACGCACACGGGCACGGAGCTGCGGACCACGGCCATGGCGGCCACCTGCACGACGCGCCGCCGGCGATGGCGATTGCGCTCGTCGTGCTCGCGATTGGATCGGTCGTCGCCGGCTATGTCGGCGTGCCGAACTCGATTGTGTCCGGCGGCAACAGAATTGAAGCGTTCCTCGAGCCGAGCTTCGAGGCGCCGGGCGCGGTGGCCGAACGGCCCGATGCGGCCGCCGAGCGTCCGCCAGAAGAGCACAACGCCAACGCCGAGATGGGCCTGATGCTCGTCTCGACGGTCGCCGCGTTCGCGGGCATCGGCGTCGCGTTCTACTTCTTCCGCAGCAAGCCCCAGGCGGCTGACGCGCTGGCGACGCAGTTCAGCGGCCTTCACCGGCTGCTGCTCGGCAAGTACTACGTGGACGAGCTGTACGACGCGACGATCGTGCAGCCGATCAAACGCATTTCGACGGTGGCGCTCTGGCGCGGCGCGGATGCCGGGTTGATCGACGGCACGGTCAACGCCGTCGGGCTCGTCGTCCGCGGCTGGAGCGCGGTGTTGCGCCGCGCGCAGACCGGATCGATTCGCGCCTACGCGATGTGGTTCTTTGCCGGCGTCGTGATTCTCGTGGGCTACTACCTGTCCAGATGATGTTTCCCCTGCTGACGTCCCTCGTCGTTCTGCCGATTGCCGGCGCCCTGCTGCTGTTCGTGGCGGGGAAGGGGCAGGACAAGCTCGTCCGGTACCTCGCGCTCGGCGTGTCGCTCGTGACGTTCGTCGTGAGCCTCGTGCTCTGGTACCAGTTCGACCCGGCCTCGGCCGACTACCAGTTCGTCGAGCGTCACGCCTGGCTGCCCGACTTCGGCATCTCGTATCACGTCGGCGTGGACGGCATCAGCCTGCTGCTCGTCGTGCTCACGACGTTCCTCACGCCGATCGCGCTCCTGTGCTCGTGGGACTCGATCGAGGACCGCGTGCGCGCGTTCTCGTTTTTCATGCTCGTGCTCGAGGCGGCGATGATCGGCGTCTTCATCTCGCTCGACCTCTTCCTGTTCTACGTGTTCTGGGACGCGATGCTCGTCCCGATGTACTTCCTCATCGGGATCTGGGGCTACGACCGGCGGATCTACGCGGCCGTCAAGTTCATCCTGTACACGATGGCGGGCAGCGTGCTGATGCTCATCGCCATCATCTGGATCGCCTACTACCACCAGGCGATCATGGGGCTGCCGAGCTTCGACCTCGCGGACCTCACGGCGCTCAACATCCCGACCGCGCTCCAGACGTGGCTCTTCCTGGCGTTTGCGGTCGCGTTCGCGATCAAGGTCCCGCTGTTCCCGTTCCACACGTGGCTGCCAGACGCGCACGTCGAGGCGCCCACGGCCGGGTCCGTCATCCTGGCCGGCGTGCTCCTGAAGATGGGCACCTACGGCCTGCTGCGCTTCGCGTTCCCGCTCTTCCCGCACGCGGCGCAGGAGTTCGCGCCATATATCGCGCTGCTGGCCGTCATTGGCATCGTCTACGGCGCGCTCGTCGCGATGGTGCAGCCCGACATGAAGAAGCTCGTGGCCTACTCGTCGGTGAGCCACCTGGGCTTCGTCGTGCTCGGCATCTGCGCGCTCAACGTGAACGGCGCGCAGGGCGCGGTCTACCAGATGCTGGCGCACGGCGTCTCGACCGGCGGGCTCTTCCTCGTCGTCGGCATGCTGTCCGATCGACGCCACACCCGCGCGATCGCGGAGTATGGCGGCCTCAAGGCGGTCACGCCCAGGCTGGTGGCGGCGTTCCTGCTCATCACGCTCGCGTCGGTCGCGTTGCCGGGCATGAACGGCTTCGTCGGCGAGTTCCTGATCCTGCTCGGGTCGTTCGCCGGCTTCTTCGATCACGCGTCGGTCTACACCGCGGTGGCGGCGACGGGCGTCATCCTGTCCGCGGTCTACATGCTCTGGATGTTCCAGCGCGTGAACTACGGGCCGGTGACCAACGCGAAGAACCGCGGCCTGCGCGACCTCAGCGTGCGCGAGTGGTTCGTCATCGCGCCGGTGTGCGCGATGTGTATCGTCATGGGCGTCGCGCCGGGCCTGTTCCTGAAGCCGATGGAGCCGGCCGTGCGCAAGACGATCGATCACATCCGGCCGACGCCGTCGACGCCGCTCAACACGGAACATTTCGTGGCGCCAGGTGGTGCGGGGCGCGAGATTCGGATCTTTGCGCTGTGTCCTGCGCCCTTTGACCGATGTCAGCCACCGGGTGTTCGGCGTCTGACGCGAGGAGCTGAGTAGTGTCGTACGCGCTGCAGCTCATCGCCCCGATTGTCCCGGTCCTCGTCGTCACGCTCGCGGCGTGCGTGGTGCTGCTGGCTGAATCGTTCCGGCCGGGCCATGAACGGCTGCCGGCGCCTGGGTTCGGCGGCTTCGCGGCGATCGGCCTCGTCGGCGCGATCGCGGCGTCGGCGCTCCTGTGGGATCGCCACCTGCTCGGTTTCGACGTCATCATCGTCGACAAGTACACGAACTTCTTCAACATCACGATCTGCTCGGTCGGGCTCCTGACCGTGCTGCTCTCGTCGGGATCGGCGGAGCGCGAGGGGCTGCCGCTCGGCGAGTACTACGCCCTGATGCTCTTCTCGATGGCCGGGATGATGCTGATGGGCTCGACGCGCGACCTGCTCATCGTCTTCATCGCGCTCGAGATCATGTCGCTCGGCGTCTACGTGCTCACGGGCCTCAAGCGCGCGAGCGGCGAGGGCGCGGAAGCGGCGTTCAAGTACTTCGTGCTCGGCGGATTCTCGAGCGCGTTCTTCCTGTTCGGGATCGCTCTGACGTACGCGGTAGCCGGCACGACGAAGCTCGACGAGCTCGGCATGCGCGTGGCCGGGTCTGCGCGTGAGCCGAGCGTCCTGCTCGTGCTCGCGATGCTGCTCCTGCTCGTGGGCTTCGCGTTCAAAGTGTCCGCGGTGCCGTTCCACATGTGGACCCCGGACGCGTATCAAGGCGCGCCGACGCTCGTGACCGGCTTCATGTCAACCGGCGTGAAGGCGGCCGCGTTCGCGGCGTTCCTGCGCGTGTTCCTCTCGGCGCTCGAGCCGCTGCACGCCCAGTGGGCGCCGGTGCTCTCGGGGATCGCGGGCCTCACGATGATTCTGGGCACTGTCGTCGGCGTGGCGCAGTCGAGCGTGAAGCGTATGCTGGCCTATTCGAGCATCGCGCACGCTGGATATCTCATCGTCGGTCTGGTCGCCGTGAACTCGGCGGGGAAGGCCGCGATTCTCTTCTATCTCGCCGCCTACGCGGTGACCAATCTCGGCGCGTTCGGCGTGCTCGCCGCGCTTTCGACGCCGGACCGCCCGCACGACGATATCCGCGAGTTCGCGGGCCTGGGCCACGACCGGCCGGTGCTGGCGGCGCTGCTGACGGTGTTCCTGCTTTCGCTCGGCGGATTCCCGCCGACGGCCGGCTTCGTCGCCAAGTGGTACATCTTCAATGCCGCCGTGCAGCAGAATCTCATCGCGCTGGCGGTGCTCGGCGTCCTCACGAGCGTCGTGTCCGTCTTCTTCTACCTGCGGATCGTCGTCGTGATGTACATGAGCGACGAAGAAGCGCCGGGCGTTCGTCCGGCGCTGGCGCCGATGGCGCTCGTCGGTCTGTTCCTGGCGCTGGCCGTGGTCCTCTACCTGGGCATCTTGCCGGGGGACTTGCTCAAGCTTGCGTCCGACTCCGCCGCGCTGATCCGCTGAGCGCTCGCGCGGATCGCGTTCACCAGCATCGCTTCGTCTTCGTCGAGCACGGTCCGGAGGTCCAGTACGAGCTGGTCGTCCTGGATTCTCGCGACCACTGCCGGTGACTGCGCGCGGAGCCTGCGATCCAGCTCGTCGGGTGACACTCGCTCGACGCTCACGGCGACGAGCTTCGTCGGCCATGCGGAGCCGGGCGCCGCGCCGCCGCCGACGGTCGAGACGCCGTCGATGATGCGGCAGGTCAGGCCGTCGACGCCCGCGAGGCGCGCCGCCAGGCCTCGCGCGCGTCGATCGATGTCGTCCACCGTCAGCGTCATCATGCGATACGCCGGAATCCGCGACCGCGCGGGCGCCTGCGCCCAGAGGGCCAGCGTGGCCTCGAGCGCCGCGTAGGTGAGCTTGTCGGCCCGCACCGCGCGCATCAGCGGGTGCGTGCGCACGCGCTCGATCAGATCGCGGCGGCCGACGACGAGGCCGGCCTGGGGGCCGCCGAGCAGCTTGTCGCCGCTGGCGGCGACGAGATCGGCGCCGGCGTCCAGGCTCGCGCGGATCGACGGCTCGTCACTCAACGGGCCGAGCGTTCCTTTGTCGTCGCCCTCGAGTCCGAGCCAGCCGCTGCCCAGGTCCTCGAACAGCGGGAGCGTGAACCGGTGGGCGAGCGCGGCGAGTTCCGCGAGATTCGGCCGCTCGGTGAAGCCTTCGATGCGGAAATTCGACGGATGCACGCGCAGGATGAGCGCCGTGCGATCGGTGATCGCCGCCGCGTAGTCGCTCACGCGCGTGCGGTTGGTCGTGCCGACTTCGCGGAGGATCGCGCCGGACTGCGCCATCACGTCGGGCACGCGGAAGCCGCCGCCGATCTCGACGAGCTCGCCGCGCGAGACGATCACTTCGCGTCCGCTGGCCAGGGCCGCGAGCACGACCAGCGTGGCGGCCGCGTTGTTGTTGGCGACGAGCGCGGTCTCGGCGCCGGTGAGCGACGAGAGCAGCCGCTCGGCGTGCACGTGGCGGTGCCCGCGCGTGCCGGCGGCGAGGTCGAATTCGAGATTGGCGTAGCCCGACGCGATCTCGCCGATGCGCGCGATCGCCTCGGCGGCCAGCGGCGCGCGTCCAAGATTCGTGTGGAGCACGACGCCCGTGGCGTTGATGACGCGCGTGAGCGACGCCGCGACGCCGGCGTCGAGCAGCGCGAGCACGCGCGCTTCGAGCCACGCGGCCGCGGCCGATTCCGAGTCGGGCAGCCCGGGCGCC
>DATEGZ010000218.1:0-5585 GCA_035279905.1 Vicinamibacterales bacterium
CGACAAGGTGACGATCAAGACCGGCGAGAAGACGCGCATCTACGAGAGCGAGAACAAGGACGTCTTCGAGCGCGTGTCGACGATCGTCGATCCGGACACGAAGAAATTCGTCGTGGTGCGCGAGGGCCCGACGACCCCGCCGCAGAACATCCTGATCGACGGCAGCGCGCGCAAGCAACTGACGAACAACGAGGACATCGCGCCGGATCTCACGCACGCGCCGCGCCAGACGGTCGAGATCACGCGGCCCGACGGCTTCCAGTTCCAGCTGAGCGTGATGTCGCCGCCGAATCTGCCGCCCGGCACCAAGCCGCCGGCGATCTTCTGGATCTATCCGTCGGAGTACGACACGCAGACGGCTTACGACGCGCCGGATCGCACGTTCAACAAGAACGCGTTCCCGAATTTCGGCAACCGGTCGATGCAGTTCTTCGTGCGGCTCGGCTACGCGGTGATCACCGACACGACCGGCCGCAGCGGGACGGCGGGCATTCCCGTGGTCGGGCCGCAGGGCCAGTGGAACAACAACTACGTGAACGATCTGCGCAACGATCTCGCGTCGGCGATCGACGAGCTCGACCGGCGCGGGTTGATCGATCGCACGCGGCTCGCGATCGGCGGCCACAGCTACGGCGCGTTCTCGACCGTCAACGCGATGGTCAACACGCCGTTCTTCAAGGCCGGCATCGCGGGCGACGGCGCGTACAACCGCACGCTGACGCCGTTCGGCTTCCAGAGCGAGCGCCGCACGCTCTGGGAAGCGCCGAATGTCTACTTCGACATGTCGCCGTTCCTGCGCGCGGACCATCTGAGCGGCGCGCTGCTCATGTATCACGGCCTCGCCGACCAGAACGTCGGGACTGACCCGATCAACTCGGAGCGCCTGTTCCAGGCGCTCAACGAGCTCGGCAAGACAACCGCGATGTACCGCTATCCGCTCGAAGACCACGGTCCCGCCGCGCGCGAGACGCTGCTCGATCTCTGGGCGCGCTGGGGCGCGTGGCTGGACAAGTACGTCAAGAACCCGCAGCCAAACGTGAAACCGGCCGCCGCGCCAAACGGCCGCGGCGGACGCTAGGGACGGGGCTTTTTTCCACAGAAACCGCACTCAAGGTGCCGGAGCAACCTCCGGCACCTTGGTGCGGTTAATTGTGGAAAAAAGCCCCGTCCCTAAAACAGTCGCAGCCGCAGATTTGTCGGCTGCGCCGGCGCGTCGTCGATTCGCAGTCGCACGTACCTGACCGCCACGGGCTGGAAGCGATCGAGCTTGCGGTAGCCGATCGTCGTCCCCTGGCTCAGCGGGCGCCAGTCGCCCGAGTCGCCTCGTCCTTCGACCGTGTAGCGCGCGACCACCTGGCCTCGCGCGATGTCCTCGCGCAGATCCACGATCGCGACAGGTCCCAGTTGGCCGAGATCGATCTGCGCAGCAAACGCGCGATCGCCCGCGGATTGCCACCGGAGCGATCGGCCTGCGGCGCGATCGCGTGCGAAGAGCTGCGTCAGCCGATTGTGCATGCCGGCTAGTCGCGCGACGTCGGTGTCGTGCAGAAGTCCATCGCGCGTCGGCGGCACGTTCAACAGCAGCTTCGAGTTCCGGCCGACCGACGTGAAGTACAGCGTGACGAGATCGTCGACCGATTTCACCCGCGCGTCTTCCGCTGGATGATGAAACCAGCCGGGACGAATCGAGACGTCGGTCTCGCCGGGCCGCCACGCAGAACCGGCGGGATCGCCATGCTGGAGCATCGCGCTCACGCCCGGACCGCTTTGACCCGGAAACGAGACGACCGCGGGATCGACCGTCGACCAGTTCGTCTCGCCGGCCACGCCGCGCTCGTTGCCGATCCAGCGCACATCCGGGCCGGCATCGGAGAACATCACGGCGTTCGGTTGGAGCTTGCGCACGAGCGCCCACGTGCGCGCCCAGTCGTACACCTGCTTCTTGCCGTTCGGGCCTTCGCCGTTCGCGCCGTCGAACCAGACCTCGTTGATTGGCCCGTACTGCGTGAGCAGCTCGGTGAGCTGATCGCAGTAGAAGTCGTTGTAGCGATCCGAGTCGCCGTAGCGCGGCTCGTGGCGATCCCACGGCGAGAGGTAGAGTCCGGTCTTGAGATCCGCGGCCCGGCACGCCTTGATGAATTCACCGACGACGTCGCCTCGGCCCCCGCGGAACGGACTCGAGGCCACCGAGTGCGTCGTCGTCTTCGTCGGCCAGAGGCAGAAGCCGTCGTGGTGCTTCGCGGTGAGAATCATCGCGCGGAAGCCGCCGGCTTTCGCCGCCCGCGCCCATTGCGCGGCATCGAGCCGCGCCGGCGCGAAGATCGCCGGATCCTCCTTGCCGTCGCCCCATTCGCGATCGGTGAACGTGTTGACGCCGAAGTGCAGGAACAGCGCGAGCTCGTCCTGCTGCCATGCGAGCTGCGACGGGCTCGGCGTCGGGCGCGCCTTCGTCTGCGCCCAGGTCCTTCCGCGCGCGGCAACGAGCGCCGAGGCGGCCAGAAACTCGCGGCGTGTCATGCGCACTACGATATTCCTGAAATGAGGCAATTGGTACGAGTCCTTGCGCTCCTGCTGATCGCGGAAGGCGTCTGGACTGTCGTCTGGTTCACGCAGCTGTTGTCGTCGCTGAGCTGGCGCGACCGGTCTTCCGTCGTGGTCATTCTCACGCGCGCCCTCGTCGGCGCCGCGCAGCTCACGACCGGCTGGGGACTCGCCAGCCGGCGTCCGTCATCGGCGGCGCTCGCACGGTGGGTGCTGCTCGTATCCGCCGTGCTCCTGACGATCGAGATCAGCTGGCAGCTGACGCCTATGGATCTCGATCCGACCTGGCGCTGGCCACTCGTGCTCGCGTACTGGGTGTACGCGTTGGTCGCTGCGTATGTGCTGAGCCGCGCTACTGGCCCTTGAGCACCGACAGCGGATCAACCCGCGCCGCGCGTCTCGCCGGCGCGTAGCAGGCGAGGGCGGCGACCGCGATCAAGACGACGGGCACGACCGCGAAGCTCAGCGGATCGCGCGCGGTGACGCCATACAGCAGGCTGCCGGCCTGGCGCGCGAGGATGAACGCCGCGACGAGTCCAATCACGATGCCCCACAGCGTCACACCAAGGCCCTGTCGCACGACGAGCGCGGTGATGTTGCGCGACGTCGCGCCGAGCGCGGACCGGACGCCGATCTCGCGCGTGCGCTGCGCCACGCTGTAGGACAGCACGCCGAAGATGCCAATTCCCGAGACGAGCAGCGCGAAGCCGGCAAACGCGCCGAGCAGCACCGAGTAGAGCCGCGGCCGCGCCAGGCTCGTCCCGATCCGCGCGTCCATCGTCATCACCGATTGCACGGCGAGCGACGGATCCTGCTCGCGGACGAGCGAGCGCAGCGTCTGCGTGAGGTCCGACGGGTCGCCAGTCGTGCGGACGACGATCGACGGCGTTGACGCTTCGAAGCCGGTGTCCACCTGACGGTAGGTCATGTAGATCTCCGGCTGCGGCGGATCGGTCACGCGCGCCGTGCGGACGTCGCCGGCCACGCCGACGATCCGGTACATGTGGACGTTATCGAGCGGCAACTGCACGGAGAACGGCGACCCGCTCAAGTACTTCTGCACGAACGTACGATTGACGATGGCGACGCGCTCGGAGGCGAGCGAGTCCGTCGACTGAAAGCCGCGGCCGTCGACGACGCGGACGCCCAGCGCGTCGAGGTAGTCGGGACTCACGACGCGCAGGTTCGCTTGCACGCCCGTCACGCCGTCGCGGATGCCCGGCCCTGGCTGCAGTTGCATGCCCATCATCGTGTCGCCGGAAACCAGCGGCAGCACGCTGGTGGCCGCGGCGTACGTGACCCCGGGGACGGTCTTCAACCGATCGAGCAGCTGATCGACGAGCGCAGCTCGCCGCTGGCTCGTGAACATGCGGCCCGGCAGCGGCAGCTGGGCGGTGAGCAGACTGTGCGGTTCGAAGCCGCGATCGACGACGAGCAGGCTGACGAAGCTGCGCGTGAGCAACGCGGCGCCGACCAGCAGCAGCGCGGCGACGGCGACCTGGCCGGCCATGATGATCGACCGCGTCCGGCTGACGCGCGTGCGCAGGCTGGCGCCGACGGGCGCGAGGCTGTCCTCGGTCAGCGCTTCGACGAGATTCAATCGGCGGGCGAGCGACGCGGGCAGCGATCCGAAGAGCAGGCTCGCCGTGACGGCGCCGACGAGCGCGAGCGTGGCGACGCGCCAGTCGACGGCGACGTCCTGCAGCCGCGGAAAATCGGCCGGCAGGATCGACGGCAGCACGCGGTGGAGCGCCGACGTCAGCAGCAGGCCGGCAAGCCCGCCGGCGATCCCGACGATCAGGTTTTCGATCAGGAGCTGCCGGGCCAGCCGGCCGGCGCTGGCGCCAAGTGCGGATCGAATCGCGACCTCGCGGCGCCGCGCGACGGCGCGCGCGAGCTGCATGCCGGCGACGTTGGCGACGGCGCCCGCGAGCAGCAGGCCGACGGCCGCGAACAGGATGAGCAGCGCGGGCTTGACGTCCGCGGTGATCGCCGCGAGGTACGGCGTCGCGCGCACGGTCGCCTGGCCCTTCGTGCCGAACACGGCGATGCCCACCATGTTCAGGTCGGGCGCCGTGCGGCTCCGCGCCGTGCCTTCCGCCGCGGCCTGCTCGACCGTGGCGCCGGACCGCAGACGGGCGATCGCGCCGAAGAGCGAGAGCGATCGCGAGTTCGGATCCTTGCCGAGCACGGGCGCGATGTAGAACGGGCGCCACGCGACGCCCGTCGGATCCGGAAAGTAGAAGCCGCTCGGCATCACGCCGACGATCCGGTGAGGCACGCCGTCGAGATCCATCGACTGCCCAACGATGTCCTGGCGGCTGCCGAAGCGGCGCTGCCAGAGGCCGTACGAGATCACGAGCACGCGCGGATTCGAGGGCAGCTCGTCCTCCGCCGTGAAGGCCGAGCCCATCACGGGCGCGGCGCGGAGCGTTGCGAAGAGACTCGCGGTCGTGCTGACGATCGACACGCGCTCGGCTTCGCCGCCGCCAGTGACGGTGGCCGATCCTTGCGTGAACGCGGCGAGGCTCTCGACGGTGGCGGGTTGATCGCGCCACGCGAGGTATGTCGCGTTCGACGTCACGTTCGGGATCACGCGCGTCTGGCCCTCCCGCGTCTCGGTCACCAGCGCGAGCCGATCGGCGTCGCTCCATGGAAGCGGCCGGAGCAGGACCCCGTAAACGAGGCTGAAGAGCGTGGCCGCCGCGCCGATGCCAAGCGCGGTGACGAGCATGCCCAGCGCCGCGCCGCCGGGCTGTCGTCGCAGCACGCGAAACCCGTAGCGAACGTCGTGCAACAACCCGATGGCCGCGCCCGACTCGGTCCGTGGCGGCTCGACGGCCGCCGGACGCCGCGGGCGCCGCGCGAGCGCGGGATTCCGGCACCAGCTCTCGACGAGCCCGCGCACTTCGGCCGCCGCCTGATCGGCCGGCACCTCGTCGGCGACGCGCTCGCTCCAGGCGGCCTCGGCGTGCTGCGCGATTTCGAGCACGACGTCCTCGTCGGGCGCCGCGGTGTGCCGCGCGAGCGTCGATCGAACTTCT
>DATEGZ010000219.1:0-7595 GCA_035279905.1 Vicinamibacterales bacterium
GTCGTCGACGCGCCGCCGCTCAACGTCATCGGGCTCGGGCGGCGAGGCGCCGGCTGCCGGACCGGCGGCGGCGCCGCGCCGTCATCGCCATTCTGGACGACCGGGCGCAGGCGCCACAGGTAGCGGACGATGTCGTCTTCAACGCGCTCCTGCATCGCCTGGAACAGCGTGAAGCTTTCTTTCTTGTACTCGACGAGCGGATCGCGCTGGCCGTAGCCGCGCAGCCCGATGCCTTCTTTCAGGTGGTCGAGGCTGTAGAGGTGGTCCTTCCACTGCGCGTCGACGATCTGCAGCATGATGTCGCGCTCGACGCGGCGGAGCAGCGCGGGATCGAGGCCGGGAAGCTTTTCCTTTTCCTCGTAGGCCGACGTCGCCAGATCGCGCAGCGCCTCGGACGACTGGTCCGGGGTCATCGTCTCGAGCGGCATCTCCTCGAGCACCTTCGGATCGATCGCGAACGCGTCGCTCATCGTCCGGCGCAGTCCGGGCTCGTCGCGCTCCTCGACGTCCTTGCCGACGTGCGAGTCGACCTGGTTGTCGATGAGATCCTCGGCGAGCGTCGTCAGGTAGCCGCGCGTGTCGACCGTGTCTTCCTCGCCGACTTTGATCTGGCCCTCGAGCAGCTCGCGGCGGAGCGAGTACACGCTCTCGCGCTGCTTGTTCATCACGTCGTCGTACTCGAGGAGGTGTTTGCGGGTGCCGAAGTTCTGCGCTTCGACCTGCTTCTGCGCGCGCTCGATCGCCTTCGACACCATTCCGTGCTCGATGGGCACGCCTTCTTCCATGCCCAGCCGCTGCATCAGGCCCGCGATCCGGTCCGACCCGAAGATGCGCATCAGGTCGTCTTCGAGCGAGAGATAGAAGCGCGAGGAACCGGGGTCGCCCTGACGGCCGGCGCGGCCGCGGAGCTGGTTGTCGATGCGGCGCGCCTCATGACGCTCGGTGCCGATGATGTGCAGGCCGCCCGAATTCACGACCTCTTCGTGCTCGGTGTCCGTCTCGGCCTTGAACGCGCCGTAAATGCGCTCGTAGTCCTTGCGCGGCACGCGATAGAACGCTTCGAGGTGGTAGAAGTAGACGAAGTCGTCGTCGTCGACGTACTTCTCCTGGCCTTTCGGCAGACGCTCCGCCACTTGTTCGGCGAGGCTCTGCTGCCGCGCCATGAACTCGGGGTTGCCGCCGAGCAGGATGTCTGTGCCGCGGCCCGCCATGTTCGTCGCGATGGTCACCGTGGCCTTGCGGCCGGCCTGCGCGACGATTTCCGCTTCCTGCGCGTGGTACTTCGCGTTCAGGACGACGTGCTTGATTCCGCGCCGCTTGAGCAGGCCCGACAGCCGCTCCGACTTCTCGATCGACACCGTGCCGACCAGCGTCGGCCGTCCCGTCTTTTGCTTTTCGATGATGTCGTTGAGAATCGCGTCGTACTTCTCTTTTTCGGTCCGGTAGACGCTGTCCGGCTCTTCTTTGCGCTGCAGCTTCCGGTTCGTCGGCGCGACGATGACGTCGAGGTTGTAAATCTTCGCGAATTCCTCGGCTTCGGTTTCGGCCGTGCCGGTCATGCCGGAGAGCTTCTTGTACTTGCGGAAGTAATTCTGGAAGGTAATGGTCGCGAGCGTCTGGTTCTCGCGCTCGATCTTGACCTTTTCCTTCGCTTCCACCGCCTGGTGCAGACCGTCGCTCCAGCGCCGGCCCGGCATCAACCGGCCCGTGAACTCGTCGACGATCACGACCTGGCCGTCCTTGATCATGTAGTCGACGTCGATCTTGAACAGCGTGTGCGCGCGCAGCCCCTGGTGGATGTGGTGGAGCAGGGGCATGTTGGCCGGGTCGTACATCCCGGCCGATCCCGGCACGAGGCGGTGGGCGAGCATTTTCTCGGCCTTGGCCATGCCGCTCTCGGTGAGCTGCACCGTCTTGTGCTTCTCATCGACGAGGTAGTCGCCCGTCGTTTCGAGCGCCTCGCGATCCTCCGCCTTGACGTTGCCTTGCGTGACGGCGCCGGGCGCGAGCTTCGGGATGATGCGGTCGACTTCGTAGTAGAGGTCGGTCGATTCCTCGGCCGGACCGGAAATGATCAGCGGCGTCCGCGCTTCGTCGATGAGGATGCTGTCCACCTCGTCGACGATCGCGAAGCGATGCCCGCGCTGCACGTACTGCGCGAGATCGAACTTCATGTTGTCGCGCAGGTAGTCGAAGCCGAACTCGTTGTTCGTGCCGTAGGTGATGTCCGAGCCGTAAGCGATCTGACGCTCGGCGTCGTTGAGGTCGTGCTGGATGACGCCCACCGACATCCCGAGGAAGCGGTAGATGCGCCCCATCCACTCCGAGTCGCGCCGCGCCAGGTAGTCGTTCACGGTGACGACGTGCACGCCTTTGCCTTCGAGGGCGTTGAGGTACGCGGGCAGCGTCGCGACGAGCGTCTTGCCTTCGCCCGTCTTCATCTCGGCGATCTTCCCGCCGTGCAGCACCATGCCACCGATGAGCTGCACGTCGAAGTGCCGCATGTTGAGCACGCGCCGCCCGGCTTCGCGCACGAGCGCGAACGCTTCGGGGAGCAGCGCGTCGAGCGATTCGCCGCTGCCCTCGGTGCCGTCGCCGCGCGCGCGCTTGCGCAGCTCGTCGGTCTTGGCGCGCATCTCCGCGTCGCTGAGCTTGCGCACGGAGTCTTCGAGCTCGTTGATCTGGGAAACGATCGGCCGCAGACGCTTCAACTCGCGCTCGTTCGCGGTGCCGATGACTTTGGCGAGGAGCGTATTGATCATGCGAGGGCCACTTCAGCGGCGCGCAACCGGCAGGCTACGGTGGCGTCACCAGCGAAGAGGATATTCAATCGATTCTAGGGGAGCGCGGGCACAGGATCAACCATGAGTCCCGCGCAGTCAGGCACCAGGCATCAGGCGGTAGAACACGGAGGCACCAGCGAAGACACGCGTGCAACGCTAGTGCCTGGTGCCTTCGGTCTTCTGCCTGGTGCCTGACCTTATGGTCTCGCCAAAATCTTGAGCGGATTGATTGGCGAGCCGTTCAAGAGGATCTCGTAGTGCAGGTGCGAGCTGGTGGCCCGGCCGGTCGAACCGACGTAGCCGATGACATCGCCGCGCTTGACCTTCTGGCCGACGCCGACGGCGTAGCCCGAGAGGTGGCCGAAGCGCGTGCCGATGCCGAACCCGTGCGAGATCATGATGCAGTTGCCGTAGTTGCCGTTGTAGGCGGCCAGCTCGACGACGCCGTCGGCGGTGGCGCGAACGGGCGTGCCCTTGTCGGCGGAGATGTCGAGCCCGGCGTGGAAGTCCGGCTGACCGGTGAACGGATCGGCGCGGTTGCCGTAGCCGGACGAGAGCCATCCGGCGATCGGCCAGATCGACGGTGTCGCGCGCGCGAGGGCCTGCTGGTTGTCGACTTTCGTCTTCACCGACGCGAGGCTGCCTTCGAGCACGCCCAGCACGTCCTTGAGCATGCCGAAGGTGGTTTGCGGCGTGCTGGCTTCGGTCTTCGGCGGTGTGAGCGTGTTCGGTACCGCGCCGCCGCCCATCGCGCGCGAGCGAATCATCGCGGGCAATTTCTGGATCGCTTCACGCGTCGTCGCATCGAGCTGCGACTGCTCGCTCAATTGCGCGAGCGCGGCTTGCAGCGACGAAATCTGCACGGTGAGCTCACCCGTCGCTTCGCGATAGCTGTCGTTCTCGACCTTCAGCGAATCGTTGGTCGTGCGCAGGGATTCGAGCTCGAGACGGGTGGCTTGACGGGCGCCGATGCCCGCCAGGAGAAACAAGAGGGGCACGCCCAGGACCGCCGCCCCCGCCATCACCAGAGGGAGGCGGGCAACGGTCAGACGGCGTACAGACCCCGAATTTCGGTTGGCAATGAGAATTGTGTAACGCGGAGACCGCATGCGGATCTTCGTTCTCCCCTCAAGCGACGGCCCGAAACCGGGCGGAACCGCCGGAATTTACCATATTCAGCGGCCCAAACGCCAGAGTTGTTATCCTTTTGTCACCGATCACTGAGCCTAAAGTGCAAGGCCTCTGCCAAGTGCCGGGCCTCCACCCTCGACCCGCCCTCGAGGTCGGCGATGGTCCGGGCGACGCGGGTCACGCGGGTCAGGGCCCGGACGCTCAAACCCATACGCGCGGCGCCCTCCGCCAGCACCCGATCGGCCTGGTCGTCGGCCGGATGGCAGTGGGTGCGCAGGCCGCGTCCCTCCAGATGGGCGTTGAGGACGTGTTGACGAGTGAGCTGACGAGCGCGCGCGGCTTCGACGCGCGTGCGTACGGCCGCTGACGACTCACCGCAGGTCTGGTTGCGCAAATCTTTCCAGGGCACGGCGCGCACGGCGACGCCGAGATCGAAGCGATCGCGGAGTGGGCCGGACAACCGCTGCTGATAGCGGGCCACGATCGACGGTGTGCAGCTGCACTCGCGTGTCTCGTCGCCGTGGTAGCCGCACGGACACGGGTTCATCGCCCCGACAAGCAGCACGCGCGCGGGAAACATCGTCGATCGGCTGGCGCGCGCGATGTGTACCACGCCCTGCTCGAGCGGCTGACGGAGGCTCTCGAGCACGCGCCGGCTGAACTCCGGCAGCTCGTCGAGGAACAGGACGCCGCCGTGGGCCAGGCTGAGCTCGCCCGGGCGGGGGATGCTGCCGCCGCCGACCAGCGCGACGTCCGAGCAGCTGTGATGCGGCGCGCGAAAGGGCGGGGCGTCGATCAGCCCGACGCCTGGCGGCAGGAGTCCCGCGACCGAGTGGATCGTCGTCACTGTGAGCGCGTCGGCGAAGCTCAAGCCCGGCAGCAACCCCGGCAGCCGCCGCGCAAGCATGGTCTTGCCCGCGCCCGGCGGGCCGCTGAAGAACACGTGATGTCCGCCCGCGGCCGCGATCTCGAGCGCGCGTCGCGCGGACAGCTGGCCGTGCACATCGGACAGATCGTCAGTCGCGGCGGCGGTCGAGTCCGAGGCCGGCCGGTCCGGCGCGGTCGCGGGCTCCGGGTGGGGCGCGGTCAGCACGCGCGTCGCGTCGAAGAGCGACCGCACGGGAAAAAGCCGCAGGCCGTCGATGATGCCCGCTTCGTGAAGGTTGCCCGCCGGAAACATCAGCGAGGGCGCCGGCGATCGCCGCGAGGCCACCGCGATCGGCAGCAGCCCCTGCAGCGGCGGGATGCCGCCGTCGAGCGACAAGCCGCCGACGATCGTGTACGGCGGCGGCTCACGGTGGGGCAGCACGCCCGAGGCGGCGAGAATCCCGAGCGCGATCGGCAGATCGAACGCCGCGCCCACTTTGCGCACGTCCGTCGGCGCGAGGCTCACCGTGACGCGCTCGGGTGGAAACGGGAATCCGGAGTTGCGGATCGCCGTGCGCACGCGGTCGCGGCTCTCGCGCACCGTCGCGTCCGGGAGCCCGACCATCGTGACGCCCGGCAGGCCCGGCGACACGTCCACCTCCACCGACACGCTGAGCGCGTCGATGCCGAAGACGGCGGCGGCCATGATCCGCGCAAGCACCGGAACGATACCAACGCAATCGCGGAGCCAGCGGAGATATGCGCATTTGGCCGGGAGCCGAGTGGGATCGTGCAGAAATTGCAGGGCGGCAAGCGCCGAGCGTTGCAGATTCTGAAACTTCGAACTTCTGACTTCGAACTTCTAACTTGATCCTTTACTTCACTTCCGTACGGTGAGCTTGTCGCCGACGCCAATGCGGTCGGAGGAGAGCTGATTGAGGCGCTTGAGGTCGTCAACGGTGGTGTCGAAGTGGCGGGCGATGCTCGAGAGCGTGTCGCCAGGCCGGACGCGGTACGTCGTCTGCGACCCCGCCGATGACGTGGCGTTGGCGGACGAGGTGGGCGCTGGACGAGCCGGCAGGCCGCTCGCGCGCTGCTGCGGGATCATCAGCGTCTGGCCGGCGCGGATTTTTGCCGTGCTCTTCAGATCGTTGGCCGCGCGGAGCTCCGCCGACGTCAGCCTGTACTGGCGCGCCACGCTCACGATCGTGTCGCCGCGCTTGACGGAGTAGAACTTGAACGTGGCGAAGAGCGACGGATCGGCGGTCGCGAGCTTGGCTTCGAGCGTCGCGGCGGTGCCCATCGGCACCTTCAGCTCGTGCGCGTTCGACGGGGTGGTCGTGCGCCGCAGCTCGGGGTTGAGCACCTGGATGTCTTCCACCGAGGTCCCGGCCCATTCGGCAAGAATCCGCAGGTCGAGCGCGCCGGGCACCGTCACGTGCTCGAAGGCCGGCGGCGTCGGCGGCGCGACGTCGAAGCCGTACCGCGTCGGGTTCTTCGCGATGATGACCGCCGCCAGAATCATCGGCACGTACTCGCGTGTGTCGCGCGGCAGATACTTCGTGCTCGACGACATCTTCCAGTAGTCGCTCGTTTTCGATCGCTTGATGGCGCCTTCGATGCGGCCAGGGCCCGCGTTGTAGCTTGCCAGCGCCAGATTCCAGTCGCCGTCGAATTCCTCGGCGAGCGATTTCAGATACTGCGCGGCCGCGTGCGTGGCCTTCTCGGGGTCGGAGCGCTCATCGACGAACCAGTTCGTCTGCAGGCCGTTTTCGAATCCGGTGCTCTGGATGAACTGCCACATGCCTTTCGCGCTGGCGCGCGACAGCGCCGTGTTCTTGAACGCGCTTTCGACGATCGGCACGTAGGCCAGGTCGAGGGGCAGTCCCTCGGCCTTGAACACTTCCTGAATCATCGGGACGTACTGCACCGACCGATTCAGCGTCTCGCTCATGAAGTCACGCAGCCGGCCCTGGAACAGCTCGACGTACCCGAGCACCTTGCTGTTGATCGGGATCGGCAAATCGTGCGGCGTGTGCGCGAGATCCGCGGTGACGGTTTCCTCGGTGCTCAGCGTGGCCGCGGGCGCGTCTTCGGTCGCGTCGTTCAGCAGCTTGTCGATGATCGCCGGCTCGGTGCGCGCCTCCGTAAAGCCGTCGCCCTCGTGCAGCGCGATCAAATCGAGCGCGCTGATGCGATCGAGCAGGCGGTCGAACTCGGCCGCGAGCCGCGGATCGCTCTTGGCGCCGCCGGGCACGGTGAGCAGCACGTCCACCGCGTGATCGAAGCGCTCACGCGCCGCGACCAGACGGCCCGCTTCGAGCTCGGCCTTGCCCGCGGCGAAGCTCTGCTCGGCCTGCGCGATGTAATTGGCGATGGAATCTGGAATGAGGGCAACGCTCGGTCCGGGGAGCGTCCCGCTGAACGGCGTCACCGGAAGCGTCGGGGCAGCCGTCGGCACCGCCGGCGGCACATGCGAGCCGCACCCGACGAGCCAGACGCTAGCGATGACGACAATCGGCAGTCGAGTGAGTGAGTTCATCCGTTGCTTTAAGGTCGATCGCTCATCGGCTGCAAATTTGGTGCCCGTAGGGTAGCACGATTTTTCGCCCGTTCCTCGGCCTGTTCGTTACGCGCGAGGCCACCCGGCGGTTACGAAAACGCGTTGGGCCTCACCCAAATCGCGTGCGGAGGGCGTGATGATCGTCCGCTCTCCGATGAGGATCTTCCGGCTGAGCTTCAACGCCTGCCGGACATCCTCCTCACATACGAATTGGACGATCGTCGAGGCCGAATCGTCTGCACGAACTTCAC
>DATEGZ010000220.1:0-43435 GCA_035279905.1 Vicinamibacterales bacterium
CGCGCGTGCCCGCGCCCGGCCTGCCGCTGTCGTCGTGGAAGGCGATGCTGCCCGTCGGGCTCCTCGCGTTCGCGGGCGCGATGGCGCTGCTCCTGGCGAGCGCGCCAGAAGGCAGCGGCGGCGACGTGCCCGCGCTCACGGTCGTGTCGACCGCGCAGCGCGTCGACGTCATCGCGATCGACGGCGTCGATCTCGCGACCGTCGATCGCCTGCGCAGCGCGGGCCGGCTGCCCACGTTCACGCGCCTGCTCGGCCAGAGCGTTGCGACCCTTGCGCCCGAGGCCGACCGCGATCCCGCCAAAGTGTGGACGACGATCGCGACGGGACAGCCGCCGGAGCGGCACGGGATTCGCGGGCTCGAGTCGCGGCAGATCGCGGGCGTCGAAGGCCAGTTCCGATCGGAGTCGCGCGCCTGGTCCGCGCTGACGGCGGCGACCGACCTCGTGCGCCTGACGCGTCCGGCCATTGCGTCGGGCGAGCAGCGTCTGATTCCCGCGTTCTGGGAAGTGGCGGCGCGCGCGGGGCTCCGGACATGCGTCGTGCACTGGTGGGCGACGTGGCCGGCGCCGCAGGATCTCGGCATCGTCATCTCCGATCGCGCGATTCTGCGGCTCGAAGCCGGCGGTCTCCTCGACGGCGAGATCGCGCCGGCGTCGTTGTACCAGGCGTTCGAGGGCACGTGGCCGGATCGGCGGTCGCGCGCGACCGCGCGCGCTGCTCGCGCCACGCCGCTCGACGCGTCCGCGGACGTCGCCGCGGTATTCGCGCGCGCGGCCAACCTCGACGCGACGCTGATCGATCTCGCGTCCGATCCGGTGCTCGGTCCGCTCGACCTGCGCGTGCTCTATCTGCCGGGACTCGACATCGTGCAGCACTCGCTCTTTGGCGCGGTCGAGGCGGGCGCGATGGCGCCGGCGAGCGCCGCCGAGCGGCTGAAGGCGCTCGAGCAGTACTACGTGTTTCTCGACGAGTCGCTCGCGCAGTTCACGCGCGGATCGGATCGACTGGTAATGCTCGTCGCCGAGCCCGGCCGCGTCACGCAGTCGGCAGCCGGCCTGCTCGCGGTCACCGGCGCAGCGGCGTCCACGCAGCATCCCGCCGCGGCGGACACCGCCATCGCGCCGACCGTGCTCTACGCGCTCGGCGTGCCCGTCGCGCGCGATCTCGCGTCGAGCGCGGCGTCGGATCTGTTCAACGCGACGTTCGTCAGCGGGCATCCGGTGCGCAACGTATCGACGTACGGATCGCGGCGGCTGAAGTCGGAACCAGCGAAGGGACACACGCTCGATCGGGAGATGATTGAGCGGATGAGATCTCTCGGGTACATCCGGTGATCAACTTAGAACTTCAAACTTAGAACTTAGAACTGCGGAGGATCACTCGAGCCACGCGTGACACTCAGAAGTTCTAAGTTTTAAGTTCTAAGTTTTGAGTTGATCCTTATGTCTTGCCCAGCAGCTTCCACGCCGTGGGCAGAATCGCGGCCGCGGCGATAACTTTCACAGTGTCGAGGGCGATAAACGGCAGCAGGCCGCTCGCGAGCGCGGCCGTCGGCGATTGCGCGAAGCCGAGAGCGAGCCACGAGACGCCGCCGGCGAAGATGATCGCGAGGCCAAGCAACATGGCGGCGGCCGACGAGAGGTAGCGCCGATCCCACCCGCGCTCGGCGAGCCAGCCCGTGACGAACGCGGCTACGGGATACGCGAGGAGATAGCCGCCGGTGGGACCGATCAGCCGAAGCGCGCCGGGCGGCAGCGTCACCGACGGGGCGAACACCGGCAGGCCGGCGACGCCGGCGGCGAGGTACAGCACCTGCGACAGCGCGCCCAGGCGCGACCCCAGCGCGGCGCCCGCCAGCAGCACGACCATCGGCGTCAGCACGAACGGCACCGCGGTGAGCGGCAGCGGCATCGTAAACTGAGCGGCAGCGGCCGTCAGCGACGTCGCGAGCACCACGGCGCCAACTTTGATCTGCGGCGCGAGCGACGATTGTTGCAGCGAGACGCTGACGAGCGAGCCGGTCGAGGCGTGGGCAGGCATCACGCGGAATTCTAGCCAAATGCGAACAGCGCTGACAATCGCGGGCAGCGACTCGGGCGGCGGCGCGGGCCTGCAGGCCGATCTGAAGACGTTTGCCGCGCACGGCGTGTTTGGCCTCACCGCCATTACGGCCGTCACCGCGCAGAACACCGTGGGCGTCCTGGCGGTGCGGCCGATGCCGCCCGATCTCGTCGCCGCGCAGATCGACGCCGTCATCCCGGACCTCGGCGCGGGCGCGACGAAAATCGGCATGCTGGCCAACGCGGCGATCGTCGAGGAAGTCGCTCGCGCGATCGAGCGGCATCGCCTGACGAACGTCGTCCTCGACACCGTGATGATCGCCAAAGGCGGCGCGCCGCTCCTCGACGCCGACGCGGTCGCGGTGATGCGGGCGCGGCTGGTCCCGCTCGCAGCCGTCATCACGCCAAACATTCCGGAAGCGGAGCGGCTCACGGGCCGGACAATCACCGGCGTCGCGGCCATGCGCGACGCCGCTCGCGCCCTCATTGCCGCCGGCGCGCGCGCGGCCGTGGTCAAAGGCGGCCACCTCGACGGGCCCGCGATCGACGTGTTCGACGACGGCGCGACGGTGATCGAGCTCGCGGCCGAGCGGATTGCCACGCGCAACACGCACGGCACCGGCTGCACGTTCTCCTCGGCGATCGCCGCTCGCCTGGCGCTCGGTGACAGCCTGCGCGCGGCGATCGAGGGCGCGAAGGCGTACGTGACACGCGCGATCGCGCAGGCGCCGGATCTGGGTCACGGACACGGCCCGATCCAGCATTTCCCAATAACCCAATAGCCCGATAGCCCGATGGCCCAATGGCCCAATTGAGGCGGCTATACTTGTCGGATGCGCCTCTCGATCTCGCGCGACGCGTTGTCGCTGGACGCGCTGGTCCAGGCGGTCGAGCGCGAAGCGCAGACGCGCGGCGAGGGCTGCGGCGGGCTGTGCTCGTTCGTCGGCGTCGTCCGCGCGACCCACAAGCAGCGGCGCGTGCGGTACCTCGAATACGAAGCGTTCGAGCCGCTGGCGCTTGCGGCGTTCGAGCAAATCGAGCAGGAAATCGGCCGCGATTGGCCGCACGCGGTCGTCGCGATTCACCATCGCATCGGGCGCCTGGAGGTCGGTGAGGCGAGCGTCGTGATCGTCGCCGGCGCCGCGCATCGCGCCGAGGGGTTTCAGGCGTGCCGCTACGCGATCGAGCGCGTCAAGCAGATCGCGCCGGTGTGGAAGCACGAGTTTTTCGAGGACGGCGACGCCTGGGTCGAAGGCGCCGTCGCCGATCCGAGTGACGACCTGGCGCGACAGGAAGCGAGGCGCCGCGCATGCGCGTGACGGTGCGGCTGTTCGCCCAGCTTCGCGACGCGGCCGGACTGGCTGCCTGGGACGCCGACATGCCCGCCGGCGCGGTCGTCGGCGACGTCTGGCGCCAGGCGACGACGCGTCATCCGGCAATCGCGCCGTTCGAAAAGGCGATTTCCTGCGCGGTGAACGCGACGTTCGCGCGGATGAGCCATCCGGTCGCCGACGGCGACGAAGTCGCGTTTCTCCCGCCGGTCTCCGGCGGCTGACGTTCGTGCGATCGAGGACCGTTCACGCCCGATGACCCCACAAGCTGCTGAGAAACTGAAGGCGGCCGAAGCCCGCCACGAGGACCTGATGCGCCTGGTCGCCGATCCAGCGGTGCAGGCGAATCCGGCCACGTACCGCACGCACGCGAAGGCGCTGTCGGATCTGCAGCCGCTCATCGACAAGTACCTCGAGTACAAGCGCGTGAACGACGAGCTCACGCAGGCGCGCGAGGTCGGCGCTTCGGGTGACGCCGAGCTGAAGGCGCTCGCCGAGGAGGAGATCCCGGGCCTCGAAACGCGCCTGGCCGCGTACGACGAAGAGCTGCGCGTCCTGCTGATCCCCAAAGATCCGAACGACGACCGCAACATCGTGCTCGAAATCCGCGGCGGCGCGGGCGGCGACGAGGCCGCGCTCTTCGCGGCGGATCTGTTCCGCATGTACTCGCGCTACGCCGAGCGGAAGGGCTGGAAGGTCGACGTGCTCTCGATCAGCGAGACGGGCGTCGGCGGCCTCAAGGAAGTGATTGCGACGATCGAGGGCAAAGGCGTCTACGGCCGGTTCAAGTTCGAGAGCGGCGTGCATCGCGTCCAGCGCGTGCCGGCGACCGAGGCCAGCGGCCGCATCCACACGTCGACGGCGACCGTCGCGGTCCTGCCGGAAGCCGAGGAAGTGGACGTCACGATCGATCCGAAGGACCTGCGCGTCGACACGTTCTGTTCGAGCGGCCCCGGCGGCCAGAGCGTCAACACGACGTACTCCGCCGTGCGCATCACGCACCTCCCCACCGGACTCGTCGTGTCGCAGCAGGACGAGAAATCGCAGGTCAAGAACCGGGCGAAGGCGTTGAAAGTCCTGCGATCGCGGCTCTACGAGATCGAGCTGCGCAAGCAGCAGGACGCGATCGCCAGCGAGCGCAAGGGCCAGGTCGGCACCGGCGATCGCTCGGAGCGGAGCCGCACCTACAACTTCAAGGAAAACCGGATCACGGATCACCGCATCAACTTCACGATGCACCAGCTCACCGATGCGCTCGACGGGGAGCTCGATCCGATCATCGACGAGCTCGTCACGCGCTCGCAGGAGCTGTGACCTTCGCCGAGTGGGGGGCCGAGGCGAGCCGCCGGCTGATCGCGGCCGGCCGCGACGAGCGCGAGAGCCGCCTCGACGTCAGGCTCCTGGCGCGTTTGTACCTCGGCTGGCCGATGGCCCTCTGGATCACGAGCCTCCAGGAGGAAGCACCAGCAGAGTTCGTGGCGGCGCTTGCGCCACAGATCGCGCGGCGCGCTCAGGCGGAGCCCATCGCCTACATCCTCGGCGAGCGCGAGTTCTTCGGTCGCGCCTTTCGCGTCACGCCGGACGTCCTCATCCCCCGCCCCGAGACAGAGTTCGTTGTCCATGAAGCTTTGGAGTGCCTGTGGCACGAACGGCGCGATCGAGGCGAACCGGGCGCACCGCTGATCCTCGACGTCGGCACCGGCAGCGGCTGCATCGCGATCACGCTCGCGTTCGAATGTCCTTCGGCGCGCGTCGTGGCCACGGATACTTCCGAGGGCGCGCTTGCCGTGGCGAGGGACAACGCGCGCGAGCTCGGCGCGGCCGATCGCGTCACGTTTCTTCACGGCGCCCTGCTCGCCGGATGGCCCGATCCGATCGACGTGATCGTCTCGAATCCGCCTTACGTTGCTGCCGCCGATCGCGGCACGCTGCCGGACGACGTGGTGCGCTACGAACCGGCGACGGCCCTCTTTGGTGGTGACGACGGACTCGATGTCATCCGCGCGCTGATTCCCGCCGCCGCCACGGCCCTCACGCCAGGCGGCTGGCTCGTCATGGAGATCGGGATGGGACAGGCCGACGACGTCCAGCGGCTGATTCGGGACACACCGGGCCTGGATCTGGTCCGCCTCCGATCCGATCTCCAGCAGATTCCCCGAGTGGTCGTCGCGCGACGGCAGCCGGGGTGATAATGCCCGCATGTCGTCGTGCCTGTTTTGCAAAATCATCAGCGGCGAGATTCCGTCGAAAAAGCTCTTTGAGGACGAACACCTCGTCGCCTTCGCGGATATCAATCCGCAAGCACCCTTCCACGCGCTCGTCGTCCCGCGGCAGCACGTCGCCACGCTCAACGACCTTGGGCCGCAGCACGACGCGATCGTGGGGGAAATGGTGAGGCGCGCCGCCGCGCTTGCCAGGGAACAGGGCTACGCCGAGTCCGGCTACCGGACGGTGTTCAACTGTAACGCCGACGCGGGCCAGGCGGTGTTCCACATCCACCTGCACGTGCTCGCCGGCCGCAAGCTCAGCTGGCCGCCTGGGTGACGCTTGCAACTTAAAACTTAAAACTTAGAACTTAAAACTTAGAGCTCAGAACTTAGGAACACAGACGGTGACACGAAGAGTTCTAAGTTTGAAGTTCTAAGTTCTAAGTTGACTCCAAGAGGTATCTCCCTCCAACGTCTGGATTGATCCAGAAATCAACCACGCGGTATCCGCGCGCGAAATACGCGCGGAACGCGTCGCGCACCGCGAGGCGCCACGCCAGCGCGCGATCGGGGTCGGTGCGCTGCATCTCGGTAAATCCCGCGGGAACCGGGATGAGCACACGGCGCGCGTCCAGATCCAATTGGGGCGCCGACGGCACGCCGCTGACTGAGTCGAACACCACGGCGGCGCTCGCGATCTCGGCGCTGCGGACGATGGGCGCCACGCCCTTCGCGCGCGCGATCCGGCGCTCGACGTGAGGACGCCGAATCCACCACTCGACGATCAATCGATCGGTCGGCGTGCCGAGATGCAGAGGCCCCACCATCTCGCCGTACGCGTCGACGAGATAGGTCGACGATGTCCCGCCGAGCATGGCGATGTTGAGGTGCGCGTTCGCCGACTGGAGCGGATCGAACGTCCACTCGATCAGGTCGACGCCGGCTGCTAATGCGCGGTCACGCTGGGCCAGCTTGAGGTCGCGGCCGACTCCCCTGCCGCGCAAGTCCGGCAGCACGCCGAGCATGTGCGACCAGTGCGTGGGCGAACCGTCGCGCACGCCCGGCATCGACCAGACGAACCCGACGAGCGTCGTGTCCTCGAACGCGCCGATCAGGATGCCGCCGCGCTTGGCGGAGACGACCAGGACGGACGCGGGCACGATCTCGCCGTCGCGGCCCCACACGGCCTCCTGCACGCGCACGACCTCGCGGCACGACGCGATGTCCGTGAGATCACGAAGGACGATCACGTGACACCAGGCTGACGAGCTCGGAAAGCGAGTGGATGACCTCGACGCCGGCGTGTAGCGCGGCCGGATCGCGGACCGGGCCGCGCGCGAGCAGGATGCCGCGCATGCCGACCTCACGCGCGCCGGCCACGTCGTGCGCCAGGCTGTCGCCGACCATCGCGGCCTCCGACGCAGGCACCTGCATGAGGTCGAGCGCCGCGCGGAAGATCGCCGGGTGCGGCTTCATGTAGCCGTGATCGGACGACGAGACGGTGACGGAGATCAGCCCGTCGAGCTCGAAGTGCGACTGAAACGACTCGAGCGGCCGGTGCGAGTTCGAGATGAGGCCGAGCCGGACGCCGCGCCGGCTGAGCGCCCGGAGCGTGTCGGCGACGTCGTCGTAGAGCGAGAAATGATGGTGCTCGGCCCAGTCGTCGTAGATCTCGCGCGCGACGGCCTCGACCGCCGGGCCGGCGCCGCCCATCAGCTCGATGATGCGGCGCGTGTAGGCGACGAACAGCGCCGGGTCGTACAGCCGGTCGGCCGAGTCGAGCGCGCCCGCCGCGCCGGCCACGGCGGCCTCGAACCGCGACGGATCGACCCGGATGCCGTGCCGGGCGCAGCTGGCCTCGTAACCGGAGGCCTGGAACCGCGGACCGGGAAGGATCAGGGTGAAATCGACGTCGAAGAAGACGGCAGCGGTCGGAGCCACCGGTCCAATCTTATAAAATGTGAGTTTCGGCCACCCGATGCGCGACTGGAAGGACACTCTCAATCTCCCGCGGACGGATTTCCCCATGAAGGCGAATCTGCCCGCCACCGAGCCACGGACCGTGGCGCGCTGGGACGAGATGGATCTGTACGCCCGGATCCGCGCCCGCCGCCGGGGTCAGCCCAAGTACGTCCTGCACGACGGGCCGCCCTACGCGAACGGCGAGATCCACACGGGCCACGCGCTCAACAAGATCCTGAAGGACATGATCGTCAAATGCCGGTCGATGGCCGGCTTCGACGCGCCGTATGTCCCGGGCTGGGACTGCCACGGCCTGCCGATCGAGCTCAACGTCGAGAAGGAGCGCGCGGCGTCGAAGGATCGCGCCAAGGATCGCTCGCCGGCGGACTTCCGGCGCGAGTGCCGCGAGTTCGCGGCGCGGTTCGTCGACTCGCAGCGCGCCGACTTCAAGCGCCTCGGCGTCCTCGGCGACTGGGCGAATCCGTATCTCACGATGGCGCCGGATTTTCAGGCGGCGATCGTGCGGGCGCTCGGCAAGTTCGTTTCGCGCGGCCTCGTCTACAAGGGCAAGAAGCCCGTCCACTGGTGCCTGCGCGACCGCACGGCGCTGGCGGAAGCTGAGGTCGAGTACGAGCCGCACACCTCGCCGTCGATCTACGTCGAGTTTCCGCTGTCGCCGAATGACCGGGGCACGGCCGCCGAGCGCGTGCCGGCGCTCGCGGGCCGCGAAGTGACGGTGCTGATCTGGACGACGACCCCGTGGACGATCCCGGCCAACCTGGCGATCGCGTTCCATCCGGACGTCGATTACGGCGCGTACGAGCACGAAGGCCGCGTGGTGATCGTGGCGGAAGCGCTGTCGGAGACCGTCGCGACCGTCACGGGACGTCATCTCGGAAAGAAGGTTGCGTCGTTCAAGGGCACGGCGATGGAGCGGGTGCAGTTCAGGCATCCGCTGTACGAGCGCGACTCGCTCGGCGTGCTGGCCGACTACGTCACGCTCGATCAGGGCACGGGCGTCGTGCACACGGCGCCCGGACACGGCGCGGACGACTTCCGCACAGGCGTGAAGTACGGCCTCGACATCTACGCGCCAATCGGCCGCGACGGCAAGTTCCTGCCCGACACGGGCGTGGTCGGCGGGCTGAAGGTGTTCGACGCGAATCCGGTCGTCGAGAACGCGCTCGCGGAGCGCGGGCGGTTGTGGTTCCGCGCGAAGGTCGAGCACTCGTATCCGCACTGCTGGCGGTGCCACCAGCCGGTCATCTTCCTGGCCACGCCGCAGTGGTTCATCAGCATGGATGGGCTGCGCGAGGCGGCGATCTCAGAAGCCAACGGCGTGCGCTGGATCCCGGAGTGGGGTCGCGAGCGGATGACGGGCATGTTTCTGACGCGGCCGGACTGGTGCATCTCGCGCCAGCGGTCGTGGGGCGTGCCGATCCCGGCGCTCGTGTGCCAGGGCTGCGGCGAATCGCTCCTGACGCCGCCGCTCATCGAGCGTGCCGCGTCCATCTTCGAGCAGGAGAACGCGGACGCGTGGTACGAGCGGCCGATCGAAGCGTTCGTGCCCGACGGTTTCACATGCGACAAGTGCGGCGGCACGGCGTTCGAGCGCGAGCGCGACATCCTCGACGTCTGGTTCGATTCGGGATCGAGCCACGAGGCGGTGCTGGCGCGCCGGCCCGAGCTCACGTGGCCCGCGGACATGTACCTCGAGGGCACGGATCAGTATCGCGGCTGGTTTCAGTCGTCGCTGCTCGTCGCGGTCGGCACGCGCGATCGCGCGCCGTATCGCGAGTCGCTCACGCACGGCTTCATCGTCGACGAGCAGGGCCGGAAGATGTCCAAGTCGCTCGGCAACACGATCGTGCCGCAGCAGGTGATGAAGGACAGCGGCGCCGACGTCCTGCGGCTGTGGGTGTCGATGGTGGACTACCGCGACGAGCTGCGGCTGGGCAAGTCGGTGCTCGCGCGCACGGTCGAGGCCTACCGCAAGATCCGGAACACGTTTCGGTACCTGCTGGCCAACCTGTACGACTTCGATCCGGCGCGCGACGCGGTGCCGGCCGCACGGCTGCTCGAGGTCGATCGCTTTGCCCTGGCGTTATACGCGCAGGTGGCGCAGGAATCCGCGCGGGCGTACGAGGCCTACGAGTTTCAGCGGATCTTCCACGCGATCAACGAGCTCGTGACGGTGGATCTGAGCGCGTTTTACGTCGACGTCTCGAAGGACCGGCTCTACACGTTCCGCGCGGATTCCGTCGAGCGGCGGTCGGCGCAGACGGCACAGTACGTGATCGCGGACGGCCTCGCGCGGCTGCTGGCGCCGATTCTGTCGATGACGGCGGACGAGATCTGGCTGAGCCTGCCGGGCACGCGCGACGAATCGGTGCACCTGACGGAGTTTCCACGGGGCGTCGAGGTGTGGCGCGACCCGGATCTCGAAGGGCGCTGGACGCAGCTGCGGGAGCTGCGCACGGCGGTCAACGGCCAGCTCGAGCTCGCGCGGGTCGCGAAAACAATCGGCAGCAGCCTCGAAGCGCACGTCACGCTGCGCGTGCCGCCGGACGACCCGCTGGCGGGCCTGCTCGCGGCGCACAAGGCCGAGCTGCCCATGCTGTTCATCGTGTCGTCGGTCGACGTCGTGCCGGGCTCGGGCGCGCTCACCATCGACGTTGCGCACGCTCCGGGCGACAAGTGCCCGCGGTGCTGGCGGTTTGTCCCCGAGAAGGTGACGTCGGGAGAGCTCGAAGGATTGTGCTTGCGGTGTGCCGACGCTGTGGGAGACGCGGTTGCTTCCTCGAGCTGACGACCCGGCCGCCGTCGCGCCACCTGTCGCGCCGCCCGCGGCCCCACCCGTCCCGCCGCCCGTCGCGCCACCCGCGGCGCCGGCGCAGCTCACGGGCCTGGCCAGCTTCAAGATCTACTGGTGGCTGAGCGCCGTCACGGTGGTCGTCGATCAGGCGGCGAAAGCGCTCGTGCAGTGGAAGCTGCAGATCTACGACACCCGGACGATCATCCCGGGCTTCGTGGACCTGATTCACGTCCACAATGAAGGTGTCGCGTTCGGGTTGCTCAACGACTGGAAGTTGCCGATGAAGGGCTGGCTGACGACGGCGCTGGCCGCGCTGGCACTCATCGGCATCGGCTTCTACGCGCGCCACGTCCGTCCGGAAGAGCGGCTGGCGCGGATCGGGCTGTCGCTGATCCTGGGCGGGGCGATCGGCAATCTCGCCGACCGGCTGCGTCAGAATTACGTCATCGATTTCATGGACGTCTACTTTCGCGGCTGGCATTTCTGGGCGTTCAACGTCGCCGACGCGTGCATCACGATCGGCGCCATTCTGGTGTTCATCGACCTGCTTTTCGTGAATCGTCATCATGCATCCCATACTGTTTGAAATCGGCGGCTGGCCCGTCTACTCGTACGGCGTCATGCTCGCCCTCGCCTACCTGGCCGGACTGCAGCTGGCCGTTGTCCGCGCGCGTCGAGCGGGGCTCGATGCGACGAAGATGATGGACTTCGGCATCTACCTCATCATCGCGGCGCTCGTCGGCGCCAAGCTGATGCTCATCGTCGTCGACTGGCGGCACTTCAAGGCGCAGCCCGGCGAGCTTCTGTCGCTCGTGCGCGCGGGCGGCGTGTTCTACGGCGGGTTGATCGCGGCGTTCATCACCGGGTTGTGGCTGGTGCGGCGCTACAGGCTCCCGGTGTGGACGACCGCGGATTTGATCGCGCCGGGCATCGCGCTCGGGCACATCGTCGGGCGGTTCGGCTGCCTGCTGGCGGGGTGCTGCTTCGGCCGGCCGACGGATGTGCCGTGGGCGATCACGTTCACCGACCCGGTGGCGTACGCCAACGCGGGCACGGACCTCGGCACGCCGCTGCATCCCACGCAGCTCTACGACGCGGGCGCGGAGTTTCTGATTCTGGCGCTGCTCCTCTGGACCGAGCGGCGCGGCAAGCCGTTTCCGGGCCGCACGTTCTGGCTGTACATGCTGCTGTATGCGATCTCGCGCTACATCATCGAGTTCTACCGCGGGGATCCGCGCGGCGTCATCCTCGGCATGTCGACGTCGCAATTCGTCTCGCTGCTGGTCGCGCCGCTGAGCCTCGTGATGCTCGCCCGCCTCCGCAAGAAGGGCGAGCCGACCGATGAAATGACGCCGGGAGTAGTTTTACGCAAGACGTAAAACTACTCCCGGCGTCGTCCTCATCATTCTCCTTCGTCGCGTCGGATCAGGACGCCGGCTGGCGCCTCGATCAATTCCTCACCGCACGTCTGCCCGAGGTGTCGCGCGCGCGGGTGCAGAAGCTCATCGCCGACGGGCACGTCCGGATCGGGCGCGGCAAGGTCCGGCCCGGCCTGGCGATCACGCCCGGGCTCACGATCGACGTGCAGGTGCCGGCGCCGCGGCCGGCGACGCCCCGTGCCGAGGCGCTCCCGCTCACCATCCTCTACGAGGACGATGACCTCGTCGTCGTGGACAAGCCGGCGGGGATGGTCGTGCATCCGGCGGCCGGGCACGCGGCGGGGACGCTGGTCAACGCGCTCTTGCATCACGTCAACGGCTTGAGCGGCATCGGCGGTGAGGCGCGGCCGGGCATCGTGCACCGTCTCGATCGCGGCACGTCCGGAGCGATGGTGGTGGCCAAGCACGATCGGGCGCACCGCGAGCTCGCGCGGCAGTTCCACGATCGCGAGGTGGGCAAGGTGTACGTCGCGCTGGTCTGGGGCACGCCGCGCTCCGGGCAGGTGCTCGACGCCGCGATCGGACGCGACGCGCGGCATCGGCATCGCATGTCGAGCCGGTCACGCCGCGCCAAACCGGCGACGTCACGGATCGTGAGCGTCGAGCCGCACCGGGGCGTGTCGCTGGTGCGGGTGACGATCGGCACGGGCCGCACGCATCAGATCCGCGTGCACTTGAGCGAAGCCGGCCACGCCGTGGTGGGTGACGCGATCTACGGCCGCGCGCCGCGGAAATTGCCGGCGCCGCTCGCGGCGCTCGCCGGCGTCGATCGTCCGTTTCTTCACGCGGCGCAACTCACGTTCACGCATCCGACCACGGGTCAGTCGATGACGTTCGAGGCTCCCCTGCCGGCGGATCTTCAGGCGCGCCTCGACGCGCTCGCGCAGGCGTCCCGATGAGCGCGCGCCGATCGATTCCGCGCCTGCGCCGGCGCCGCGTGGCGTTTGCCGGACGGATCTTCCGCGTCGAGCGCGACACGGTGTCACTCGGCCGCGGTCGCACGGCAACGATGGACGTCGTGCGGCATCGCGGATCGGTCGTGCTGATCCCGCAGCCGTCGCGCGATCGCGTGATCTTGATCCGCCAGTATCGCTACGCGATCTCGCGCTGGATCTGGGAGCTGCCCGCGGGCTCGCTCGAGCCGGGCGAGGCGCCGACGGCCGCCGCGCGGCGCGAGTGCGAAGAGGAAATTGGCCTGCGCCCCGGCAAAGTACGCCGCCTCGCGATGTTCTATCCGACGCCGGGATTCTGCGACGAGCGCATGATCTTCTTCCGGTGCACGGATCTGCGGCGGCCCGCGCATCCGGTGGCGGGCGACGAGGACGAGCAGATCGAGCCGCGCGCGATGACCATCGCCCACGCGTGGCGTCTGGTGGCGCGGGGAGAAATCATCGACATGAAAACCGTTCTCGGATTAGTCTTGATGGAGTCAGGGCGCGGTAAGCGGCCAGGGGCCCGCGGGGCGTAACCACTGAAGCAGCCGCGGCCTGACGTCTTCGAGGTTCAAAGCCTGTGTCACGACAATCGGTGGGGTTCGTCGTTCAACGAGCAGCGACGGCCGTCGCCGGCCTGTCACTCATACTGCAACTCGGCTCGTGTTCGCGCGGCAACGGCGTCGCTGAAGCGCAGGCGCAGGGCGGGCGCGGTGGCGGACGCGGCGACGCGTCGGCCGTGCCGGTCACGACGGCGCGCGTGGTCGAAAAAGCGGTGCCCGTGGACGTGACGACGATCGGCACCGGCGAGGCGCTGTCCACGGTCGAAGTGCGCGCGCAGGTGGCGGGACCGCTCACGAGCGTCCAGTTCACCGAAGGCCAGGACGTCGAAAAGGGCCAGCTGCTCTTCACGATCGATCCGAGGCCGTTCGACGTGGCCGTGCAGCAGGCCGAAGCCGCGCTCGCGAAAGACGAAGCGCAGGCCAAGGGCACCGAGCAGATCCGCGCGCGCAACGAGGATCTGTTCAAGCGCGAGCTGCTGGCGCGGTCCGACTACGAGGCCTCGGTGACGGCGGCGACCGGCGCGGCGGCGATGGTGCAGGTCGACAAGGCCGCGCTCGAGACGGCGAAGCTGCAGCTCCAGTACACGAAGATTCTGGCCCCCATCTCGGGGCGCACCGGCGCGCTGCTGGTCCACCAGGGCAGCCTCGTTCGCAGCACCGACACGACGCCGCTGGTCGTCATCAACCAGATCGCGCCGATTCGCGTGGCGTTCGCGGTGCCCGGCCAATACCTCGCGACGATCCGCGCCAATCAGGCGAAATCGCCGCTTCTCGCTCAAGCGCGCATGCCCGGCGGCACGTCGGCGGCATCGAGCGGCGCGGTGAGCTTCATCGACAACACGATCGACACGACGACGGGCACGATCAAACTCAAGGCGACGTTCCCGAACACAAATCACGAGCTGTGGCCGGGCGCGCTCGTCGAAACGCGGCTGCGCCTGTCGGTGGATCCACACGCGCTCGTCGTGCCCGCCGGCGCGGTGCAGAACGGCCAGCAAGGTCAGTACGTCTTCGTCGTCGGGTCCGACCGCACGGTCAGCATGCGGCCGGTGACCGTCGCGCGAACGAGCGGCGACGATGCCGTCGTGAGCACGGGCTTGAAGACCGGCGAGGAGGTGGTCACGGACGGCCAGCTCCGGCTGGTGCCGGGGGCGCGCATCGCGGTGAAAGGCGCGGACAAGAGCGGCTCATGAACTTCGCTACGCTGTTCGTCCGGCGTCCGGTCGCGACGACGCTGATCCAGCTGTCGCTGATCCTGTTCGGCATCATCGGCTACCGGGCGCTGCCGGTGAGCGACCTGCCGACGATTGACTACCCGACCATCCAGGTCAACGCCAGTTTGCCGGGCGCCAACCCCGACACGATGGCTGCGGCCGTCGCCACGCCGCTCGAAAAGCAGTTCTCGACGATTCCCGGCGTCAGCCAGATCACCTCGACGAGCAGCATGGGCAGCACGTCGATCACCCTGCAGTTCGAGCTCGACCGCAGCATCGACGCGGCGGCGCAGGACGTCCAGACGGCGATCTCACGCTCGACGCGCCAGCTGCCGCCCGGGATGCCGGCGCCGCCCTCGTACAACAAGGTCAACCCGGCGGATCAGCCGATCTTCTACCTGGCGATGAGCTCGCCGACGCTGCCGCTCTCGCAGGTCGACGAGTACGCGGAGACGACGCTCGCGCAGCGCATCTCGATGGTGGACGGCGTCGCGCAGGTCAACGTGTTTGGCGCGCAGAAGTTCGCGGTGCGCATCGACCTCGATCCGATGCAGCTCGCCTCGCGGCAGATCGGCGTGGACCAGGTCGCCGCCGCCATCCAGACCGGGACGGCCAGCCGGCCGACCGGCACGCTCTACGGCCGCGACAAGAACTTCACGGTGTTCGCGGAAAACGGCCAGCTTTTCTCGGCCAAGGAGTTCGGGCCGCTCATCGTCGCCTACTCGCACGGCCGGCCCGTGCGGCTCGAGGAGATCGCCCACGTCTACGACGGCGTCGAAAACGACAAGACCGCGAGCTGGGTCGGCGACACGCGCGCGATTTACCTGTCCGTCCAGCGGCAGCCGGGCACGAACACCGTCGAGGTCGTCGACGCGATCAAGGCGCTGCTGCCGACCCTGCAGGCGCAGCTGCCGGCCTCGGTGCAGGTCGCCATCCGGTCGGACCGGTCGAAGTCGATTCGCGAGTCCGTCCACGACGTCAAGTTCACGCTCATCCTGACCGTCGCGCTCGTCGTCCTGGTCATCTTCCTCTTCCTGCGCAACCTGTCGGCGACGCTGATTCCGAGCCTCGCGCTGCCGGCCTCGATCGTCGGCACGTTCGCGGCGATGTACCTGCTCGGCTACAGCCTCGACAACCTGTCGCTGATGGCGCTCACGCTCGCGGTCGGGTTCGTCGTCGACGACGCGATCGTCATGCTCGAGAACGTCGTGCGGCACATGGAGCTGGGCGAGCCGCCGATGGAGGCCGCGCTCAAGGGGGCGAAGGAAATCGCGTTCACGATCGTCTCGATGACGCTGTCGCTCGTCGCCGTCTTCATCCCCGTGCTGTTCATGGGCGGCATCGTGGGCCGGCTGCTGCACGAGTTCGCCGTGACGATCAGCATCGCGATCCTCGTCTCGGGATTCGTCTCGATCAGCCTGACGCCGATGCTGTGCGCGCGCTGGCTGCGGCCCGGCACTCACCTGCGCCACGGCCGCGCGTACATGATCATCGAGCGCTTCTTCGAGTGGGGCCGCGCATCCTACGGCCGGACACTCAAGGCGACGCTCAAGTACAAGGCCGTCACGCTGCTCATCTCGTTCGTGCTGCTCGGCGTGACGGTCTACTTGTTCACCGTCATCCCCAAGGGCTTCATCCCGTCGGTTGACACGGGCAATATCAGCGCGACGACGGACTTCGCGCAGGGCATCGGGTTCGACGCGATGATCGCCCACCAGAAGCAGATCGCCGATATCGTCAGAGGGGATCCGAACGTGCTGATGTTCACGTCGAACGTCGGCATGGGCGGCGGCGGGAGCAGCAACCAGGGACGGCTCAGCATCGACCTGAAGCCGCTCGGCACCGAGCGCAAGCTGACGGCCGACGAGGTCATCAACGAGCTGAGGCGCAAGGTGGCGGTCGTGCCGGGCGTGCGGGTGTTCCTGCAGAATCCGCCGGCGATCCGCATCGGCGGGCAGATGACGCGCAGCCTGTATCAATACACGCTGCAGGGCAACGACACGGCCGAGCTCTTCGCCTACGCGCCCAAGCTCGAGGCGGCCCTGCACGGGATCCCGGGGCTGGTGGACGTCTCGAGCGACCTGCAGCTCGCGAACCCGCAGGTCAACGTGCAGCTCGATCGCGACCGGATCGGCGCGCTCGGGCTCACCGCCGATCAGGTCGAGTCGGCGCTCGCCAACGCCTACAGCACGATCCAGGTGTCGACGATCTACGCGCCGACCAACGAGTACCAGGTGCTGATGCGCGTCGCGCCGCAGTATCAGGATCGGCCGGAGGCGCTGTCGCTGCTCTACGTCCGATCCGCGCAGGGCGCGCTCGTGCCGCTCGATTCGGTCGCCAGCTTCAAGCCCGGCGTCGGCCCGCAGCTCATCAACCACACAGGGCAGATGCCGTCGGTCACGTTGTCCTTCAATCTCGCGCCCGGCGTGTCGCTCGGCGACGCGACGGCGGCGGTGCAGAATGCCGCGCGCGAGATCCTGCCCGCGACGATCGTCGGCAGCTTCCAGGGCACGGCGCAGGCGTTCCAGGACTCGGTCACGGGGCTCGGCGTCATCCTGATCATGGCGATCTTCGTGATTTACGTCGTGCTCGGGATCCTCTACGAGAGCTTCATCCACCCCATCACGATTCTCTCGGGCCTGCCATCCGCGGGCCTCGGCGCGCTCGTGACGCTGCTGCTCTTCCACGTCGATCTCAATCTCTACGCGTTCGTCGGGGTCATCATGCTGGTCGGCCTCGTCAAGAAGAACGGCATCATGATGATCGACTTCGCCATCGAGGCGCAGCGCACGCACGGCGCCTCGGCGCACGACGCGATCTACGAGGCGTGCATGGTCCGCTTCCGGCCGATCATGATGACGACGATGGCGGCCCTGGTGGGCACGCTGCCGATTGCGATGGGATTGGGCGCCGGCGCGGAATCGCGCCAGCCGCTGGGCCTGGCGGTCGTCGGCGGATTGATCGTCTCGCAGACGCTGACGCTCTACATCACGCCGGTGTTCTACCTGTACATGGAAGGCTTCGCGAACCGCCTGACGCGCAAGCGGCGACGGCCGATGGCCGTGACGGCGAAAACGAATGTGGCGTAAAGAGCTGCGTCAACTTAGAACTTAGAACTTCAAACTTAGAACTCCGGAGTATCACGCGTTCAGCGTGGCCCTCTGAAGTTCTAAGTTCGAAGTTTCAAGTTCTAAGTTGATCTCGCTCGCGCCTAAGCAAGGCTGAGGCGCGAGCGCTCTTCATGGATCGGCGTCACGCTCGACGCGGCCGCGCGGGCCGCGGGCAGCAGGGCGAGGCGGAGCACCTCGTCCATTTCGTCGACGTAGTGCACGGTGAGGCCGTGGCGAAGTTCCTCGCCAAGGTCCTCGCGGACGTGCTTCTCGTTCTGCCGGGGCAGAATCACCTCGTGCACGCCGTGGCGCCGGGCGGCCAGCACCTTTTCCTTGATGCCGCCGACGGGCAGGACGCGGCCTGAGAGCGTGATCTCGCCGGTCATCGCCACGTCGCCGCGCACGGGCCGTCCGGTGAGCGCCGACGCGAGCGCCGTCACCATCGTCACGCCGGCTGACGGGCCGTCCTTCGGGATCGCGCCCGAGGGCACGTGCAGGTGGATTTCCGAGTCCTTGTAGAACTGCGGATCCACGCCGTACCGCGGCGCGTTGGCGCGGAACCACGAGAGCGCGATGCGCGCCGATTCCTTCATGACGTCGCCCAGGTGGCCGGTGAGCGTGAGCTGGCTGCCGCCCGCCATGCGCGACGCTTCGACGAAGAGCACGTCGCCGCCCACGGGCGTCCAAGCGAGGCCGATGGCGACGCCCGGGTCCTTGGTGCGATCTTTCATCAGCTCGTCGAGGTAAATCGGCGCGCCGAGCAGTTCTTCGACGACCTGCGGCGTGACCTCGATGGCCGTCGTGGCGCCCTCGGCCTGCCGCCGCGCGAGCTTGCGGCAGATGGCGCCGATCTCGCGCTCGAGCTGCCGGACGCCGGCTTCGCGCGTGTAGCCCTGCACGATGCGGCCGAGCGCCTCGTCGGTAAACGTCACCTGCCCCTCGGTGAGGCCGTGATTGGAGATCTGCCGCGCGACGAGGTGATCGCGCGCGATGCGGCGCTTCTCCGGCTCGGTGTAGCCGGGCAGCTCGAGCACTTCCATGCGGTCCCGCAGCGGACCGGGGATCGTGTCGAGCACGTTGGCCGTCGTGATGAAGAGCACCTCCGACAAATCGAAGGGCACGTCGAGGTAGTGATCGCGGAACGTGTTGTTCTGCTCCGGATCGAGGACCTCGAGCAGCGCCGACGCCGGGTCTCCGCGGAAATCGGAGCCGAGCTTGTCGATCTCGTCGAGGATGAAGACGGGGTTCTTGGACTCCGCGCGGCGCAGGCCCTGGATGATCTGCCCGGGCAGCGCGCCGATGTAGGTCCGGCGATGGCCGCGGATCTCGGCCTCGTCGCGCATGCCGCCGAGCGACACGCGCACGAACTTGCGCCCGAGCGAGGTCGCGATCGACTTCGCGAGCGACGTCTTGCCGACGCCCGGAGGGCCCACGAAGCACAGGATCGGACCCTTCATGTCGGGCTTCAGCTTGCGGACCGCGAGGTACTCGATGATGCGGTCCTTCGCGCGCTCGAGCCCCGAGTGATCGGCGTCGAGCACGCCCTTGGTCTTGACGAGATCGATGACCTCGTCGGTGCGCTTGGCCCAGGGCAGCGCCACGAGCCAGTCGAGATACGTGCGCGAGACCGTGTATTCCGCCGCCGCGACCGGCATCTTCGAGAGGCGATCGAGCTCGCGCAGCGCTTCCTTCTGGACGTCCTCGGGCATGCCGGCGGCGAGGATCTTCGTGCGCAGCTCGTCGCTCTCGCGCGCCTGCTCGTCGCCCTCGCCGAGCTCCTTCTGGATCGCCTTCATCTGCTCGCGCAGGAAGTACTCGCGCTGGTTCTTGCCGACCTCGGACTGCACCTGCGACTGGATCTTCGAGCCGAGCTCGAGGACCTCGAGCTCCTTGGTCAGGATGCGGTTCAGCTGGTCCATGCGCGCGCGCACGTCCGCCGTTTCGAGCAGCTCCTGCTTGGTCGCGGTCGGAATCGACGTCAGGCTCGACGCGACGAAGTCGGCGAGCCGGCCCGCGTGGGTGATGTTCGCCGCGAGCGCCGTCAGGTCGTCGGACAGCACGGGCGAGAGCGAGACCACCTTTTCGAAGTTGGCGCGGACGTTCCGCTGCAGCGCGTCGACCTCGATCGTGTCGTCGTCGCGCACGACCTCCGGCGTTTCCGACACCTCCGCGCGCAGGTACGGCCGCGTCGCGGTGAGCTTGGTCAGCTGGATGCGCCCGAGCCCCTGGACGATCAAACGGAGGCTGCCGTCGGGCAGCTTGAACATCTTGTGAATGTGCGTGAGCGTGCCGGTCGAGTACAGATCGGCCTGCCCCGGATCCTCGTGGGTCGGATCGCGCTGGGTGAAGACGCCGATCAGCTTGCCGCCGGCGATCGCCTCGTCGACCAGCTTGACCGAGCTCTCGCGCGCCACGGCCAACGGCATGAACGAGTTGGGGAAGAGCACCGTGTCGCGCAGAGGGAGCACGGGCACCTCAGCTGGTACCGTGTACGACCGCTCACCGGCGCTGTGTGCGCGCGTGGTTTCTTCGGTCATAAAACCCTCCTGGCTTGAACTCGGGCCGCGCGCGAGCGCGCGGCCCGTATAGGGTCAGGCTGGTCGCGCTCATGCGCGACGGCAGCCTGCGTAAACTCTTTGCGGGAGTGTGCGGGCGATCGCACAGACCCGCCAACGGCGGAGCCTGCACGAAGCCAAAGATCGGTGAAGGACGCCGTCGTCAGTTCAGATCGATCAGGAAGCCCGCGGACCGCCGCTGCGACGCTTGACGCTGCCGCCGCTCGGCCACTTCTCTGGCTTCCTCGCAGTCCTTGCAGCGCACCGCGAACGGCAGCGCACGCAACCGGCGCTCCGAGATCTCGTCGCCGCATTCGAAACAGTACCCGAACGTGCCTTCCTCGAGTCGGGACAACGCCTCCTCGATTTTGTGCAGCGTTTCGGACTTCATCTGGATCAGCGCGAACTCGATGTCGTCCTGGATGTCCGCCTCGGAAGTCTCCGCTGCGTCGAGCACGCCTTGCCCTTCACCGGACGCTCCCTCTGCCCGGACGTCCCGCATCTTCTCCTGAACTTCGCTCAGGATTTCGCGACGCCGCTCTTCGAGAATCCGCTTCAGCTCGACGTAGCGCTCCCGCGCCATGGCGGGTCGCTGCTCCGCAGTGCCGATGCGCGCCTTCATGACCGCTCTCCCTTCTCTCTGCCCCGCGAGTGACGCTCACTCGCTATGAATGCCTTCCCGCTAAGCAAATAAAATGCCAATCGTAACACAGTAGAACCGGTGAGGAAAAGCCTGGGGTGTCATCCAACTACCCAACCAGGTGTCGTAATTACTCAACACGTTTCGACGAATCTCTGGATCCGTCCGGGACCGGCCACAAACCCTTGACCCCTTGTTGGTTACCTCACCTAACCCAACTGGGCGCAGCCGGCCCGTCTGTCCCCTTAGACGTCGCGTCCTACCCTTCCGGTTCTGGATGCCGGGGCCCGATCGTCCGTTTCTACGGACGCCCCGAAGGGCTGGATGCGGCCACGGCTCCCCGTGCTTTGTTATACTGAGATGTTTTCGGAGGCGGCCCCGTGTCGCCTTAGGTAGTGTGAGCCACCAATGGCAAAACAGTGTGAAGTCTGCGGGAAGGCCCCGGTCGTCGGGCGGGTGCACAGCCACGCCAACAACGTCCGTGCGCGCCGATTCGAACCCAACCTCCAGCGCATCCGGGCGATCGTCAACGGCGGCGTCCGGCGCATCCGGGTCTGCACCCGGTGCATTCGGTCCAACAAAGTCGTCAAAGCCGCGTAGCCAGGCTCCAGGCCCCACGTGGACGCGCTCACGACAAAGGACGCCCCGGCCGCCATCGGCCCGTACAGCCAGGCGATTCGGGCGGGTGGTTTTCTGTTCGCGTCGGGTCAGATTCCGCTCGATCCCGCGACGGGCGCGCTCGTGCCGGGCGGCATCGTCGAGCAAACCCATCAGGTGTTGAAGAACCTCGGCGCCGTGCTGAAGGCCGCGGGCGTCTCCTACGACCGCGTGGTCAAGACGACGGTGTACCTGGCCGACATGGCCGAGTTCGCCGCCATGAACGAAATCTACGCGACCTACTTCCACGCGCCGGCCCCGGCGCGCGCGACCGTCCAGGCCGCGCGCCTGCCACGCGACGTGCGCGTCGAGATCGATCTCGTCGCCTATCTCGGCCAGTAACGGTTTTCGAATAATAATTGACGGCATGATGCGACCGTCGCGGCTGCTGCTTCTGGCAGCGGTGTGCGTGCTGGCCAGCCGCGGCACCGTCGCCGCGCAAACCGTCATCGTGCGGCATGTGCCGGCGAAGACGGCCGTTCAGGTCATCGTCGGCGACGCCGAGCCGGTTGCCGCAACGCAGGACGCCGACGGCAATTTCCGCGCGACGATCAACGCGCTTTCGGCCGGCGCTGCAGAGATGTCCGCGCAAGTATTTGTGGACGCGTGCGACGCGAACGTCCGGATCGTCATGGTTGGGCGCGACGCCAATCCGCCCGCAGCCGGCGCCGCCTGCACGCGGCGGCCAATCACCGGGGTGTACGTCGTGCGCTCGAGGACGAGTCTCGTGGTCGACCTGGCCGGCCAGAATCCGTCGCTGCTCACTTCGCAGGGACCGGCACCAAAGCAATGGCTGAAAGACGTCGTCGTGGAACCGCAGACCGCGGGCACGACGCCGAAGCCACGGACGGCGGTCGTCAGCTACCCTCAGACAGGTCTGATGGCCGTGGGCACGGGCGATTTCGACCACTTCCGCAAGTACGGCGATGCGGACTGCGGCCAGACCTCCGTCGCGTGTTCGGTTGACCGCAACGTGCTGGGTGTCACCGGCGGCCTGGAGTACTGGGTGACGCCGCATGTCGGCGCCTTCGGGAGCTACAGCAAGCCGCGCTCCGCCTCGACGACCGGCTCCGGCTCCGGCTATTCCTTCTCCAGCCAGCTCGAAACGGATTTTTCAACCGTGGGCGGTGAGGCGCTGTGGCCCGTGGGTCGGGCGACAGTCTACGGTGCGATGGGCGCGACGTATCACCGCGCGACCTGGACGACGACGAATGCCATCGCCGACACGACGGTGACCGTTGGCGGCGTGCCCCAGACGCTCAGCGGCGGCAGCGAGACGTTTATCGTCAAGACCGACGGCTGGAATCTGGCGTTCGGCGGCGGCGTAAATATCTGGGTGAACGGACGCGTGGGCGTCCGCGCCGGATTTGATTACTCGTTCTTCAAGGGCGACGACCTCGGCACGAGCCAGGCGAAGATCGACGACAGCATGCTGTCGATGAAGTTCGGTGTGATCTTCAGATTCAGAAAGCTCTAAGGCTACTGCGCGGCGCGCAGCGTCACTTCGAACACCAGCGTCGCATACGGCGGGATGCTGCTTCTGCGGGTACCGCCGTAGGCCAGGTCCGGCGGAATCACCAGGCGCCGCGTACCACCGACGCGCATGCCGACCAGCCCCTGGTCCCAACCCGCGATGACCTGCGAGCTCCCGAGGGTGAACGTGATTGGCGTGCTGCCGAGGGACGTGGCGAACACGGCGCCTTTGCCGTCCGCCTTCGACGCGTCGTACAGCCAGCCCGTGTAGTCGGTGGTCAGGCTCATGCCTGTCGCCGCCGCCGTGCCGTCGCCGACGACCAGATCGGCCGCGCTGAAGGGCGCGGCGTTTGACGGCCCCGGGGGCGACTGATGACAGGCGGCTCCCGCCGCCAGCCCGAGCGCCACTCCAAGAACAATCAGCGATCGACGTCCTCGCCCCACTGCACCTCTCATCACACCAGAATACTAGCGGTTGCTGGCCGCGCGTTCCACCGCCAGCACGCCGTCGATGTTCTTGATCGAGCGCATCACCTTCTCGAGGTGTTTCATGTCGCTGATCTCGACCGTCATCCGGATGGACCCGCGGTGTTCGGCGTCCACGGTCGCTTCGATGTCGCGGATGTTCGTGTCGATGTCGGCGACGCGCGAGCTGACGTCGGCGAGGATGCCGCGCCGATCCGCGACGCTGATCGTGAGCCGCACCGTGTAGGGCGAGGCGTCCGCCGACTTGTCCCACTCGACTTCGATCCGCCGCTCCGGGTCGTACAGCAGGTTCACGACGTTCGGACACGTCGCCGAGTGCACGGACACGCCCTTGCCGCGCGTGATGTAGCCGACGATGCGCTCGCCGCGGATGGGATTGCAGCAGCGCGCGCGGAACACCATCAGGTCGTCCACGCCGCGTACTTTGATCTTCTGCTCGCCGCCGGTCCCGAGCACGCGCTTGACGACGCTCGTGATCGCGCCGTCCGGGGCCTTCTCACGGAGCGCGTCCTCGCCCACCAGCCGCAGCAGCAGCGTCCGGGCCGTGAGCTTCCCGTAGCCGACCGCCGCGAGGACGTCCTCGGCCCGCTGCAGCCCGTGCTCGCTCGCGATTGACTGGAGCGCCGCGTCGCTGACCTTCGCTTTGTCGACCGTGAAGCGCCGGATCTCCTTGTCGAGCAGCCGGCGGCCGAGCTCGATGCTGCGCGCGTTCTCTTCGGCGTGGATGAAGTGCCGGATCTTGTTGCGCGCGCGCGACGTGGTCACGAAGTTCAGCCAGTCGCGGCTGGGCGTGTGCCCCGGCTGCGTCAGGATCTCGACGATGTCGCCGTTCTGGAGCCGCGTGCGCAGCGGCACCATCCGCCCGTTCACGCGCGCGCCGACGCAGCGATGACCGACGTCGGTGTGCACCGAGTACGCGAAATCCACCGGCGTCGCGCCGCGCGGCAGCGACTTCACCTCGCCCTTCGGCGTGAAGATGTAGACCTCTTCGGGGTAGAGCTCGATGCGGAGGTTCTGCATGAACTCCTGCGGATCGCGCACGTCCTGCTGCGATTCGAGGAGCTGCCGCAGCCACTGGAAGTGCTGCTCGTCGCGCGCCGCGCCGACGCGCCCTTCCTTGTATTTCCAGTGCGCCGCGATGCCTTCCTCCGCGACGTGGTGCATTTCGTCGGTGCGGATCTGCAGCTCGAACGGCATGCCGCGCTCGCTCAGGACCGTCGTGTGCAGCGACTGGTAGCCGTTGGGCCGCGACATCGCGATGAAGTCCTTGAACCGGCCGGACACCGGCGACCACATCTGGTGCACGATCCCGAGCACGCCGTAGCAGTCCTTGATCGACCGCGTGATCACGCGCAGCGCGATCAGGTCGTAGATCTGATCCAGCCCCGCTTTCTGCCGCTCGATTTTCTGATGGATCGACCACAGGCGCTTGATGCGGCCTTCGATCGTCACGACCGGAATCTGCGCCTCGTCGAGCTTGGCCGACAGCTCCGTCCGCAGCTCTTCGATCATGCCCTCCGCGGCCTTGCGCTTGCCCTCGACCGCGACGCGCAGCGCCTGGTACGACGCCGGCTCCAGATACCGGAACGCCAGCTCCTCGAGCTCGTTCTTCACCTTGCTCATGCCGAGCCGGTTGGCGATCGGCGCGTACACGTCGCGCGTCTCCTGCGCGATGCGCGTGCGCCGGTCCTCCGGCAGGTAGTGCAGCGTGCGCATGTTGTGCAGCCGGTCGGCGAGCTTCACGAGGATCACGCGGATGTCGTCGACCATCGCGAGCAGCATCTTGCGGAAGCTTTCGGCCTGCCGCTCCTCGCTCGACGCGAACTGCAGCGCCGACAGCTTCGTGACGCCCTCGACGACGTGGGCCACCTGCTCCCCGAACAACTCCCGGATCTTCTCGATCGACGTCGTCGTGTCCTCGACGATGTCGTGAAGCAACCCCGCGGCGACCGCGACGACGTCCAGGCGCAGATCGGCCAGGATGTCGGCGACCTCCAGCGGGTGGACCAGGTAGGGCTCGCCCGACCGCCGGACCTGGCCCTTGTGCTCGATGGCCGAGAACACGTAGGCCCGGCGAAGCAGCTCGATGTCCGCCTCAGGGTTGGCGGCCCGCACCTTCTCGACGAGGTCCTCGAACCGGATCATGGGGCTCGGTGTCTAAACTAGCAGACGCGGAGGCCCGAAAACCGGGCCAAAAACGGCGGTCTGACCCGGCTCCCTCGCTTGACGGGGTTTTTTCGGGTTCATATACTGGCCGGACTTTTGGCACCTCCGGGCGCCCGGGGGCGGCCCGCTCGCCGTGAAACACACTAAAGGGGACAGGAACATGCACTCTCGATTCAGGCTTGCCGGGGCGGTCGTGCTCGTCGGCGGGCTGTCCGTCGCGTTCGCCGGCTGCGGGCAGTACTCCATCAGCAACATCCGGGCGCTCAAGGCGTTCAAGGACGCGAACGACCTCTACAAGAAGAGCGAGTTCAAGGCGGCTGCCGCCGGGTACGAGGATGCGCTGCAGCGCAACCCTGACTTCTACGGCATCACGTACTTCTTCCTGGGCAACAGCTACGACAACCTGTACAAGCCCGCGAAGGCCGGTGAGGCCGAAAACGACGCCTACCTGCAGAAGGCCGTCGAAAACTACAAGCTCGCCACCGAGAAGATCAAGGACACGGACCCCCAGGGCCCGCAGATCCGGAAGCTCGCCTACGAGTACCTGATCGCGACCTACAACGACAAGATGCACGACCTCGAAAAGGCCGAGCCGGTCGCCAAGCAGCTCATCTCCATTGAGCCGAACGAGCCGCAGAACTACGAGGCGCTCGGCAAGCTCTACGAGGACTCGGGCCGCTACGACGAGGCCGAGGCGCAGTTCCTCAAGGCCGTGGACATCCGGCCGACCGACCCGACCGTCTACCAGGCGCTGGCCGGCTACTACAACCGCCAGGGCAACTTCGACAAGACGATGGAAGCCTGGAACAAGCGCGCCAACGCCGAGCCGAACAACCCCGAGGCGTGGCACACGATCGCGAGCTATTACGCAGACAACCTGATGCGTAATAAGACGCTGACCAAGGAAAAGCAGAAGGAATTCGTCGACAAGGGCCTGGCCGCCGACGACAAGGCGCTGGCGCTCAACGGCGAGTACTTCGAGGCGCTGAGCTACAAGAACATCCTGCTCCACTTCCAGGCCAACCTCGAGAAGGACCCGGTCAAGCAGAAGGCCCTGCTCCAGCAGGCCGATGACCTGCGCAACAAGGCCATGGAGATCCAGAAGAAGCAGAACGCCTCGGGCGGCCCCACGACGCCAAAGGGACGGGGCGGGGAATAGGGCGACATCGGGCTATTGAGCCATCGGGTCATTGGGTTATTGCGGGCCGTCGCCTTCGGGCGACGGCCCTTTGTGTTTCTGGTCTACCGCAGGACGACCTTGAAGCTAGACCACTATTATGGTTCACATGAACTATAATAATGGTCATGAACTCGACCCCGTTCGGCGGTGGCGCCCGAACAGAAGTCTTAGTGGCCCTGCAGCTGCTCGACGAGAGCTACTCGCGCGAGCTCGCACGCCTGCTCCGTCGTTCGCTGAATGGCGTCCAGATGGCCCTCAGAGGACTCGAGCGTGAAGGCCTGATCGCCGCCAGGCCTGCCGGGCGAACCCGCGTGTACCGCCTGAACCCACGCTACTTTGCGCGCACTGAACTTGCCCAATACCTCAAGCGCCTCGCAGAACCAGAACGGGACCTGCAAACGCGAATCACCGCACTTCGGCGACGGCCCCGGCGAAGCGGTAAGCCCCTGTGACCATCGCCGGGAATTCGTCGATCGCCGACGTCGCCGCCATCGTGTCGGAGGTTCTGGCGCGAGCCGGAATCGAAGTTGTCCTGACGGGCGGTGCGTGCGCGACGCGTGGACCTGCGGCCGGGAGTCGATGAGATCGTGCTGACGTTGCGCGATGACCCGACGACATTGAAAGGATCGCTGCAGGACTCATCGGGCGCGCCGGCTTCGGGCTTCTCTGCGGTCGTGTTCTCTACATCTCGCACCGATTGGCGCTGGCAATCGCGAAAAATCCGCGAGACGCGGCTTTCCGACGACGGAACATTCTCATTCGTCGGCCTGCCGCCGGGCGACTATTGGCTGGCCGTGGTGAACGCAGTCGAGCTCAATCAATGGTTCGACGGACTTCCTGGACGCGGCTGTGCCGGGTGCCGTGAAGGTGACACTGCGGCCGGGACAAACGACGGTGCAGGGCGTGAAGATCGCGGGGCGATAGGCCAAATCCGGCTAGGCGGCACCCCACCGGCTGACGATCCAGCCAGCGACCGCGCCGAAGATCAAGCCCGTGATCATGATGGGCGCGTATGCCTTGGTAATGATGGCGTCGGGCACACTGGTCAGCACGCCGACCAGAATACCGGCAGCGATCGGTGACATGGGCAGACGGACGGTGGCAGCGAAGAAGCCGAGCGCAAACCTCGCACAAAATGCGCCCAGTAATGCGGCACGTTTGTCCGGAAAGCTCATCGGCAACATCAGGAGGACATCGATGATGCCGATTCCAAGGCCAAGCAGCACGCCGAGCGACACTCGATTCATGCGCGGCACTCCTTCGGCGGGAGTCTACTGCATCAGGGCCGTGGCCCGCGGGCGTGCGCGACACAACGCGACGCGTCAGAATCGCCGGACTGCAGGTCTTCCCAATAGCCCGATGACCCAATGACCCAATGGCCCAATGCGCGGCGACCGAAAAAGAAAACGGGCGCAGCCCCGAAGAGCTGCGCCCGTTGAGTTGTCCACCGCCGCGCTTACTTGCCGCTGGTGCCCCTGGCCTCTTCGCGCATGCCCTCGGTCACGATGCCGACCTTGGTCACGCCCGCACCCATGGCGGCGTCGATGACCACCATGATTTCGCCGTAGCGCACGGTCGGGGCCCCGATGATGAAGAGCGTCTTGTCCCGGCGCGACTCGAACGTGTTGCGCAAGAACTCGTCGATGTTGGCGATCGCGACCTCCTGCTTGTTGATCGTGAGCCGGTGGTCTGCGGTGTAGTCCGCGACGATCTGATTGAGGATCACGGCGTTCTGCGGCGCCGCGGTCGTCTCGAGCGGCAGGTTGACGTCCACGCCCTTCTGCGTGAGCGGCAACGTCGCCATGAAGATGACGAGCAGCACGAGCAGCACGTCGATGAGCGGCGTGACGTTCATGTCCGCCGAGGCCTCGGGCAGCGTGCCTTTGACGACACGCTCGGCGCCGTGGTGCATGTGGGCGTGAGCCATTACTGCCCTCCTCCGCCCAGCGCCGAATTGCCGCCCGGCCGCTCGGTGATGAGGCCCACCGTGTCGATCTGCGCCTTCCGCAGCGCGTCCATCATCTTCATGATGGCGCCATACGGCGCGTCCTTGTCGCCCTTGAGGTAGACCGTCTTTTCCTTCTTGTCCTCGAGCACGGTCTGCAGGCGTCCGACGACGTCGGCTTCGAGCACCGGCATCGTGTTCACGTACAGCTTGCTGTTGGCGTCCACGAAGACGACGACCTGGTCCGACGTGTCGGGCTTGTCGGTCGTGTGGACGGCCGTCGGCAAGGTCAGCACCACGCCCTGCTGCAGCATGGGCGCGACGATCATCATGATGATGAGGAGCACCAGCATGACGTCAACGAGCGGCGTGACGTTGATGTCGGACTTGATGCCGCCTTTGGCGCCGCCAACATCCATTGCCATAAGTAGAACTCCCTGTGGTTCCGGAGTTCCGGGGTTCCGGGGTTCCGCGGTTCTGAGGGCTCAGCGTGTGCCGAACCCCGGAACCTCGGAACCGCGGAACCGCGGAACCTACGCGGTCTTCTTAATAAAGTAGTCCACGAGCTCCGACGACGAGTTGTCCATCTCGACGTTGAAGTACTCGAGCCGGCCCGTGAAATAGTTGTACATCCACACCGCCGGGATGGCGACGACGAGACCGAGCGCGGTCTCGATCAGCGCTTCCGAAATACCGGCGGACACGGCGCCGAGGCCGCCCGATCCGGTGGCCGCGATGCCCTGGAACGCGCCGATGACGCCGACGACCGTGCCGAGCAGTCCGACGAACGGCGCCGTCGATCCGATCGTCGCGAGCGACGGGATGCCCTTCTTCAGGTCGTTGGCCGTCAGCGCCGACGCGCGCTGAATGGCGCGGCGGACGGTGTCGACCAGGTCGTCGCGGCTCAGTGTGCCTCCCGCGTCATGCTGGAACTGATATTCCTGCAGCCCGGCGAGGACGACCTTGGCGAGGTGGCTGTACTGATAGGTCTTGGCTTGCGAGACCGAGAGCGCGTCCTTGAGCCGGCCCTCTTTCAGGTGCTTGGCGACCTGCGGCGCGTACAGCTTCGACTGCTTCCGCGCCTGAGAAAACGTGTAATACCGTTCGATCGCCACGCCGAACGACCACATCGACATGAAGACGAGCACGAACGCCACACCCTTGGCGACAGGGCTCATCGTCGTCCACATGTGCATGATATCCAGTCCGCCCATTCCAGCCTCCGAACGCGATCTATGTGTCGCTATCGTCTAACGAGTGAAAGAGCCCGGTGCGCCGTTGCCCCGGGCTCAGGTTGATCTGCCAATCAATCAATAAGTGATGCGCGGTTTTCCCAAACGTGCTTACTGCAGCGTGAAGTTCACCGTGACGGTCATGAGGACTTCCACGGGGACGCCGTTGAGCAACGTCGGCGTGAACTTCCACTGCTTGACCGCGTCAATCGCGGCCTGGTCGAGCAGCGCGACCGAGCGCAGGACCTTCGCGTCCTTGACGCTGCCATCCTTGCCGATCGTCGCCTCGATGATCACGACGCCCTGCACCTTGGCCGTCTGCGCGATCTGCGGGTAGACCGGTTTCTTGTCCTGGATCTTCTTCGGTTCCTTGATGTCGCCGCCGACGCGCACGACCTGCGGTGGAGGCGGAGGCGGAGGCGGAGGAATTCCGCCGACCACGCCGCCGACGACGCCGCCCGGAATGCCACCCGCGACGCCGCCGACCACGCCCGTCATGCTGTAGTTGGGCGGGTTGACCGGCTCGGGCTTGATGTCCTTCGGCGCTTCGACAGGCGCGGCGTTCGGATTGACTTCAACTTTCTGGACCACCGGCTGCGGCGCCGACGGTGGCGGCGGCGGAGGCGGTGGCGGCGGCGGCGGTGGCGGCATCGCCACGAACGCCATCATTGACTGCGGCGTCGGCAGCATGTCGGTCGCCATCAAGGGGATGACAATCAACGCGCCGAGCGCTACGACGTGAGTGATGATCGAGAGCGGTACGGTGTACCACTTCTTCGTCCCGACCGTGATTGACGGCTCCACGACGTCGCCGAACATCTCCCGTGGCACGGAGCACCCCCTTGCGATCACTTCGTTCCCGACGTGAACGAAGGCCGGGATTATAGTCAGACCCAAAAAACGGTGTCAACGAACGAGTCGCTGTTCCCTTAGACACCGGTTTATCAAAAATGGCCCGGATCGGGCCACCTGTCCCGGCCAACCCCAGTCCTACCCAACCTTTACCGGCCCGCGATGCGCATTCCGTAGAACGAGCGCCACACGAACGCCATGGAAACCAGGAAAAACGCGGTCGACAGGACCAGCGTGATGAGGTCTCCCTGCTGTCCTCGCATGCTGACAGCCAGCTCGACGGCGAGCAGCCCGAACAGCGTGGTGAACTTGATGACCGGGTTCATGGCGACCGACGAGGTGTCCTTGAACGGGTCACCCACGGTGTCCCCGACGACCGTCGCATCGTGGAGCGGCGTGCCTTTGGCCTTGAGCTCGACCTCGACGATCTTCTTGGCATTGTCCCACGCGCCGCCCGCGTTGGCCATGAAGATGGCCTGGTAGAGCCCGAAGAGCGCGATCGAGACCAGGTACCCGATGAAGAAGAACGGCTCGAAGAACGCGAACGCCAGGGTGCCGAAGAACACGCTCAGGAAGATGTTGAACATCCCTTTCTGCGCGTACTGCGTGCAGATCTCGACGACCTTCTTCGAATCGGTGACGGACGCCTTGGTCGCGCCCTCCAGCTTGATGTTGGCCTTGATGAACTCGACCGCGCGGTACGCGCCGGTCGTCACGGCCTGCGTCGAGGCACCGGTGAACCAGTAGATCATCGCGCCGCCCGTAATCAGGCCGAGCAGGAACGGCGGGTGCATCAGCGACAGCTTCGCGACGAGCGTCGGGTCGAGGTGATTGGTGAGCGCCACGATGATCGAGAAGATCATCGTCGTCGCGCCGACGACCGCCGTGCCGATCAGCACCGGCTTGGCCGTGGCCTTGAACGTGTTGCCCGCGCCGTCGTTCTCCTCGAGGTTGTGCTTGGCGCGCTCGAAATTCACGTCCATGCCGAAGTCTTTCTTGAGCTCGGCCTTGATGTTCGGGATCTGCTCGATCGTCGAGAGCTCGTAGACCGACTGCGCGTTGTCGGTGACCGGGCCGTAGGAGTCGACGGCTATCGTGACCGGGCCCATGCCGAGGAACCCGAACGCGACGAGGCCGAACGCGAAGACGGCGGGCGCGATCATGCCGAGGTTGCCGAAGCTCAGGCTCACCCAGTAGCCGATGCCCATGAGCGCGACCATCGCGATGCCCAGCCAGTACGCGCTGAAGTTGCCCGCGACGAAGCCGGACAGGATCGTGAGCGACGCGCCGCCCTCCTTCGACGAGCTGACGACCTCACGCACGTGCGCCGACTCGGTGGACGTGAACACCTTGACGAGCTCGGGAATGACCGCGCCCGCCAGCGTGCCGCACGTGATGATCGTCGAGAGCTTCCACCACAGCGTGCCGTCGCCGAGCGTCGGAATCAGGAGGTACGAGGCCCCGTAGGTCAGCGCGATCGACACAATCGATGTGAGCCACACGAGCCGCGTGAGCGGATGCTCGTAGTTCATCTTGTCGACCGTCGCGTACTGCGCTTTCGCCATCACCTCGTTGATCAGGTACGAGCCGCCGGAGGCGACCACCATCACGATGCGCATCGCGAAGATCCAGACGAGCAGCTGAATCTGCGTCGTCGGGTTCGAGACGGCCAGCAGGATGAACGAGATCAGCGCGACGCCCGTGACGCCGTACGTCTCGAAGCCGTCAGCCGACGGACCGACCGAGTCGCCCGCGTTGTCGCCCGTGCAGTCCGCGATGACGCCCGGATTGCGCGCGTCGTCTTCCTTGATCTTGAAGACGATCTTCATCAGGTCCGCGCCGATGTCGGCGATCTTCGTGAAGATGCCGCCCGCGATGCGCAGCGCCGCCGCGCCCAGCGACTCGCCGATCGCGAAGCCGATGAAGCACGGGCCCGCGTAGTCGCCCGGAATGAAGAGCAGGATGAAGAGCATGATCACCAGCTCGACCGAGATGAGCAGCATGCCGATGCTCATGCCGGCCTTGAGCGGGATCTGGTAGCAGGGATACGGCTTGCCGGCGAGCGCCGCGAACGCGGTGCGCGAGTTCGCGTAGGTGTTCACGCGAATCCCGAACCACGCCACGCCGTAGCTGCCCGCGATGCCCACGAGGCTGAACAGCAGGATGATCGCGACCTTGACGATCGAGAAGTGCTGCAGCACGCCGAAGTAGAACGCGATGATCGTGCCGATGAAGAGCTCGAGAATCAGCAGGAACTTGCCCTGCTGCACCAGGTAGGTCTTGCACGTCTCGTAGATGAGCTCGGAGATCTCGCGCATCGACGTGTGCACGGGCAGATTCTTGAGCTGCGTCTGGATCACGAGGCCGAAGATCAGCCCCAGCGCGCAGACGACGAGCCCGGCGAGCAGCAGCGTGTGCCCGTCGATGCCGCCGAGGAACGTGACCTGGTGAAGGTCGGGCAAGACGAGGTTGGCTTCTCCACCCGCATGCGGGGCCGCGGCCTGCGCCGTCTCCTGGCCGCCGGCCGCCAGCACCAACGCGCCGCCAGCCAGCCACAAGCCGGCCGCCACGACCAGCGCCATCATCGTTCCCCGCAACGCACGCAGTCCTCGACCCGTCATCGTCCCTCGTCCCCTTCCACGCTCTTCCGCGCGCGCAGATGCTCGGGCAACCCCATGCCGCCCGTCAAGAACACCCGCACGCCTTCTTCCACCGACATCTCCGGAAACGTCGCCCGCTCTGGCGGACACACCACCACGTCACCGAGGTACAGGTGATTGGTGGGCACGTACACCGCGAGCAGCGTCTCCGGACCGTGCCCGCGGTCCACCGTGAACTCCCGCGTCAGAAACCCCAGCACGAACCCGCGCGCCGGATCTTCGACGAGCACCATCCGCTTGAAGCCGAGCTCGTTGGTCGGCGAAAACGCGTCGATCACTTGCTTGACCGGCGCGTAGATGGTGCGAAAGACCGGCACCTGCATCAAGAGCGCTTCACCGCGCCGCAGGAGCCGGCGGCCGATGACATTGCTCGCGATCGCGCCGGCCGCCAGCACGATCACCGTCGTCGTCACGAGCCCCAGCCCGGGCACGTGCGCGCCAATCACCCGCTCGCCCAGCCCGCTCGTCAGCTGATCCGCGAAGCGGACGGTCCAGACGATGGCCACGACGCTCACAACGAGCGGCACCGTGACGACGAGGCCGGTGACGAAACTCCGCCGAAGCCAGGCGAACATCAATGCAACTTAGAACTTCGAACTTAGAACTTAGAACTTCGGAGTACCACGGTGCACCTCGCTCCGGTCTTGGTCTTCAAGTTCTAAGTTTTAAGTTCTAAGTTCTAAGTTTCCTACGCTCGCTTCGCCCTGACCTGCTGCGCCACCGCGCCCTGGCTCGGTGGACGGCGGCTCAGGATGATCGCGATGGCGGCGGCGATGAACACCGTCGAGTACGTCCCGGTGACGACGCCGACGATCATCGTGAACGCGAATGCCCGCAGCACTTCCCCGCCGAACAAGTACAGCGCGAGCACGGCGAGCAGGGTGCATCCAGACGTGATGATCGTCCGGCCGAGCGTCTGATTGACGCTCTTGTTCACGACCTGATCGAGCGGATCGCGGCGCATCAACCGCTGGTTTTCACGCACGCGGTCGAAGACGACGATCGTGTCGTTCACCGAGTAGCCGGTGATTGTCAGGAGCGCCGCGATGACGTTGAGCGACAGGTCGTAGCCGAACCAGCTCAGGAACACGAGCGTGATCAGGATGTCGTGGAACGTCGCCACGATCGCGCCGAGCGCGAACGTGAACCGGAAGCGGAACGCGACGTAGACGAGGATGCCGCCGAGCGCGAAGAGCGTCGCGAAGATGCCCTTCGTCCTGAGGTCGGAGCCGACGACGGGGCCGACGAGATCTTTGCTGATGACGGTGAACTGGCCGACGTTCGCCTTCTGCAGCGCCTCGGTGACTTGTGTCACCCCGGCCTCGAGATTGGCGCCTTCCTCCTGCACCTTCATCATCGGCAGGCGGACCATGATCTGATTCAGGCTGGCCGCGCCAGACTGCTGCACGACCTTGTCCGTCGACACCGGATCGAGCGCCTTGCGAACGACGTCTTCCGGAGTCGGCTGGTTGAACTGCAGCAAGAGCGCCGTGCCGCCCGAGAAGTCGATGCCGAGCGGGAGGCCGCCGCGGAAGTACATGTGCGCGACGCCCGCCCAGATCAGGGCAATCGACAGGATCAGGGCGTGCCACCGCCATTTGATGAAGTTGTAGTTGGGATTCGGAAAGATGCGCATGGGCGAAAGCTCCAGGCCGTCAGATGCTCAATTGCGTCGCGCCGGCCGGCTTTCTCGAGAGGATGAACTCGAAGAGCGTGCGCGAAACGAACACGGCGGTGAACACGTTGGCAATCAGACCGAAGAACAGGGTGGTCGCGAAGCCGCGAATCGGCCCGGTGCCGAACTGGAAGAGGAACGCCGCCGCGATGAGCGACGAGACGTGCGTGTCGACGATCGTCCACCACACCCGGCCGAAGCCGGCGGCGACCGCCTGTCGCGCGCCCTTCTTCGTGTCGAGCTCTTCACGGATGCGCTCGAAGATCAGGACGTTCGAGTCCACGCCCATGCCGATCGTGAGGATGAAGCCCGCGATGCCCGGCAGCGTCATGACGGCGTTCAGGTACGCCATGAACCCGAGCAGGATGATCAGGTTGAGCGCGACCGAGACGAACGCGTTGATGCCCGCGAGCTTGTAGTAGAAGAGCATGAACAGCGTCACGGCGGCCAGGCCGATGATCGACGCGGTGACGCCTGCGCGAATCGAGTCCTGGCCAAGCGTCGGTCCGACCTCGCGCTGCTCGAGATACGTGAGCGACGCGGGCAGCGCGCCCGACCGCAGGATCAACGCGAGATCCGACGCTTCCTGCGGCGTGAACCGTCCTGTGATCCGCGCGTCGGCCTGCGCGATGCGGCCCTCAATCACCGGCGCGGACTGCACGCGGCCGTCGAGGATGATCGCGAGCTGCCGCCCGACGTTGGCTTCGGTCACCTTCGAGAACTTCGAGATGCCCTCGCTGTTGAGCGTGAAGCCGACGGCCGGCGCGTTGTTCTCGTCGATCGTCTGCTTCGCGTTGCGCAGATCGCGGCCCGTGATCGCCGCGACGTGCTTGACGAGGTAGTACACGGTGGCGGGGTCGCCGCGGTTCGCGGCGCCGGCCACGACGTCCATGCCGTCTGGAATCTTCCCCGAATACGGCTGCAGGAGCGCCGCCTGATCCGACATCGGTCCGGCTTCGACGAGCTTCAGCTCGAGGAGCGCCGTGTTGCGGATGATCTCCTTCGCGCGCGAGACATCCGTGAGACCCGGCAGCTCGACCATGATCTGGTCGCCCGCCGACCCGTACGGCGAGATGATGGGCTCGGACACGCCGAGCTCGTTCACGCGGCGCTCGATCGTCTGGATCGCCTGCGCGACGGCCTCGCTGCGCCGGTTCACCTCGATGTTCGGCCGCATCTTGAACGTGTAGACGCCGGCCAGCGTGTCGCGCTCGAAGCTCGTGCCGACCTGCTGGTCAACCAGCGTCCGGAACTGCTGATCGTTCGCCTGCGGGATCCCCTCGACGGAAAACGACGTGAGACCGGTCACCTTGATCCCCGTCACCGGAATTTTGGCCTGCACGAGCTGGTCGCGCAGCTGCTCAGAAGTCGTCTCCGTCTCGACGCGCAGCGCGTCGTCGGTCTGTACTTTGAGCACGAGATGCACTCCGCCCTGCAGGTCGAGTCCCAGATGGACCTTCGTCCTGGGCGGCGAGAAGAGAAACACCGCGAGCAGAGTCACGGCGGCAATGGTGAGGAGCTTCCAACGAAGGTTCTTGTACATGGATTAGAGACTGCCGGAGTCCGGCTGAACGACCGGTTCCTGCCCCTGGTAGCCCGCGACGGCCGCGCGCGCGACTTCGATCCGGACCTTGTCCGCGATTTGCACCTGCACGGTCTGCGTCCCGTCGGTCACGCGTGTGACCTGGCCGTAGATACCACCCGTGAGGATGACCTTGTCCCCGACTTTGATCCCCGCCTGAAACTCCTGCACCTTCTTCTGGCGCTTGCGCATCGGCATCAGCACCAGCACATAGAAGATGAGCAGCATCAGCGCGAACGGAAAGAGCTGCACCAGCAGGTTGGTCTGCTGCCCCGGCTGAGCCATGGCAAGGACGAAGGGCGTGGTGACGTCAGTCATCGAGTGGACGTGGCTGGCGGGAATAGGTCTCGAGGAATACCTTCCGGAACTTCTCGAAGGTCCCGAACATAATAGCCTTTCTAATCCCCCGCATGGTGTCAAGGTAAAAGTGCAGGTTGTGCAACGTGTTAAGGGTCGCGGCGTTCATCTCGCCGGCGACAAAAAGATAGCGCAGATAGGCCCGGGAGTGCCGCCGGCAGGTCGGGCACCGGCAGTCGGGGTCGATGGGACGGTCGTCCTCGGCGTACCGGGCATTCTTGATGGAAATAGGCCCCTGCCGGGTGAACAGCTGGCCGTTCCGGGCGTTGCGGGTCGGCAGGACGCAATCGAAAAGATCGATGCCCCGGGCCACGCTTTCGACCAGGTCGTCCGGCATGCCGGTGCCCATCAGGTAGCGCGGGCGGCCGGCCGGGAGCTGGGGCGCGGTGTGGGCCACCACGTCGTACATGGCCTCGACCGGCTCCCCTACGGACAGGCCCCCGATAGCGTAGGCCTCGAAACCGACGGCGAGCGTGCCCTCGACGCTCCGGTCGCGCTGAGCTTTGTCCGTCCCACCTTGAATGATGCCGAACTGCGCCTGGCCCGGCGTCGGGCGCGCCACGCTCGGATCACCGCCTGAGCCGAGTGCGAGAAATCTATCGCGTCCGCGTCGCGCCCATCTGAGCGTGCGCGCAACGGCGGCGTCGAGCTCGACCGGCGTCGCGGGCCAGCTCGGACACTCGTCGAGGATCATCGCGACGTCCGATCCGAGCCGCGCTTGAATGTCGACCGCGGATTCCGGCGTGAGCGTCTGCGGCGATCCGTCGAGGTGCGAGCGGAAGACGACGCCGTCTTCGTTCAGTTTGCGTCGCGACGCGAGACTGAAGATCTGGTAGCCGCCGGAGTCGGTGAGGATCGGACGCGGCCACGCCATGAACGCGTGCAGGCCGCCGCGGCGCGCGACGAGATCCGCGCCCGGCCGCAAGTGGAGATGGTACGTGTTCGCGAGCACGATCTCGGCGCCGAGCGCCTCCAGCTCGTCGATCGTCACGCCGCGCACCGCGCCGCGCGTGCCGACGGGCATGAACGCGGGCGTCTCGACGAGGCCGTGCGCGAGCCGGAGCGTTCCCGCCCGCGCCTCACCCTCGCGCGCCACCACCTCGAACTCGAACGCCGGGCCGCTCACGGCGCTTAGCCTATAATGACTCCCCGTTTCCAACGGGACAGAGGCGAGGCGTTGACGGCGTGAAGCGACTCCGAGTGGGCGTGCTCTACGGCGGCCGGTCAGGCGAGCACGAAGTGTCGCTCGCGTCGGCGGCGGCGGTGTTCGCCAATCTCGACCGCAAGCGCTACGAACCAATCGCCATCCGCATCGACAAGGACGGCCGCTGGCGCCTGGCCGATCGTCCGCCGTCGGCGGCGTCGGCCGCCGAGGTGATCGATCAGGCGCGCAACGACGCCACGCGCCTGCGTGGCGGCAAGGAAGTCTTCATGCCGCCGCGCCCTGGCGAGGAAACGCTCGTGCTCGTCGATCGCCGATCGTCGCGCGCCGACGAAGCCGAAGCCGCCGCGGCCGTCACCGGTCTCTCGCTCGACGTGATCTTTCCCGTGCTGCACGGCCCGTACGGCGAAGACGGCACGATTCAAGGTCTGCTGGAGTTGTCCAACGTCGCCTATGTCGGCGCGGGTGTGCTCGCGTCGGCCGTCGGGATGGACAAAGCGGTGATGAAAGTGCTGTTCCAGGCGCGGGGCCTGCGCGTCTCGGACTGGCTGGTCGTCTTCCGCGGCGACTGGCGCGCGTCGCCGGCAACGGTCGCCGCAAACATCGCGAAACGGCTGGGTTTTCCGCTATTCGTGAAGCCAGCGAACCTCGGCTCGAGCGTCGGGATCTCGAAGGTCCACGGGCCCGGCGAGCTCGCCGCCGCGCTCGAGCTGGCCGCCGGTTTCGATCGCAAGATCGTCGTCGAAGCCTCCGTGCCGGAGGCACGCGAGATCGAGGTCGGCGTGATCGGCAACGCGTCGCCGGAAGCCTCGGTGCCCGGCGAGATCGTGCCGTCACGCGAATTTTACGACTACGAAGCGAAGTACCTCGACGCCGGATCGCGCACCGAGATCCCGGCGCGCCTCGACGACCAGATGGCGCAGGAGGTGCGGCGCCAGGCGGTCACCGCGTTCCTCGCGATCGACGGCGCGGGCTTCGCGCGCGTCGACTTCCTGCTCAGCCGGACGACCGGCGACCTCTTCATCAACGAGATCAACACCATCCCGGGCTTCACGACGATCAGCATGTTCTCGAAGATGTGGGGCGCGACAGGACTCGACTATCCCGCGCTCGTCGATCGACTGATCGCGCTCGCGCTCGAGCGCCACGCCGAGAAGCAGGAGTCGAAGACCACCGCGTTCTGACCCGACACGCGCGACGCGCGCGCGCGGTAGTTTTTGACTCACGCTCCACTTTGTGCTTGACAGAGTTTTTTGCTCATCCATAATCTGTGTCTTACGTGAGTACGATTCACGAAAGCGATCGCGTGAACGCTCCGTTGCCGCGATGAGTTCGAAGGGCGCGACCAAAAGGTCTGCGCCCTTTTTTGTTGTCGCAGATGCGGGCAGCATCTGCAGAGAGCGACGGCGCTGCGCGTGGATCGGGCGAGCCGAAAGGCCGCGATGCCGCGTCGCAGATGAGAGCCGGCGCACAACGCCAAGGTGAAGGGAGGGACAACACACAATGGCTAAGAAGATGGCCAAGGGCGGGAAGAAGAAGGGCGGCAAGAAGCGGTAAGCCAGCCCGACCCGTACTACGAGAAAGGGGGCGACGATCACCCCCTTTTTTTATTTGAGGATCACGCCGTCCCAGATCCGCACGCGCTCGATCGCGTCCCACTGCGAGATCTGATCGAGAATCTCCATCCCGTGCACGACATGCCCGAACACCGTGTACTTGCCGTCCAGGTGCGGCTGCGGTGACACCGTGAGGAAGAACTGGCTGCCGCCCGTGTCCGGGCCGGACAGCGCCATCCCCATCGTGCCGCGGACATACGGCAGTGAGCTCAGCTCGTCCTTGATCGCGTAGCCCGGCCCGCCTTCCCCATCGCCGCGCGGATCGCCCGCCTGCACCACGAAATTTGGCACCAGCCGGTGCACCAGCACGCCGTTGAAGAAGCCGGCCCGCGCGAGCTCGACGAAGTTCCGCGTCGTCAGCGGCGTTTCGACGACGTTGAGCTCGACTTCGATGGTGCCGTAACGGGTCTCGATGAACGCATGCGGGGAAAACGACGGATGGAGGATGGCCGCCGACTCGAAGAGCTCCGCAGGCTCACGCATGGGTGCGGGCCGCACGGCCATGGCCTCGGGCTCGCCCAGTCCCCGCAGGAGCTCAGCCGCGCGGAGCCGGATCGTCCACTCGCGGTCGGTCAAGGCCTCGTGCAGGAGCGGGCCCGCTTCGCTGGCGCCGTACCGCGCGAGCGCGACGAGCGCGGCCTCGCGTGCCGCCGACGACGCGTCGGTGCCCGCCCGGGTGAAGGCCGTGCGAAGCCGATCGGCGCCGCCCGACGGCTGCGTTTCTCCGACGAGCCGCGCGGCGGTCGCGCGGACGTTGAAATCCGGCGCCTCGAGCGCGTCGAACAGGCGCTTGCTCAAGTCGGGCGCGCCGATGTGCACCAGCGCTTCCAGTGCCGGGCCGCGGACGCGGGCATCGCTGTCGGCCGTCAGGTCTTCGATCGCCGTCCGGACGCGATCGGGCTGGAGGTTCGCGAGCGTGCCGGCCAGCGAGGCCCGCACCGACCAGTCCTTGTCGCGATCGAAGCTCGAGACAATGAAAAGGAAGCCGGTGGGATTCGACTTGGCCGCCGCGGCAAAGGCGGCGGCGCGCATCGCGGGCCACGGATCGGTCAGCCGATCGAGCAGCGTCTCGAAGGCCTTCGGATCGCCGATGGCGCCGAGCGCCGTCACGGCTTCGAGATCGAGATTGCGCGGCGTGTTCGCCTCCGAGATCAGCTGCAGCAGCGTCGTCACGCTGGCGGGACCACCGATTTGGCCGAGCGCACGGACGGCGGCGACGCGGACGCGGACGTCCGCGGTATCGCGCGTGGCGATCGCCTGCGCGAGCGGCACCAGACGCTGGTCGCCCGCCGTCGCCAGACCGCGAAGCGCGAAGGCCGGCGAGTAGACGCCGTCCGTCGACACGAGCGTCAGGAGCGCCGGCACGGCGCGCCGGTCGTTGATGCGCTGGAGCGCGTAGGCGACGGGCCACCAGCGCGCGATCGGCTGGCCCTGCGCGTCGAGCGCCACGCGGGCCAGCGCGTCGTATTGCTTCATCCGCGCCAGGGCGAAGAGCGACAGCCGGCACGCTTCGATCTCCGGCGTCTTCGGCGATTCCTCGTCGTCTGGCGCGATGCCGGCGATGACGTCGCGGCAGCCGGCGGCGGCGTCGGCCACCGGACCGGCGCCGCGCGCGTCGCCGATCAGTCCGAGGCCTTCGGCGGCGCGGCCACGCACGAGCGCCGACGGGTCCTTGAGCGCGGCGATCAGCGGATCGATGCCGGCTTTGTCCGCGAGCAAGCCGAGGCTGAAGGCCGCGGACGCGCGAACCGCTTCATCCGTATCGCTGAGACCGCTCTCGAGCGCGGGCACGCCCTCAGGCAGCGCGGCACGGCCGATGCCGAGCATCGCGCGGCGGCGAACGCCCGGATCCGTGTCGATCGCGAGCGCCGTCAGATCCGGAGTGATCGCGCCAAGCAACCTGCGCGGTACCGTCGTCGCGGGCGGGTCGACGTGTGGCGCGCCCGGCGCGTCTTCGCGCAGCACGCGCTCGGCTTCAAGGCGCAGGATCCAGGCGACCCGCGTGTCGATCGGCACGACCGGCCGCGGCGGTTCGGCCGGCGGCAGGTTGACGGGCACGGGCGCCGATTTGCAGTTGCTGACGGTGAGCGCCGCGACGAGCGCGCCGGCCAGCACGCCAGCGCGCCGCAAGAGTCCTGAGTTCACGCGCAGTACCTCTCGGTGCGTCGGGTCGCTTCGCGCAGCCGCGAGTCGACCGGTACGACGCCGATGCCGGGGCCTGGGGGAACGTCGATGCAGCCGTCGGGCTTCACGTCGATCGGCGGATCGATCAGGTCGGGCACGAAATAACGTTTGCTGGCGGCGACGTCTCCCGGCAGCGTGAAGCCCGGGAGCGTGGAGAGATGCAGATTGTGCGCGCGGCCGATGCCGCTCTCGAGCATGCCGCCGTGCCACAGCGGGATGCCGCGGTCGCGGGCGATCTCGTGCACGGCGAGCGACGGGCTGAAGCCGCCCATGCGCCCGGGCTTGATGTTGATGATGCGGCACGCGCCCATCCCGAGCGCGTCAAGAGCGACCTTCGGGCTCTTGATCGACTCGTCGAGGCAGATCGGCGTCCGCAAGGACGCCTGCAGGCGCGCGTGGTCCACCAGATCATCGTAGTCGAGCGGCTGCTCGATCATCATCAAATCAAAGGCGTCGAGCGAGGCCAGCACGGGAGCATCCGCGACCGTGTAGGCGGCGTTGGCGTCGACCATCAGAAGCACTTCCCGGAACCTCGCGCGGATGGCCTCGACAGGCTTCTGATCCCAGCCGGGCTTGATCTTGATCTTGATGCGCCGGTAACCGTCCGCAAGCTCGGCGGCGACGCGCTCGACGAGCGCGTCGGTGGACGGCTGGATGCCGATCGACACGCCGGCCGCGATCGGCCGCGACTTCGCGCCCAGCACTTCACAAAGCGGCCGCCCTTCGAGGCGCGCGTAGAGATCCCAGATGGCCATCTCGAGCGCGGCCTTCGCCATGCGGTGTCCGCGAACGCGCGTCCACGTGCCGAACACCTCGCGCGGATGACTGAACGACCGGCCGAGCACCCACGGCACCAGCACGCTCGATAAGACGTACCAGGCGGTCGACGTGGTCTCTTCGCTGTAGAACGGGTCGACGTCGGCGACGCACTCGCCCCACCCGGTCGCGCCGTCGGCGTCCACCGCGACGAGCACGAACTCGCGCGCGTCGATCCGGCCGAAGCTCGTTTCGAACGGCCGGACGAGCGGCAGCCGCACGTCGAACAGCCGGACTTCGGTGATGCGCATTGAAAGGATCGTACTACGCGTCATTGGGTCATTGGGTCATTGGGTCATTGGGATATTGGGACCGTGTCCTTGTACCGAAGCGCTCGTCCCGAGGCGTGCGTTCACTCTCAATGACCCAATGACCCAATGACCCAATGACCCAATGGCCCAATGGCCCAATGGCCCAATGACCCAGGCTCAAGATCACTTTAGCGAATGGAGATCGTTAAAGTGAGCAGTAAACATGGGCCGCAATCGCTATGTTGCCCGTTCGCATTTGACCGAGGCCCGTTTTCGCCAAATTGTGCGGCTGTTCGCGATGGACTTGGAAGCC
>DATEGZ010000221.1:0-2208 GCA_035279905.1 Vicinamibacterales bacterium
GGTTAGCGCGGTACACCGCGCGCCGGGCGACTATCCGTCGGGAAAGAAGGGTGACGTGTTGACGGTCGAGTTCACACTGATGGGCATTCCGTGCCTCGGCCTCAACGGCGGCCCCACGTTCAAGCACAGCGAAGCGTTCTCGTTTCAGGTCGCGACCAGCGATCAAGCCGAAACGGATCGCTATTGGAACGCGATCGTCGGCAACGGCGGCGAGGAGAGCCAGTGCGGCTGGTGCAAGGACAAGTGGGGATTGTCCTGGCAGATCACGCCGATAGCGCTGACACAAGCATTCGCTGACCCCAATCCAGCCGCCGCCAAGCGCGCGTTCGACGCCATGATGAAGATGAAGAAGATCGACATCGCCACGATCGAAGCGGCGCGCCGCGGCTGAACCCGCGTCCTCGGCCGGCGATTACGCCATGACGCTTCGAACGTGCCTCGTTCTGATTTCGCTCGCGTGCATTGGGCGTGTGTCGTTCGCCCAAGCGCCGTGCGCTGATCCTGTGCCCTCGGACTCCGGTTGGTGGCGCTGGAGCAGGATCAAAGACGCGTACGGTTCCGAACACATGATCGCGCCACAGGCGCCGCAGCAACCCAAATCGTTCCGAGTCTCGCAGCTTCCTGGTGCGTATGTGCTGTACATGACCAACACCGTTGGTCGCCACCGTGGTGATCGCGTCATCGCCGATGTGGTCATCAGCAACGACTCCTCGGGCAGCGCAAAGGTTCGGGGGCGGTGGCCAGCCTACTTCAGCTTGTCGCCGGATAGCACACGGAATGGTGAGCTCGTTATCGACTTCGACAAACAATCGCGACGACTTTCGTTGATGTTTGGGGACCCTGAAGGAAACTGGACAGACGCAGGCGTAATTCTGATTGTGTTCATGGTCGACCGTTCCGCGATCGTTGGACGATGGTTCGATGGCGGCCTTATCATCGACGCGAAAAGCGGCCTTGTACCCCAGGGATGGTTCTGTCTTCAGCGGTGGGCGTCCTGAGTACGTCAGGTTGATCGTTAGGCGCAGCGCCCGGTCGATGCCCTCCACCCAAGTGAGACAGCATGACGACCCCCGACTCCCGGGTCACTATCCACATGGCGGCAAGCCTCGACGGCTTCATCGCCCGCAAAGACGGCAGCGTCGACTGGATGGACACCTCCGACCACTTCGAAGGCGGAGAGGTGATGGCGCCGGAGTCCGTCGCCGCGTTCCTCCGGACGATCGACTGCTATGTGATGGGCTCGCGAACGTACGAAACCGCGTTGCATTTCGAGTCCAAGGGGATGGGCTGGTCCTACGGCGACAAACCCGTCATCGTGCTCACGCATCGTCAGCTGAGCAAAACCCGAAACACTGTCGAGTTCTACGCGGGCGACCTCGAGCGCCTGGTGGTCGATCGCTTGAGGCCTAACTTCGGGAGCATCTGGTTCGTGGGTGGTGGCGCTGTCTCGGGCGAATGCCTGCGCCGCGGCCTCGCCGACGAGGTTCGTTATTCCATCTTGCCCGTCGCCATCGGCGACGGCATCGCCTTCTTCGAATCGCTCGGCCGCGACGTAGAGCTGCACCTGCTCGAAGTGAATGCGTACCAAAGCGGCATCGTCGCACTCCGATACTCGGTGAAACAGGCGCCCGCCGAGCCGACTTGAAAACCGCTCCTGTTGGCGCGCGGTTTTGCCCGTAGATTCAACCATTCACTCCGGAGCCCGCTATGAACCTGCGTGTCCTTGGATTGGTCTTCGCCACCCTCGCGTTCGCGCACCCGCACGCCGCGTCCGCGCAGTCCGCCGCGCCCGACACGTCGTCCGATCCGTTCCTCTGGCTCGAGGACCAACACGGTGCTCGCGCCATGGCGTGGGTCAATGCGGAAAACGCCAAGACGACCGCTGTCCTCGAAAAAGATCCGCACTACGCGTCGCTCTACGGTGACGCGCTCGCCGTGGCACAGTCGGCCGATCGCATTCCATATGGTTCGTTCCTGGACGGCGCCATTTACAATTTCTGGCAGGACAGCACGCACGTCCGCGGTGTCTGGCGCCGCACGACACTGGCCAGCTATCGCACCGCGCATCCCGAGTGGACCACGATCCTCGACCTCGATTCGCTGTCGCAAGCCGAACACGCGAATTGGGTCTGGCACGGTTCGCAGTGCGCGGAACCAGCCGAGCGACGTTGCATCATCTCGCTGTCCGATGGCGGCGAAGATGCGAGC
>DATEGZ010000222.1:0-5139 GCA_035279905.1 Vicinamibacterales bacterium
CGGTTCGTGCAGCGCCGGCGCGACGGGCGGCGCCGATTCGAAATGTGGCGCGGGCGCCACGGGCCGCGGACGCTCCGCCGCGCTGAGCTGTTCGGCGGCCGACCGCGTTTTCGCGTACCCGGCGGTGTAGACAGTGAGCACGGCAGCCGATCCCAGCGCGACGAGACCGTGCGACACGCGATTTCCGGACCTGCGACGGGACGAGGGGGACACGCCTGGCCATTATAGAAGGCCCGTCCGGGATGTTCGGGCCGCAGCTTGGGGCGACGTTTTTGCGCGGGAAAAACCGGCCTCCTGACAACACTGGAGGCGCGGCCGTCGTAGTAGGAATTCAGCCGGGAGAGACGTGGGCCGCATACCCCCCGGGAGCGGTCCAAACAGCCGATAACCCGTGTATATTGAACGGATTAGTACAACCGTCACGCGGCGATAATTTCCGGCAAGGACACACGATGGGCGCACGGTGGGTGTGGGGTCTCGCTGCAGGTCTGGCACTGGCGGTCACGGTCAACGCGGGAGCCGACCGTACGGCGCCGGCCAGCGTCAGCGCGCGGCTCGTGAGCGTGCACGCGCAGAACGCGGCCGCGTCGCAGAACGCGACGAAAACCGCGCCCGGCGCCAGCGCGCAGCCGATGGATCCCGACACGCTCGTGGCGTCGGTCTGCGTCGACTGTCACTACGAAGACAACAAAGACAAGACCGCGGGCCTCTCGTTCGAGAACTTCAAGATCGCGGACATCGCGCAGCATCCTGACGTCGGCGAGCGCATGATTCGTAAGCTGCGCGCCGGCATGATGCCGCCGCCGCCGACGCCGCTGCCCGACGCGGTGAGCTACAACGGCCTGATCAACGCGCTCGAGACGCGTCTCGACGCAGCCGGCGCCGCCAAGCCGAACCCGGGCGGCCGCGTGTTCCAGCGCCTGAACCGCACCGAGTACGCGAGCGCGATCAAAGATCTGCTGGGCCTCGAGGTCAACGCGGGCGACTGGCTGCCGCTCGACTCGCTCAACTCCAACTTCGACAACATCGCCGACGAGCAGATGATCTCGGCGACGCTCATCGAGTCGTATCTGAACGCCGCGGCCGAGATCAGCCGCATGGCCGTGGGCGATCGCCAGGCGCCGTCGCTCGACCGCACGTTCGTCGCGTCGACCTACGAGTCGCAGCACCCGTGGGACTACATCGAAGGCGCGCCCTACGGCACGCGCGGCGGCATGGTCGTGAAGTACGTCTTCCCGGCCGACGGCGACTACGTCTTCGTGCCCGAGTTCATCGGCGGCAACAACTCGCGCGGTGAGGATCTCGACATCTCGGTGGACGGCGTGCGCGTCGCGCTCGTCCGCTACGAGACGCAGCCCTCGGGCGGCGCCGACGGACGCGGCGGCGTGCCGATGCCGACCGACCCCGTGAAGGTCAGCGCCGGCCAGCACGTCGTCTCTGCCGCGTTCGTGCGAAAGTCGGACGGGCCGTACGAAGATCTCATTCGTCCGCACGACTGGTCGTTCGCGGGCGGCGGATCGGGCGGCAACGGCATTACGACGCTGCCCCATTTGCGCCAGTTCACGATTCGTGGACCGAAGAACATCACCGGCGTCTCGGACACCGTGAGCCGGCAGAAAGTGTTCACGTGCCGACCGACGAGCGCGGCCGAAGAGCGCACCTGCGCGCGCTCGATCGTCAGCACCCTCGGCACCAAGGCGTACCGCCGGCCGGTCACGGCGCCGGAAGCCGACGCGCTCATGAAGTTCTACGACGCGGGCGCGACCAAGGGCGGATTCGAGAGCGGCGTGCGCACGTCGCTCGAGGCGCTGCTCGCGAGCCCGCGCTTCATCTTCCGCCTCGAAGATCAACCGGCCAACGTGAAGCCGGGCGAGACCTACCGCATCAGCGATTACGACCTCGCGTCGCGTCTGTCGTTCTTCCTCTGGGGCATGCCGCCGGATCAGGAACTGATGAACGTCGCGAGCAAGGGCCAGCTTTCGCAGCCGGCCGTGCTCGAGCAGCAGGCCAAGCGCATGCTCGCCGATCCGCGGTCCGAGGCGCTCGGCACGCGGTTCGCCGCGCAGTGGCTGCGGCTGCAGGACCTCGACAAGAACCACCCGGACCCGAACTTCTATCCGAACTTCAACGACGAGATCGCCGGCGCGATGCGCACCGAGACGGTCACGTTCTTCAACAGCCTCGTCCACGACGACAAGAGCGCGCTCGATCTCTACCGCGCCGACTACACGTATCTGAACGAAACGCTCGCGCGCCACTACGGGATTCAAGGCGTCGCCGGCGATCAGTTCCGCAAAGTGGCGTATCCGGATGCCACGCGCAAGGGCCTGCTCGGCCAGGGCTCCGTGCTCGTCCAGACGTCGCTCGCCAACCGCACGTCGCCCGTGCTGCGCGGCAAGTGGGTGATGGAAGTGATGCTCGGGACGCCGCCGCCTCCGCCGCCGGCCAACGTGCCGCCGCTCGACAACACGGCCGAAGCGAAGAACGGCCGGGCGCTGACGACGCGCGAGCGCATGGAGATGCACCGGAAGGATCCGAACTGCCAGTCGTGCCACCGCTTCATGGATCCGATCGGCCTGGCGCTCGACAACTTCGACGTCACCGCCAAGTGGCGTAACCACGAGAACGGCAACCCGCTCGACACGCGCGGCACGTTCTACGACGGCTCGCCGGTGTCGACGCCCGCCGAGCTCTCGGCGCTCCTGCTCAAGCGGCCCGTGCCGCTCGTGCGGACGCTCACGGAAAATCTCATGGCCTTTGCGCTCGGACGACGGGTCGAGTACTTCGACCAGCCGACGGTGCGCGCGATCAGCACTGCCGCGGAAAAGAACGACTACCGGATGTCCTCGTTTATTCTTGGCGTCGTCAAGAGCGACGCATTTCGGATGAAGCGCGCGGACCCTGCCCCGGCACCCAGCGGGAAGTCCGCCGGCGGTTCGAACCGCCACAATTGAGGAGACTACGTCCATGCCGTACCTGACTGGCAAACACGTTCCTCGCCGCACCTTCCTCCAGGGGATGGGCGCGGCGGTCGCTCTGCCGTTCCTCGACGCCATGGTGCCCGCTGGAGCGGGCGCCGCCGCGAAAACTGCCGCGGCCGAGGGCAACGGCGCCACGCGACTGGTCTGCATCGAGGAAGTGCACGGGCAGGCCGGCACGACCGCCATCGGGCGCGGCAAGTTCCTGTTTGCGCCCGAGACGACGGGCCGGGACTTCAAGCTGATTCCCGACAACCCGTTCAGCGCGGTGGACGCGTACCGCGAGTACATGACGATGATCAGCAACACCGACGTCCGGAACGCCGAGGCGTTCGCGGCGCCGGAAATCGGCGGCGACCACTTCCGGTCGAGCGCCGTGTTCCTGACGCAGTCGCATCCGAAGCAAACGCAGGGCGCCGACATCTGGGCCGGCACGTCGCTCGACCAGCTCTACGCGAAGAAGTACGGCCAGTCGACGCCGATGCCGTCGATGCAGTTCTGCATCGAGAACCTGGATCAAGCCGGCGGCTGCACTTACAACTACTCGTGCGCCTACACCGACTCGATCAGCTGGGCGTCGCCGAACGAGCCGCTGCCGATGATTCGCGACCCGCGCGTCGCGTTCGACATGCTGTTCGGCGCCGGCGGCACGCCGGAAGCGCGCGCCGCGCGGCTGCAGACGCGCCGCGGCATCCTCGACTGGATCAACGGTGAGGTGAAGACGCTGCGCGCGAGCCTCGGGCCCTCGGACCGCGCCCGCATCGACCGCTATCTCACGGACGTGAACGAGCTCGAGCGCCGCATCAAGATGATCGAGTCGCGCAATTCGAGCGGCGACACGCGCGAGCTGCCGGACGCGCCGGCCGGCGTGCCCGATTCGTTCTCGGAGCACATGAAGCTGATGTTCGACCTCCAGGTGCTGGCGCTCCAGACCGACATGACGCGCGTCATCGCGTTCAAGACCGGCCGCGACGCCCAGAACCGCGTCTTCCCGGAGAGCGGCTCGAGCCAGCCGTTCCACCCCGCCTCGCACCACGGCGACAACGAAGCGCGGATCATGGAGTTCAACAAGATCTGCAAGTACCGCGTGAGCCAGACGGCGTACTTCCTCGAGAAGCTGAAGAACACCATGGACGGCGACCAGAACCTCCTCGAGAAGACGATGATCATCTGGGGCTCGCCGATGGCCAACTCGAACACGCACAACCATCGCAAGTGCCCGCTCGTGCTCTTCGGTCACGCCAACGGGCTGCTGAAGGGCGGCGTCCACATCAAGGCGGACGACGACACGCCGATGGCGAACGTGATGCTCACGCTGATGCACCGCCTCGGCCTCGACGACGTCAAGACGTTCGGCGACAGCACGGGCGAGTTCTCAATCGCGTAACGGACGGAGATGCGTATGCCGACGATTCGCCGGTTTGGCCTGTCTCTACTCTGCGCGTTGGCCGTCAGCGCCGTGCTCGCGGCGCAGACGCCGCCGCGCGCGCTCGTCGCCGACGCGGCGAGCAAGGGCGACATCAACGCGGTCCGCACGCTGCTCAAGCAGGGCGCCGACGTCAACACGTCTCGCGGCGATGGCATGACGGCGCTCCACTTCGCCGCCGAGCGCGGCGACGGGGCGCTGGCCGAGATGCTGATCTACGCCGGCGCGAACGTCTCGGCCGGCACGCGCATCGGCCAGTACACACCGCTCCACCTCGCCGCCCGCAGCGGCAGCGGCGCCGTCGTCAAGGCGCTCCTGGCCGCCGGCGCGGATCCCTCCGTGCGGACGCCGCTGAGCGGCGTGACGCCGCTCCACCTGGCCGCCGAAGCCGGCAGCGTGGACGCTGTGACGGCGCTCCTCGACAAAGGCGCGGACGCGAACGCGAAGGAAACCGAGTGGGAGCAGACCCCGCTCATCTTCGCCGCCGAGTCGAACCGCGTGGACGTGATCAAAGTGCTGCTCGCGCACGGCGCCAAAGTCGACGCGAAGACCAAGTCGATGGACCTGCAGAAGCAGGGGGCGACCGATCGCCAGGCGACGCAGATCCAACGACAGATCCTGAACGCGTCGGTCCCCAAGGGACAGCAGCCGAGCCCGACGCAGATGCAGACGGCGATCCTCGCCGCGCGTGAGTTCTACACCACGGGCAAGGCGCCCGAGCCGCCGGCCGCGATC
>DATEGZ010000223.1:0-2861 GCA_035279905.1 Vicinamibacterales bacterium
CGGGGTGCGGGTCGTCGGCGACCTGCCGTTTGTCGTCGCGACCGACAGCGCTGATGTCTGGGTGCGGCGCGGCGAGTTCATGCTCGACGTCTCGGCCGGCGTGCCGCCCGATGCGTTCAGCGAATCGGGCCAGGACTGGGCGCTGCCGACGTATCGCTGGGAGACGATCGCCGGCACCAACTTCGCGTGGATGCGCCAGCGCGCGCGCCGCATGGCCGCGCTCTACGACAGCGTCCGCATCGATCACCTCGTCGGCTTCTACCGGACGTTCGGCCGCACGCCGCAGGGACACGCGTTCTTCAATCCCGCCGACGAGCCGACGCAGACGTGGCAGGGCGAGCAAATCCTGCGCATCTTTCTGGAGTCGGGCGCCGAAGTGCTCGCCGAGGATCTCGGCACCGTGCCGGACTTCGTCCGCGCGTCGATGGCGCGCCTCGGCGTGCCCGGGTGCAAGGTGCTGCGGTGGGAACGGCACTACCACTCGCACCATCGCGCGTTCGTCGATCCCGCGACGTTTTCACCGGTGTCCGTCACGATGACCGGCACGCACGACACCGAACCGCTCGCGGCCTGGTGGGACAACGCGTCCGACGACGAACGACGCGCGTTTCTCGCGGTGCCGTCCGCTCGGGGCGTCGCGGTTCAGGACGCGGACGCGTCCTGGTCGGACGCCTTGCGCGACCAGATCCTCGGCGAGGCGTATCGATCCGGGTCGGACCACGTGTTTCTGCCGGTGCAGGATGTCTTCGGGTGGCGCGACCGCATCAACACGCCCGCCACGATCGACGACGCCAACTGGTCCTGGCGGTTGCCGTGGCCCGTCGACACGCTCGCACGCGTGCCGGAGGCGGCGGAGCGCGCCGCCTTCTGCCGGCAGTTGGCGATCGGATCGGGAAGAGCAGGAAGGACATGAAGATCCAGATCACCATGAAGGCATGGAGACTCATGAAGACTCATGAAGGCCGGAGTCGCCCTCTGAGCGCCGTCGATCTGACGGCCGCCAGAGGCGGCCTCGGCGATTGTTAAGGACAGGCCAGAAAACAAGAGCCGCGGCATTCGATTCTCCAGCTCTTGTTTTCTGGCCTGTCCTCAACAATCGCGCCCGGCTCCGCCGGGCGGTCAGATCGACGGCGCGTGGCGCGAGTCCTTCCGCGCTTCACGCCCTTCATTCCCTTCAGGTCCTTCATCTAGAATGGCGGGCTACACTAATCCGTCCCCCATGGATCAGAGCCACTACCTCATTCGCGAGTACCCGCTTCAACAGGGCGCGCTCGAAATCGCCTACATCGAAGAATTCTTCAGCGAGTTTCCGAGGCGCAAGACGGCGTCGGCGATCCTGCGCCGCCTCGAAGGCCGGCCCAGCCAGATCCTGATGGCCGAGTCGTCGCTGCCGGACGATCCGACGACGGTCGTGCCCGTGTCGTACAAGGTGTCGCACGAGCTGCGCGCGCAGGAAAAAGATCCCGAGCTCGCGGATCTCGTCCGGCGGCTCGGCGGGGCGGTCGAGTTCGACGGCCGCAAGATCCTCTACAACTGGCTCGGCGCGACGCGGCTCGACTGGCGCGGACAGGGTCACTTCCGCGCGTTGACCGAAGAGCAGGAAGTGTGGGCCGTCGCGCAAGGCTACGACGAGGTCGTCGTCAAGACGAAGAACCGCTACTACGACATGCGCGGCACGCTCGACAGCCTGCAGTTCAACGTCGTGAAGTTCGAGCCCGCCGCCGACCGGCTCGAGTCGAAGGTCTACCTCAGCAAGCGGCTGGGGCCGGGCGTGCTCGACGCGCATCGCAGCCGGCGCCAAGTGTTGCGCGCGTGAAGATCGTCACCTGGAACGTCAACGGCGTGCGCGCGCGCCAGGCCGAGCTCCAGCAACTGCTGGAGGCCGAGCAACCGGACATCGTGTGCCTGCAGGAGATCAAGGCGGCGCCCGATCAGGTGCCGGCGCTGTTGCTCGCGCAGGAAGGCTACTGGTGCTACTGGCACGGGGCGAAGGGCTATTCCGGGGTCGCGCTGCTCGTGCGGTGCGGCAGCCGCCCGGAATCGCCCGGATTCAGCCACCCCGCCTTCGATCTCGAGCAGCGGATCGTCGTCGCAGATTTCGGCGCGACCAAGGTCGCGTCGGTCTATGTTCCCAACGGGGGCAAGGATTTCGACGTCAAATTACGATTCCTGGAGGCATTGGCCGAATGGACGGCTGAAACTTCCAGGTCGGGTCAGGCGCTAATAGTCTGTGGGGACCTGAACGTGGCGCGCGAAGATCGAGACGTGCACCCGAAAGAGCGCAAGCCGAATCAGATCGGCACGCGCCCTGACGAGCGGGCGCTGCTCGGCCGGCTGTTCGAGAGCGGCCTGGCGGACGTCGGCCGCGATCTCGATCCGGCCAACGACGAGTTGTTCACGTGGTGGGCGCCGTGGCGCAACCTGCGCCAGCGGAACATCGGCTGGCGCATCGACTACGTGCTGGCCAGCCCGGCGATCTCGACGCGCGCGCGCACGTCGGCGTCGATGCGCGAGTTCGGCACGAGCGATCACGCGCCGGTGGTCGTCACTTTCGACGGAGTCCTCTCATGAGTCTTCGCCTCCGTCTGATCGTCGTGTTCTTCCTGCTGTCCGTCGTGCCGCTCGCCGCGGTGACGTACTACTCGTACACGAGCAACGTGCGCGCGGTGCGCGACGCGGCGACTCGCGAGTCGGATCTGCTGGCCGGTGAGCTGAGCCAGCGGATGCAGCTCGTCACGGCGCAGTTGAGCGAGCGCGTCGAGCACCTGATGGATCTGCAGAGCATGCAGCAGAGCATGCAGGCGTCGACGGCCGCGCGCCAGAACGCCGTGAAGCCCGCGCCGACCAAGGCGGCGGTGCCG
>DATEGZ010000224.1:0-9598 GCA_035279905.1 Vicinamibacterales bacterium
CGGGCGGCGCGCGGGAGGGCGCGTAGCCATGGCGGTCGCGATCGTCACGGGCGCGTCCGGCCTCGTGGGATCCGAGGCTGCGGTGTTCTTCGCCGCGCAGGGCTTCGACGTCGTCGGCGTCGACAACGACATGCGCGGCTACTTTTTCGGGCCGTCGGGCAGCACGCGATGGAACCGGCAGCGGCTGGAGACCACCGTGCGCGGCTACCGGCACGCCGACCTCGACATTCGCGACGACGCCGGCATCAATCAGCTCTTCGCGCAGTACGGCGCGGCCGTCGCGGTGATCGTGCACGCGGCCGCGCAGCCGTCGCACGACTGGGCCGCGCGCGAGCCGCTCACGGATTTTTCCGTCAACGCAACCGGCACGCTCATCCTGCTCGAAGCCGCGCGGCGGCACTGCCCGGACGCGGTCTTCATCTTCACGAGCACGAACAAGGTCTACGGCGATACGCCGAATCGCCTGCCGCTCGTCGAGCAGGCGACGCGATGGGAGCTCGATCCGTCGCACCCGTACGCCGCGCACGGGATCGACGAGTCGATGAGCGTGGACGCGACGCTCCACAGCGTGTTTGGCGCGTCGAAAGTCGCCGCCGACGTGATGGTGCAGGAGTACGGCCGGTACTTCGGGCTCAAGACCGGAGTGTTTCGTGGCGGGTGCCTCACCGGGCCGGCGCATTCGGGCGCAGAGCTGCACGGGTTTCTCGCGTACCTCGTCGCGTGCGGCGTGCGCGGCACGAAGTACACGGTGTTCGGCTACAAAGCCAAGCAGGTGCGCGACAACATCCACTCGTGGGATCTCGTGCAGGCGTTCTGGCGGTTCTTCGAGGCGCCGCGGCCGGGCGAGGTCTACAACGTCGGTGGCGGGCGCTATGCGAACTGCTCGATGCTCGAGGCGATCTCGATCGTCGAACGGCTCACCGGCCGGCCGATGTCGTGGACGTACGACGACACCCATCGCATCGGCGATCACATGTGGTGGATCAGCGACCTCCGCAAGCTGATGTCGCACTATCCCGGCTGGGGCATTACGCGCACGCTCGAGGCGACGGTCGCCGAGATCCTCGAGGCGCAGCGCGAGCGGGTGCGCTGATGCCGGTCGAAGTGCGCACGCTCGCCGAGTGGGTCGCCGAAGGCGAGCCGGGCATGCTGTCGGTCGTGATCCCCGCGCACAATGAAGAGGGACACATCGAGAGCACGGTGCGCGCCCTCGCGCAGGCGCTCACGGCCGCCGCCATCAAGCACGAGATCGTGGTCGTCAACGACAACAGTCAGGACGGCACGGGCGCGGCGCTCGAGCGGCTCACCGCCGAGCTGCCGACCGTGCGGGCGCTCGACAACATGCCGCCCCACGGCTACGGCTACGCCGTCCGGCTCGGACTCGCGGCGTTCAAGGGCGAGGCGGTCGTCATCGTCATGGCGGACGGCTCGGACAATCCCAACGACGTCGTCACGTTCTACCGGAAGATCGAAGAGGGCTACGACTGCGCATTCGGATCGCGGTTCATGCGCGGGGCGAGCGTGAACCGCTACCCGTGGTTCAAGCTCGTGCTCAATCGGCTCGCGAACGCGTTCATCCGCGTGCTGTTCTGGCTGCCGTACAACGACGTCACCAACGCGTTCAAGATGTTCCGCCGGAGCGTGATCGCGGGCGTGCAGCCGATCCTCGCGTACCACTTCAACCTGACGGTCGAGCTGCCGCTCAAGGCGATCGTCCGCGGGTATCGCTACGCGGTCGTGCCGACCGACTGGCGCGGCCGGACGGCGGGCACGTCGAAGTTCAAGATCAAGGAAATGGGGTCGCGCTACCTCTTCATCGTTTTCTACTGCTACCTGGAAAAGCTGCTGTCGCGCGAGGACTACCGGAATCGAAGCGATCTCAAGGACTCGCAGCTTCAGGTCTGGTCACGCTGAGGCCGGCGCGCGAGGATGCAGGACGGCCAGTATTTCGACGCGCTGGTTCGCCACGAGGGCGAGTTCAATCCGTTCGCGGATCGCGGGTGGCTGACGCTGGCCCGCCGGTTCGACGCGGTGGCGCCGCCGGACCGGCGGCTGCGCGTGCTGGACGTGGGCTGCGGCACGGGCCAGTCACGGCGCGTGTACGCGTCGCGTCTCTCGTGGTATCTCGGCGTCGATCTGTCGCGTGAGGCGGTCGCCCTCGCGCGCCGGCGCGACCCGTCGACGAGCTTTCTGCAGGCCGACGCCCTGCGCCTGCCGGTGCGCGACGCGAGCGTCGAGGCCGTCGCGTTCAGCAGCGTGCTGCACCACGTCGACGATCGCCCGCGCGCGCTCGCCGAAGCGCACCGTGCGCTCGCGCCGGGCGGCCTCGTGTTCGCATTCGATCCCAATCTGCATCACCCCGCGATGCTGCTCTTCCGCCATCCTTCGAGCCCGCTTTACCGCGCCGAGGGCGTCAGCCCCAACGAACGTCCGCTCGCGCCGGCCGCGCTCCGGCGCGATTTTGCCGCCGCCGGCTTCGATCGCATCGGCCAGCGCTGCGTCTCGGACATCCCGTACCGCCAGGTCGCAGTCGGCCCGCTCAACGCGCTGCTGCCGCTCTACAACCGCGCCGACTGGCTGTGGGAGAAGTCGGGACTGGGACGGTGGTTCGGGAGTTTTGTCGTGACTTGGGGGTGGAAAAGAAGATAAACAGGTTCGGCGAGGTTCGACGGGTTCGACAGGTTCCGCGGGTTCGTTGCGCGCTGAACCTGTGGAACCCGTCGAACTCGTCGAACCCCGTCGAACCCGTTAGAGAACCTTCTGCTTCTTCATCTCTGCGACTGTCTTGTCGATCAGCGAATTCACCAGATTCTGCATCGACGTCGGATTGGTCGTCTCGCTCTTGCTCGCCCAGATCAGCTTGTCCTTGCCGACGTCGAAGACGAGCGATTCGAGGCTGATGACTGTGTCGGTCACCAGATAGCCCGGGTCGTACACCGCGCCCCAACCGTAGCCCCAGTAGCCGTACATCGATCCGTACGGGGCGGGGCCCCACCAGGTCGTGCCGGGCACGTAGGTCGTCTGCTTGTCGGTGCCGACGTAGCGGACGATCACGGCGCCGTCGAAGCCCGCGGACGAGATCTTGGCCTTCGCGCGGTTGACGTCGCGCGTCTCGTCTTCCGTCAACACCTCGTACGACGCGGTCGAATTGGCGATGCGCGCCGCCAGGTGGGATTCCATGCTGCGCCGCGACGCCTGATCCTTCGTTTGCGCCGCGACGATGATCTTCTTGAAGCGGGTGCCCGCGGCTTCGGGCGCCTTCCAGACCGCCGTGAGTTTCGTGGAAGCTCCGCAGGCCACGCCGGCGGCCACGACCGCGGCGATCAGGACTACCTTCGGGTGAACGCGCATTGCTGCTCCTCTCAGTGCTCTAGAAAATGAGCTTCCATCGTACCGCGAAGAACGTCCGCGTCCTGGACCCCACCGCGAACGGATCGATGAACTGCAGGTCCGCCGTGATCTTGCTCCAGCGCGCCAGGGCGAAGTTGTAATACAACTCGCCGGCAGACTCGTTGCGCAGACGGATCGGGTCGACTGCCGTCTTGAAGTCCGCGCTCACGCCGTTGAACGAATACGCGATCCCGAACGTGTCGTGATCCCGGCCGCGCAGCAGGCTGCTGCCGCCGACGCCAAGGATGAAGAACGGCTGGATGAGGCTCGGATTGCCGTCCGACACGCCGAGCGTGCCGAACAACCCGAAGGTGTGCGTGGGATCGTTCGGATCCTCGGCGATGGCCTGATCGAACGTGATGTTGAGGGTGTAGGCGCCCTGCTTCGTCTGAACGGGCTGACTGAAGGGCGGCAGCAGGATCCACGGGTTCTGATCGAGCGCCGTCGCCACGGTCGAGCTGAATTCGCCGCCGATCGAGTAGTGGCCCGGTTTCGCGAACAGATGCACCGGCAACGCCACCTCCCACAGCACCGTCGCGCCGTTCTTGAAGAACCCTTCGTCGGTCGACTCGATCAAGCCGGCCTTCGCGACCACGTCCGAGCCTTTCATCACGGAAAAGATCACACCTTCAGCCACCGGCGGCACCGTGCGCAGCGACACGGGTGGCATGACGAACGACAGGTTCATGAACTTGTCTTCGCCCATGCCGCCTGTGTACGCGCGCTGGTACAGGTCGACCATGTTGAAGCGGCCGACCGACACCGACGCGTGCGGATTCAGCACCTGCGTGAAGTTCAGCGCGCTCAAGCGGGCCTTGGTGTTCTCATTCTCTGGAAACAGCAGCGCGGTGTTCGTCGGAATGAGCGTCCCGCCCGCCAGGAGTGGCACATCACCAAACCGGACCTCGAGGTGCGCGTTGACCGACAGACCCTTCCACGCGATCTTGCTCAGATCGCTCGTGTCCATCACGTCGAACTTGCCGCCGTACATGTACTTCGTCGTCACCGCGCCGTTCGGATCCTGCAGGAGCGGAGTGTCGCGATTCGGCACCCACTGAAAGAACTGCGTGAACGACACGTCGAGCTTCGTGCCCTCGGCGCTCATCTTTCCCTGCGTACCGCCCCAATCACCGAACAGGCGCTCGCGCTTCAACAGATCCTGAAACGACGTCGTCGTTGCCGGGGTCTGGGTCGTCGCCGGGGTCTGGGTCGACACTGCCTGCTCGGGCGGCGGAGGCGCGGTCGCGCGATCCTGCGCGGAGGCCGAAGTCACGGATAGTGCCGCGATGACGAGGGGAGCGCTGAAGGTAACGGTGAGGTGACGGAGGGGGATCAAGGTTGCGCGAACGGTCGCTCGAATCATCCGGTACGCCTTTCCATGGTTGGGTTCCCGGTAGGAGAGTACCACGGAGAGTCAAGCCGCCGATTGCAAGAAATGGCCTGTTTCATGCACTCTGGCAGTACCTCCGCCCCCGCAGCGAGTGTTCACCACGGGGCAGAATTGATCCAAAGATCAGGAGCGAGGCGGGGCTCTGCACGCCCCGTGATACCGTGCGCGTCGTGAGAGCGGCATCGCGCGCGCGGGCGATCACGGTTGTCCTCATGCTGCTCGGCTCTCCGTCGGCCGCCTTCGCCGATCACGGCAAGGTGGACCGCATCGAGCAGCAGAACGGCGACGTGGTGACGTGCGAGATCCTGAGCCTGGTCCGTGGCGTGGTCAAGGCGAAGACCAACGGCATGGGCACGGTCACGATCGAGTGGAACAAGATCGTGCGGCTCACGAGCCCGGTGCTGTTCGAGGTGGAGTTGTCGTCGGGCGCGGTGTTCTACGGCACGCTCGCCTCCCCGGCCGCGGGCAAACTGCACGTGAGCGGCGCGCCCGCCGCGATGGACTTCGACATGATCGACGTCGTCCGGCTCACGCCAATCGATCAGAAGTTCTGGCAACAACTGGACGGATCCGTGGACGTCGGGTTCACGTTCACCCAGGCCGATCAGCGGTCGCAGTGGACGTTCAACGGGATGGTGAGCCGGACGACGCGCAACTACATCACGACGCTCAACGCGAATTCGCTGCTCACCATCGACGATCAGAACAGCCATCAGAACCGCAACTCCATCAATGCCGGCGTGCAGCGCCAGCTGGGAAAACGCTGGTTTGCTGCGGTGTTCGGCCAGACCGACCACAACGAAGAGCTGAACCTCGATTTGCGCGCCCTGGCCGGCGCCGGCATCGGCCGCATGCTCATCCAGACGAACCGCGTGCTGTTCTCCCCGTACGCGGGCCTCACGTACACGCAGGAGCGCTACACCGACGAGCCCGTGCAGAACCGCGCGGAAGCCGCGCTCGGCGTGCGGCTCGACTGGTTCACGTTCGGCGACTACAAGACCGACCTCGTGTTTCAGGAACAGACGTACATCGACGTCAAGGACGCGAGCCGGGTGCGCGTCGAGCTCAACACGACCTACAAGCAGGAAATCGTCAAGGACCTATACTGGAGCGTCAACCTGCTGGAAAGCTTCAACGCGGCGCCTCCGGCGGGCAACAAGAAGAACGACGTGACGCTGTCGATGAGCCTGGGCTGGTCGTTCTAGTGCCGTTCCAACTTATCCCTCCTATCATGAGGAACCGTGACGTACACGTACGTGCTCCTATGCGAAGCGGATTCCGGTTGGTACGCTGGTTCAACCGGCGACTTGCGCCTTCGTCTGCGGCAACACACCGAAGGCCGCGTGTGGTCAACCGCCAAGCGGCGTCCTGTTCGCCTCATCTACTATGAGGCGTGCCTCGACCGGAGCGACGCCTTTCGACGGGAGCGCCTCCTCAAGACCGGGAAGGGAAAACGCTTCCTTAGAAATCGCTTGGCGGGATTCGTAGTGGGCCTTCGGACAAATAAGTTGGAACGGCACTAGCGGCCGACGTTCCGCAGCCGATCGGCCATGCGGACGAGATCGGCGAGCGAGTCGGCGCGCATCTTCCGCATCACACGCGCGCGGTGGGTCTTCACGGTCTTGAGCGTGGTGCCGAGCTTCGCGGCCACGTGCTTGTTGGGCAGGCCGGTAACCACGAGATCCATGACCTCGCGCTCGCGCGGCGTGAGCGTGTCCTGGAGCAGCGTCAGCCGGCGCCCCGTTTCCTGCGCGTCCAGACGCCGGCGATCGAGCTCGATCGCGCGGTGCACGCTGTCGAGCAGCTCCTGACTGTTGACGGGCTTCACGAACACATCGACGGCGCCGGCCTTCATCGCGCGCACGGCGATCCCGACGTCCGCAAATCCCGTCACGAAGATCACCGGCAGCGCAATCCCGTGGTCGACGAGGAACTGCTGCGTGTCGAGCCCGCTCAATCCCGGCATGCGGACGTCGAGGATCGCGCATCCGCACTGCATCGAATCGAGGTGCTCGATGAACTCGTCGCCGCTGGGATAAGCCTCGCAGGTCAGCCCGACGGACGTGACCAGCCGCTCGAGGTATCCCAGGACGGCCGGATCGTCGTCGACGACAAAGACTACCGGCGCGGTGGAACCCATGAAACCTCTCGTGGTCCAATCAGTTGCGAGCGAACGTCGGCGTGAGCCGACCGGCCATTTTAGCAGCCGCGAACAAAGCTGTGAAGAAAGCCGGCACCCGTTCTATTGCAAGGCGGCCGCCACGTGGCCCCGGGTCCCGAGACGGGTATTCGGACGGCCTCGGCGCCCTGACAGAACTGAGAGCGCGCCGATCGGCGCACAAATTCGGGATTGGATCCAAAATAGCGAGGGAGGCTTGCCAATGCGATCGCTCAGAATTCTCGGCCTGGCCGTGCTCGGCTGGACCGTGTTGTCCGTCGTCCCGGGCCGCGCCCAGACCAATCAACCACCCCTGAAACTCACGGCCTTTGCCGTCAACATGGCCAACGTGGCGACCGGCGCCAACGCCCGGGTCGAGATCAACATCACGAGCTGGTCGACGGAAGCGGTGCGCCAGAAGCTCATCACGACGTTCACGGAGAAGGGCCCGAACAAACTCCTCGACGCGCTCCAGGATCAGAAACCGATCGGCTACTTCAAGCTGCCGAACCGCCTCGGCTACGACCTGCGCTTCGCGCGTCAGGTTCCGCTCGAGGACGGCGGGCGCCGGATCCTGATCCTGACCGATCGGCCGATCTCCGAGTTCGAGGCACGCGAGCAGCCGCGAACGATGGACTATCCGTTCACGCTGATCGAAGTGCGCCTCAAGAAGGACGGCACGGGCGAGGGCAAGATTTCGGTCGCGACCAAGATCACGCTCAACAAGAAAGAGAACACGGTCGAACTCGAGAACTACCAGAGCGAGCCCGTGCGCCTCAACAGCGTCAGCGTCGTGAAGTAGCGCGCCTGCATAGGTCGCGAGCGGCGAAAACATTTCACTCCGCCGCTCGCGGCCATTTCGTCACTCGTCCCATCCCGCGGAAACTCGTCATGGATTCGTGCGTGCGCGTGCATACCACGCGTTTCGCCTCGGCAAATCTGCGTCTATGAGTCCGCGTCATGGCGTCCATCACGACGCTGCGCTGGTGAGGCACGCGCGGCGCCAGCGACGATGGCGTCATGCACGCTGCGTTGTTCGCGCTCACCATCGTCGCAATGAGCGCCTCGCCCGCCGCCACGCCGTCCGCGCTCGCGCCGCTGCCCCATCTGCGGCCCCTTGATCCTTTGGCCGTGGATCTCGTGTCCGCCGGCACACGCCGGTCGTCCACATTTGCACAGTTGCTCGCCACGCTCGACCGCGCGAGCGGGCTCGTCGTGTACGTGACGACGACGCCTGCGCCCGAGCAGCGCGGCTCTATCGTGTTCGTCAGCCGCGCCTCCGGGGTCACCTACCTGCTGATTCGCGTCAACACCCGGCAGATCGACCTGGACCGCGTGTCCGTTCTCGCCCACGAGCTCGCGCACGCCGTGGAGATCTCCCGAGCCTCGCCGCCCATCACCAGCGACCGCGAGTTGCAGCGCCTGTACACCTGCATCGGCGTGGACGCCAGCGGTCATCGCCTGGAATCGGAGGCCGCGATCCGCGCGGAGCGGGCCGTGCACCACGAAATCGGGAAGGTGCCCGCCAGATAGGAAAGGATGACGCCGGGAGTAGTTTTTACAAATGGCGTCCAGTTCGGGCCCATTTGTAAAAACTACTCCCGGCGTCATCCTTCCGCTCGTCCCAGCCCATTTGCCCCGGACATGGCATACATGAAAAAAATGCATGTATTGCTGTCGAATCATGCAAGGCGTAGCATGTAGGGTCTCCCCAAGGGCTAGGCACGCAATGGATCTGGAGCTCCGCCACCTTCGACTCGTCGCCGCGGTCGCCGAATGCGGCAGCCTCACGCGCGCAGGGGCTGTCCTGCACCTCACGCAGTCCGCGCTCAGCCATCAGCTCCTCGACATCGAGGATCGGCTGGGCGCCCGGTTGTTCCACCGCCTCGGACGCAAGATGATTCCGACGCCGGCCGGCGATCGGCTGCTCGCGTCCGCGCGCTCGGTGCTCGCCGAGCTGGGCGCCGCCGAAGAGGCCATTCGCGCCGGCATGCAGCCGCCGTCGGTGCCGCTGCGGATCACGACCGAGTGCTACACGGTGTACCACTGGCTGCCGCCGGTGTTGAAGAATCTGCGCGAGCGGCATCCGAACGTGGAGCTGCGCATCGACGTCGATGCCACGAAGAATCCGCTGACGTCGCTGCTCGCCGGCAACCTCGATCTCGCGATCATGAGCACGCCGGTGCGCAACCGCCACCTGGTGTCGTTCGACTTGTTCGAGGACGAGCTGATGCTGCTCGTCGCGGCGACGCACCCGCTCGCCAGCCAGCCGTGCGTGCGGCTCACCGAGTTTCGCGATCTGACGATGTTCACCTACTCGCCGCGCGAGGAGAGCTCGTTCATCAGCGATACGCTCCGGCAGGCGGGCGTCTCGCCGGCGTCCGTGCAGCCCGTGCAAATCACCGAGGCGCTGATCGAGCTGGTGCGCGCCGGACTGGGCGTGGCCGTGCTGGCGCGCTGGGCCGTGCAGCCGCACGTCGAATCGGGCCGCGGCCTGCGCGCCGTGCCGATCACCGCGCGCGGCGTCTTCCGCACATGGCGCGCCGTCGTCCCGCGGCGTCTCGCCAGCTCGGAGCACGTCAACGAGCTCATCCGGCTGGTCACCGCTCACGCGCCCGCCGGGCGGACGCGCGAGGCCCTGCCCTTCCGCCGGCGCGCGC
>DATEGZ010000225.1:0-2476 GCA_035279905.1 Vicinamibacterales bacterium
GGGAGCGAATTCTACACGTACGGGCTGGGACTCTTCGTCCAGACCTATGGGGGACACACGCTCGTGTGGCATGCCGGTGACATCGACGGGATGGCATCGGCCGTCGCGCTCGTGCCGGACCTCCAGTTAGGCGTCGTGGTGATGTCCAACATGAATCAGAGCGACGCGCGGTTCGGCATCGTGCAGCGCGTGCTGAATGCCTACCTCGGTCTCCCGCCTGGCAACGTCAGCGACACGCTGCTCGCGATGACGCTGCGGGCAGAGAAGGCGGGCGCGGCGGCGGCAGCGAAGCTGGCGTCGACCCGCGACAGCACCGGCCGCGCGCCGCATCCGCTGTCCGACTACGCCGGCGTGTACCAGGATCCATTTGCCGGCGCCGTGCGGGTCAGCATGGAAGACGGGCACCTCGTGCTGCGCCTCGGTAACCTCGACTACGTCGGCGACCTCGAGTACTGGCACGACGACACGTTCCGGGTCACGTGGCGTTACCACTACTACGGAACGCAGTACGTCACCTTCGATCTCGATGAGCTCGGCCGGCCTAACCGGCTTTCCATGGGCCGCGGATCGATCCACTTCGAGCGGGTGCGGGCCACCCCTGGCGGGTGAACACGGCGCTCGACGCGAGTCAACGCGACGGCTCGCTCGAGGAAACGACCGTGACGCCGCTATCGCGCGGCTTGCGTTCGTTAATATATAGCTCGACGTCTTCGCCTGTTCTGCTTTTTCGCGCCGCGACGTCGCGTCATGCTCGCCTTTGGCGTTCGAAAGAAGAGGCAGCGCCAGGCGTTGACGTTGTTTGGACGTGGCGGCCTGCGCGCGGATCGCGCGCTATGGCCCCTCGCCGTAATCGATTTATCCTTCTCCTCGTGCGAGGTGACGATGACGGCGCGTGGCTTTGGTCTTCGACAAGCAGTCGCCATGTTCGCGCGGTGCCGTGTTCCCGTTGAAGCTCTCCGCGATACTCACACTACGAGTGGCGGCATCTAGCAATCCGATCGCATACCGAGCCGGAACTGCGAAGTTCACCTGCTGACGTCTAGTCCCAAAGATCAGCGCGGCTTTTCCACCTTCAACGCCAGGTCTCGCTCGAGATGAGCAAGGATGGCATCGAACCATCGCTGCAGCGCCTCTTGGCACTCCCAGGGTGACTCGTGCATCAGCGAAGAGAGTTGAGAATAGTACTCACGCGTTAGGACAGCAAACTCTTCGACTTGATTTGGCGCGCGAACGAATATCTCGCCGTCGCTCGACGAGATCGGATTTGCCGGCGATCCTGAAGGTCTGGTTGCGAGCAGATTTGCTGCAACGAGCTGGTCCTCCCGTTGCCACACCCGCGCCACCATAGCCCGTCCTTGAACACGGGGATCTGCCGGCGCATCGATCACCCTATAGGGTCCCACGTAAATGAGGTGCACACCGGGCATCGGCTTCTGAAACTGAAATCCCGCACCGACCGGATCCTGTTTGACTAACGATCCCGGGCGTCGATATCGCGGTAAGACGTCGCGCCACAGCTGTCGGAACTGCGATCTGGCCTCGTCACTCGTGAATGGGTCGCCGACGGCTGTGTAGGGCCACGGATCCAGGCCTAACGCCGCCATATACGCGGCAAAATCGTTAGCCAAGCGACTCGGCACCGCGCCAACCAAATCGTAAAAGTCTTCCCACAAGAAATGACCGCGTGCGCTGCCGCTCTTCGGGTGCGACGTAGGCTGCCGGTACCTGTCAAAGCGCTCGGCGTGGCTCGGAATCGGTAAAGGCTTCTTCGCCACGAGCACAACGTACGATTCCTTCGACGACGAACGTGCTAACGCACAGTAGCGCTCCAATTGCGTCGGCCCAAGCTCGGAGTCCAATTTGTGCTCGAATAGCACGTTGTAGTCGCGCGATTCGATCAGAAAGTCTGGGCGATCTTCGGCAGTGTACCGGGGATGATCGGTCGAGGCGACGTACTCGCTTCGCGGCAACCCCGTCCAATCGGCGATGCGATCGAGGATGCTCTGCGCCAACTCGGGATGGCAGTGTAAGAGGTAAGTCCAGTGAGCGGTGAAACGATCCTCCGCCCCGAGAGTCGGTGCAACGAGAAACACATTCGGTTGTTTGATCACATTCAATGAGGCAGGGCAGGGTCACGGCGGTCAGTTGCGGCGCAACGCGGCATGCCTAACTTCGATGGGCGGGCAACTTCGCGCAAGCCGCTCGGCGTTGCCTCTCACTCAGCCATGGCAGGCGCGCCCCTCCCCCAGTTGTCAACACCCGAATAGGGCGCCGTGGGCTCCCAATGCTCAGTCTGCTGCATACCGTACGCGTACTGCTCGCGCACGATCCAGATATATCTGAACGAACGGTTTCCATTCGCTCGCCGTGAAGTGTCGTGATGCGGGATGGTAGATCATGCCCAGGACGGCCGGATGCCCGCCGGCGACCTCCAAAAGACGGCTGCGCGATCGCCTTGCGTCGTCGCCGTAGAGCG
>DATEGZ010000226.1:0-41106 GCA_035279905.1 Vicinamibacterales bacterium
CACTGCGCTCACCAGACCGCCGCTGAATCTGGCTCGACGCTTCGGCGCGCAGGTTGTCTGGGATGCGGATTCTGCGGTCCGCGCGATTGAGGAAGTGCTGGCGCGCCAGCGGTAAGACGGGCCGAAAAGCTGTGCCCAAAACTGTGCCCGAACTCGATCCGATCGCCGTCTCGCGGCACCCAACGCGAACCAAGTTCTAAAAAGAAAACGGGCCTGAAATCAACGATCTCAGGCCCGTTCTTGAACTCCCGGCAGCCTTAGCAAACCGCCGCCTTCAGCCACTCGGCCACCTCACCGCGCGCGGCAGGAAACCTAAGTATATTCGGGTCTCCAACTTACGCGCGAGCGTTCTCCACCAACGTGGCGATCTGCACGAACTCGACGCTCGGGCGCATACCGTAGAGACTGGTCACGCGCTCGAGCACTTCGTGGCTGAAGAACGCTCTGGCCGCCTCCTCCGAATCCCAGACGTAGAAGTTCGTGGCTTCGCGCTTCGCGGAGTTCAGCGTGAACGCCTTGGAGTGCAGCCCCGGCATTCCCTCAAACCGTGCCCGCGCGGTCTCCGCAATCGTTCGCACGGCGTGCTCGTCGAAATGGTCTCCATACCGAAACGTGACAAACGCTCCAGTCATCGCGCACTCCTCGTTCTCGTCAGGCGACGGAGTAGATCCGGATGTCCGGTGCGCCTGCCAGGTACGGCCGCAGACCGGTGACGACATCCCTGGTGAAGAGATCCGATTGAAGGTACGCCTGCGCGCTGGCCGGGCTGTCAAAGCCATGGAGCACGACAACGTCCTCGTCCCGAATCAAGAGCTCCTTCGATCGAGCCCCTTTGATGGAGTCCAGGAACGGCTGCTTGTACTTCGTGTAGACGCCCGCGGCGGCCTTGCGATTCTGGTTTTCGACTTTCAGCGTGATCGACAGATAGGCATTCATGATCAGGTCTCCTGACAGGGTTGAAATGGCGTTCGCCAGCGCGGCGGGATCTTCGACGTGAGGCACGTGTCCGGTCTGGAGGGAGAGAGACCGGGTGCATCGGATCTTCTCGATCAGCCGACGCTGGGCGTCCGCCGACAGGATCTTGTCCTTCTCGCAGACGATGTAGGCCTTCTCGATCCGGCCAAACGCTTCGTCCGTCGTCGTCACTGGAACGAAAAATGGCTGGGTCGCCTGGCGCACGAGCTTCGGGGCCGCCGCCTGAATCTGGAGCGCGGTGGCGCCGTTGTAGACGACCGTCTTCAGCGTCTCCTCGTTCACCGTGGCCCAGCTCTTGTCCTCTGCGAAGATGAGGTTCTTCAGCAGCTCGCTCCCGGGATCCTCGCTGACTTCATCGAAGATCGACTTTCCGCCGTACGGCACCATCGCCGCGACGAAGATCAACTTCTCGACTTTGTCTGGAAGCTCCTCGGCCGCCTGGCTGACGATGAAGCCCGCCAGGCTGTGGCCGACCAGCACGACGGGCGCGGTGACCTTCGACAGCTCCTGCTTGACCCGGTCAACGTAGGCTTGCATCGTGACCCTGGCGATCTCCGTCCTGTCCTCGCCGTGTCCCGGCAGATCGAACGTGATCACCCGCGCTCCGGTGTGTTCGAGCAGGGCTCTCGTCTGGTCGTAGGACCAGGCGCCGTGCCACGCTCCGTGAATCAGCATGTAAGTTTTCATCGATACTCCTGAGGCTAGGACGAGGTCTCGCGTGCGGTTCTTACGGCGTCGCGGGACAGGTAAGATCTGCAGCCGTCACCTCGTCTTGCTCCTTATGGACCTGCCGCTCGCGACGACGAGGCGACCTCGTGCTAGAGTCGGGCGCGTGTCCGCGCAAGCCCCATCGAGCGGCGCCGGCGCTTGCTCCCGGAGCAACGACGAATGGATTCGGGCGCTCTGGAGCGACGGCGCAGCCGCTGAGTCCGCGTACCGTGACCTCCGTGCCGTCATCCTGCGCGGATTGCGGCGCGTGCTGGCATTGCGCGGAGTGCCGGACAGTCTGTGTGAAGACGTCGCGCAAGAGGCGTTGGTACGTGTTCGTGAACGCCTCGCGGACTTCCGCGGGGACTGCTACTTCACGACGTGGGCGCTGTCGATCGCGACACGACTGGCATTCGACGAGCTGCGCCACAAACGATGGAAGGACGTGTCGTTCGAGGCCGTGACGGCGGACGCCAGCACCCCACTCGTTTTCGAGTCAGCGGCCGTCATGTCCCAGGAACGGATCATCGCTCGCGAACGAGTGCTGGGACGACTCCGCCAGGTCTTGGAAAATGAACTAACCGACCGGCAGCGGATTGCGCTGGTGGCAGAACTGAAAGGCATGCCTCACGCGGAGATCGCGGCGTCGCTCGGTGTCACCCGCAACGCCGTATACAAGCTCACGCATGACGCACGCAAACGGGTGCAAGCGCAGCTTCAAGCGGCAGGAATCTCTGCGCAGGACGTACTCTGGGCATTCGAGTGAGGAGAGAGCTGATGGCCCTCAACGACCAACACGTGCGCGCGCTGCTCGCCGCCTGCCAGGACACTCACGCCACCGAGCTGACCTGCGATGAGTTCCTCGACGCGATGCCCGCGTATGCCGAGCTGTGCGCAGCTGGGAACGAGGCGTCCCCGGCGTTTGCCGCTGCCAGGGCCCACGTGCGTCTCTGCGGCGATTGCCGCGACGAGTTCCAGGGGCTGATCCAACTGCTCACGGCGAAAGAGTAAAGGACCTCGGGGGTCGTTTCGGGGCCAAACGGAAACCTGAGTTTACGTTTTGGAGAAATGACCACCGAAGTTTCCATTTTGATTGGAAACGACCCCCGAGGTCCTTTCCTTATGCCATAGTCCGTGGCAGCCGATTCATCCCCAGCGAGGAGGACCACATGGCGAAACCGATACTTGCGGCGGCGGTCATCTTGCTTTCCGTCGCGTTCACGCAGGGCACCGAGAAGAAAGTCATTCGTCCGAAGGGCGCGGAGCCCAACGCCGGCTGGAGTCATGGACTGTTGGTCGGCGACACGCTCTACGTGTCCGGCATGGGCGGCGAGGACGCCGCGGGCAAAATTCCCGCGACGTTCGAGGCCGAGATGAAACAGAGCCTCGACAACATCAGCGCCGTGCTCACCGAAGGCGGCATGTCGCTCTCCAACGTCGTCAGCGTGCAGGTCTATCTCACGGACGGCGCGTTGTTCGATCGCATGAACACCGTGTACAAAGCGACGTTCAAAGACCCGAAGCCCACGCGGACGACGGTCGTCGTCGCCAAGCTCGTGGGAGCGGGGCACGTGGAGATCACGGCGACGGCGAGAAAGTAGCGCGGAGGATCTCGATGGCCGTCACCCGACGTGCGAAGAAGAAGGCCGCGCCCGCCAAGGGCCCGAAGACGCAAGCCACCACGGCGAGTGTGCCGGCATTTCTGGCCAAAGCCGCCGCCGGCCCGCGCCTGGCCGAGGCGAAGGCGCTCGTCGCCATGATGCAGCGCGCGACCGGCCAGAAGGCGGTGATGTGGGGCGACGCGATCGTCGGCTGTGACACCTACACCGTCCGCTACGCGGACGGGCGCGAGGCCCCGTGGCCGCTCGTGTCGTTTTCTCCGCGCAAGTCGGCGTTCGTCCTGTACATGGGCTGGAAGCGGCATCCCGATCTCCTGAAGGCGATCGGCAAGCACAAGACCGCCGGCGGCTGCCTGCACATCAAGAGCCTGGCCGACGTGGACGAGGCGGCGCTCGAGCGGCTGATGGCGGCCGCCGCGAAATCGAAAAAAGCGAGCGAGTAGAATACTCACCCCAAGGAGGCCTCATGGCCCGTATCCGTACGCACGTCCTCGTCCTGGTCGTCGCGCTCGTTGGCTCGCTCGGCGTGGCCCTCACGGCACAGACACAGAATCTCGCGGACACGCCGCAAGGCAAGGTCGTACTCGCGTTCTACAAGGCCGCGCACGCCGGCGACCTGGCCGCGGTCTCCAAGCTCGTGACCGAAGAATCCATGAAAGAGACGAAGACCATCCCGGATTTCGCCGGCATGCTCAAGGCGATGACGCCGGTCGCCAACCCGACGATCGACAAGGTCACGGTCACGGGCAACACCGCGAAAGTCGACGCCAGCTACAAGGACGGCGCCACGTCGGCGACCGATCACTGGAGCCTCGTGAAAGTCGGCGCTGACTGGAAGATGGACATGGCGAAGAAGAAGTAGATGGCTAACAAGATCGCTCTCACGGCCGCGGCGCTGGCGCTCCTCGCCTTCGCGTCCGCGCCGCTCACCGCGCGCCAGGCGGCCGCGACCGCCTCCGGCACGTTCACCGTCGCCGGCAAGGCCGCGAAGATCTCGCACGTCTACGCCTCGTCCGGGCCCGGCTTCTTCGACAAGGCGAAGATCGACACGACGGTGGTGCTGTCGGACGTCGAGTTGACGCCCGCGCAGCTGGCCGATTCGTTCGGGCTGGTCGAGCTGGCGAACGCGGGCAAGGTGCACGCGATCGTGCTCGTCATCGACGCCGACAAGCAGATCATCTCGTGCCAGATGCACGACCAGGCGTTCAGGATGTCCGCGTCGGTGGCCGGCAGCAACAACAAGTTCGACGCAACCACGTTCACGAAGACGCGGATCGCGGGCAAGGCCTACACGGCCAAGCCCGACACCTTCGGCCCGCGGGACGTGCCGTTCGAGTTCTCGGTGACCTTCGACGCGCCGGTGCGGCCGAAATAGGGCCGGCCGGCGCGCGTCGGCCGGGCCTGGAGGGTAATAGGACGATTACGTATAATACGTAATCGTACTATTTCCCCCCAGGAGCACCCCCATGACCGACACCGAGCTGACCCGGGCGCTCGAGCGCGGCGAGCTGCCCCCAGGCGCGTTCCATCACACCGAGCATCTGCGAACCGCGCTCGTCTACCTCAACGAGGCCGCGACGGTCCCCGAGGCCATCGATCGCATGTCGGCCACGCTGCGCCGATTCGCGACTGCCGCCGGTGCGCCCGACAAGTTCTCCCGGCCGGTCACGGAGTTCTGGATGTACCAGATGGCGGCCGCGCGCGCGATGATGCCGGACGCGTCCGCCGACGCGCTCTTCGCCGCGTGGCCCAGCCTGCTGGACAAGAACGCACCTTTCCGCGTACTACTGCCGTGATGCTCACGCTCGTGCCGCGCATTCATCGAGCCACGCACCGGATCGGCTTGTACCTGGCGAGCCTCGACGACTTCTCGCTCTCACAGGGCGAGGCGCACATCCTCGCCCTGCTGGCGATGTCGGGCCCCACCACCATCGCCGAGCTGCACCGGGGACTCGCGCACAAGCGCTCGACGCTCACGAGCATCCTCGATCGGCTCGAGGCGCGCGGCCTGGTGACCCGCAACGTCGGCACCGACGATCGCCGGACGTTCGTCGTCGCCACGACCGCGCGCGGCCGCAAGGTGTCGCGCGCCGTGCTTCAACATCTCACCGAGCTCGAGCGGGCCGTGAAGGCGCACCTCTCGAACGAGGATCTCCGCGCGTTCCTGAAGGTGATCGAAGCCGTCGAGGACGAGGCCCACCGGCGCGTCCCCTCACCACGTTCAGGCACGTGACAACGCCCGACGAGGTCTTTCGCGTTCCGCTGCTCTTCGACTATCTGGCGGCGTTCTGCTGGGCGATGAGCGGGGCGCTCGTCGCCGTGCGCCGCCGCTTCGACATCACCGGCGTCTTCGTCGTCGCGCTGCTCTCGGCGACCGGCGGCGGGCTGATGCGCGACGCGATCTTTCTCCAGCGCACACCGACGCTCCTGACCAATCCGGTGTACCTGCCGCTGATTGCCGCGGCCACGCTGCTCGTTGCGGTGTTCACGGTCCCGCTCCGGAAGATCGGCCGGGAGGACACGCTGCGGAAGTTCGTCGATCTCATCGACGCCGTCGGCACGCCCGCGTTCGCGGTGATCGGCATGCAGCTGGCGCAGGATCGCGGGATTCCCCTCTTCGGCGTCATCTTCATCGGCGTCGTCAACGGCGTGGCCGGCGGCCTGCTCCGGGACATCGTCGTGCGGGACGTGCCGACCTTGCTGCGGCCCGGACAGTTCATCTCGCTCACGCTGCTGCTGGCCTGCGCGGTGTTTCTGGTGCTGACGCTGCACTATCACGTGAACCCGACACCCGCCGCGTGGGTCGCGGTCGGAGGATTCGTGGTCGTCCGGATTCTTGCCGTGCGGTTCAACTGGCAGAGCCGGCCGGTGCTCGACGAGCCGGGGGACGCCCCGCCGGCTTGACACTACATTTCTACAAGTGTAGAAATGTAGTCATGCCACTGACCGACGCCGACGTCACCCGCTTCGCGGACATGTTTGCCGCCCTGGGCGCCGCGCCCCGGCTCCGCATCATGCGCCTGCTGCTCTCGGCCCATCCCGACGGCATGGTCGTCAACGAGATCCAGGCCGAGACCGACATCGCCGGCTCGACGCTCTCGCACCACCTGGACAAGCTGAAAAACGACGAGCTCGTCACCGCCGAGCGCGAGAAGGCGTTCATCCGGTACCGGGCCAACGTCGACGGACTCCAGGCGCTGCTGGGCTTTCTCTACGCGGAATGCTGCACGCGGAACAAAGCGATTCCGGTGCGGAGCATCGCCGCACTTTCCAGGTGAGGGACGCTATGGACGCCAACGAAGTCAAAGACACAGTAAAGGCCAGGTACGGGCAAGCCGCGACGCGCGCGCGCGAAGGCACCGGCAGCGCGTGTTGCGGCGGCGCGGCATCAACCGGCGGATGTGCCGATCCGATCACGTCGAACCTGTACGACAGCGGACAGGAAGGCGAAGTGCCGGCGCTCGCGCTCAAAGCGTCGCTCGGCTGCGGGAATCCGACGGCGCTCGCGGCCCTGGCACCCGGTGAGACGGTGCTGGATCTCGGCTCGGGCGGCGGCATCGACGTGCTGCTCTCCGCGCGCCGTGTCGGGCCGTCCGGCTGGGCCTTCGGCCTCGACATGACCGAGGAGATGCTGGCGCTGGCGGAAGAAAACAAGCGGAAGAGCGGGCTCGAGAACGTCACGTTCCTCAAGGGCGAGATCGAGCACATCCCGCTGCCCGACAACTCGGTCGACGTGATCATCTCGAACTGCGTGATCAACCTGTCCGGCGACAAGGACCGCGTGCTGCGAGAAGCGTTCCGCGTGTTGAAACCGGGCGGGCGATTCGCGATCTCGGACGTCGTCGTCCACGGTCACGTGCCCGCCGCCATCAGAAAGAGCATGGAGCTGTGGATCGGGTGCGTGGCGGGCGCGCTGAGTGACAGCGACTACACGGCCAAGCTCTCGGCCGCGGGTTTCGCGGGCATCGACATCGAGGACACACGCGTCTACAGCCTCGACGATGCGCGGGTGTTCCTGGCGGGCGAGGGACTCGACGCCGATGCGCTGGCGGCTGAGGTCGAGGGCACGTTCGCGAGCGCGTTCGTTCGCGCGACGAAGCCTCGGGCCGACGCGTGCTGCGGCTCGGACTGCTGCAGCTGAGAATCGAATGTCGCCATCGCGACCGGCGCGACGCTGACTGCGTTGATCCTCGCCTTTGGCCCAATCTCCGGCGCCCACTTCAATCCAGCCGTCACGCTCGTCCAGGCGCTCGAGAGCGCTATCGGCTGGCGGCTCGTCCCGAGGTACGCGATCGCGCAGGTCACCGGCGGCGTCGCCGGCGTTGTGGCCGCCCACGCGATGTTCGGCGAGCCGGCGCTGCAGGTGTCCCATCACGCGCGCGTGGGCGGCGCGATGATGTTCAGCGAGCTCGTCGCGACGTTCGGGCTGCTCACGGTGATCCGCGGAAGTTCGAAGCGGCCGGAGGCCACGCCGATGGCCGTGGGGCTCTACATCACGGGCGCGTACTGGTTCACGGCGTCAACGTCGTTCGCAAATCCGGCGGTGACGATTGCGCGATCGCTCACCGACACGTTCTCGGGCATTCGGCCGGCAGATGTGGGCGGCTTCATCGTGGCGCAAACCGCCGGCGCCCTGGCCGCCGCGGCGCTGTTCCGCTGGCTGCTGCCCGCGGCACGCGTGCCGGCCCGCGATGCCGTCACCATTGCCGCGACCGATGCGAGGGCCTCATGACCGAGCCGTACAACGTCCTCTTTCTGTGCACGGGGAATTCGGCGCGAAGCATCTTCGGCGAAGCGCTCGTCAATCATTGGGGCCACGGCCGCTTCCGCGGATTCAGCGCGGGCAGCCATCCGCGGGGAAGCGTGCATCCGATGACGCTCGAGACCTTGAAGAAATACAAGCTGCCGACCGCCTCGCTGCGGAGCAAGAGCTGGGACGAGTTCGCGGCGGCCGGCGCGCCGCCGCTGCACTTTGTCTTCACGGTGTGCGATCGAGCGGCCCGGGAAGTGTGCCCGCTGTGGCCCGGCCAGCCGATGACCGCGCATTGGGGAATCGAAGATCCCGCGGCCGTCGAGGGATCGGACGAAGAGAAGCTCCGCGCGTTCAACAAGGCGTTTCGCGAGCTGGACGCGCGGATCAAGATCTTCACGAGCCTCCGGCTCGATCTGCTGGACCGGATGGCCCTCCAGCGCGAGCTCGACTCCATCGGCCGAGCTCGCGCGGAGGCGGGCGAGTTCGAGAGCTACCGCAGGTAGCCGCTCGGCGCTACGCCGCGCGACGGCGGCGCGCGATCGTGAGCGACGCGCCGGCGAGGAGCAACGCGAGGCCAGTCAGCCCGACGATCGGCAACTCACTGGCCGTCTTCGGCAGGTGCTTCGTCCCGCCGCCTGTGGCGGCCGAGGCCGCGCCGCCGACCGCGTTCGCCGTGGCGCCCGCCGCGGACTTGATCGCGGACCCGGTGGCCGCCGCGCCAGACTTCACCGCCGCGCCCGTCGCGGCCGCTGCGCCGCCCACCGCGCCAGCCGCGGCATTCAGACGCGCGGTCACCTGCTGCTGCGTGACCGTCTGCGGCGACGACGTGATGATCGTGGCCGTCAGCCGATCGCCCTTGCGGATGTCCTCGAACTTGAGCGGCTGGCCGTCGCGCGAGAGCGTCATGTTGTGTTTGGTGACGTCGGCTTCGGTGAACATCTTGAAGCCGTTCGGTCCACGCACGACGACGCTGTTGCCGTTGGCGTCGATCACTTCGGCCTGCCGAACTTCGGTCACGTACACGGTGTGCTCGGTCGTGATCGTCTTGATCGTCGCGGTGCCGGTCATGCCCGGCTTGAGATCGTGCACCGTCAGTTCCTTGCCTTCGACCTGGAACCTGAACGTTTCAGGAACCGTGTACTCCTTCGTGGTGCCGTCGCCCAGACGCGCGACGAGTTGATTGCCGGCCACCGACAACACCTCGAACTTCTGCGTGGTCGTCGACGTCTGTGCGTACGCAGACGCCGCAACGACGAGGCACAGAGCGGCAAGCGCGAGCGTCCATCCGGATTTGCGTTCCATATGACTCCTCCTCGATCCCTTCACTGCGGCGTCACGGGCACGGCACGCACGATGTACCGTTGCGGCGCCGATCCGACGAAGTAGAACGGATAGCAAGTCACGAGCGTGATGGCGGCGCCCGGCGTCGGATCGATCACCCACACGTCGTCGGGCTTGACGATCCAGACGTGATCCACGCGGTAGCGCGTCGTGCGGCCGGCCGTCTCGAGATCGAGCGCGTCGCCCGCGACGATGTCCTTCAGGCCGCGGAAGAATCCGTCGCGATGTCCGGCGATGCCGACGTTGCCGGCGATGCCCGGACGCGCGGTGTCCTCGATGTGTCCGACGGCGCGATTGAGCGTCCAGTCGTCGGTGCCCTCGAGGACCGGCACGTCGAGCTTGATCTTCGGAATGCGGAGGACGGCGAGCGCTGCCGGCGCCGTGCGCGCGTGCGAATCCTTCCAAGCTTGAATCCGGACGGGCGACCACAGCGACATGTCCGGCCGCGGCTCGACCGGCGCGCTTTGCCCGTCCGCGCGGAACGCGGCGACGTCCCGCGCCGCGCTCCACGTGCCGCCGAAGCGCAGGCCGGCGAACGCGAGCAGGCACACGATGCCCGCCGCCCACACTGCGCGCTCGACGTGCCGGCTCGTGAGAAACCGCAACACGAGACCTCCGGGCACTTCCAGGTTGAACCAGGGAGGAGTACCCCCGAAGGTAGGTCCGAACCGGCTGGACGGCTATTGGACCTTAGGACAATGCCCGATCGGCGAGCACGCGGGCGCGATCGTCAGCAGACAGCTCGCGCCAGACGCCTGGCGCGAGATCGCCGAGCTCGAACGCGCCGATGCGAACGCGGATCAGCCGCAGCGTTGGATGCCCGACGGCCGCAGTCATGCGCCGGACCTGGCGGTTCTTCCCTTCCACGAGCTCGAGCGCGATCCAACTGGTCGGAATCGACTTGCGTACGCGGATCGGCGGCATGCGCGGAGCGACGGACGGCGCCGGCTCGAGCAGGCGCGCGCGACACGGCAGGGTCCGGCGTCCCTGCACGAGGACACCGCGCTCGAGGGCGCGCAGCGCCGCCTTCGCCGGCGTGCCTTCGACCTGCGCCCAGTACTCGCGCGCGTGCGCGTGGCGGGGATGGAGCAGGCGCTCGTTGAGCGCGGCCTCGTCGGAGAGCAGCAGGAGCCCCTCAGAGTCGGTGTCCAGCCGGCCAATCGAGTAGACGCGCGGCGGGAACCCGAACGCGGCCAGCGTCCGATGACGCGCGTCCTCCGACTGGAACTGCGACAGGACGCCGTACGGCTTGTGGAAGACCAGAAGCATGGGGACGGGGGATTTTTCCACAGGTTGGGGCTGGAGGGGGACGGAGGTCGTGTCTCGGGTTGACATCTAACCCGTCGATCATCGATGCTTGGGTTAGATGAAAACCCGAGGGCCCGCCGGCCAGGACCAGATCGCGCTCCTCCAGGGCACGCTCGACGTGCTCATCCTCCGCACGCTGGTTTTCGGCCCGCAGCACGGCCAGGGCATCGCGCGCGCCATCGAGGACTCGTCCGGCCGCGAGCTGCTCGTCGACCACGGCGCGCTCTACCCGGCGCTGCAGCGGCTCGAAGCGCTTAAGTGGATCAAAGCGAAGTGGGGCGTGTCGGACAACAACCGCCGCGCGCGCTTCTACACGCTGAGCCGGGCCGGACGCGATCAGCTCGCCCGCCAGTCGAATCGCTGGCATCGTCTCGCCGCCGCCATGGCGCGCGTGCTCGGCTCGGATTCCGCGCGCGGCTGATCGATGTTCACCCGCCGCACGCACGACGACTTCCACGACGAGGTGCAATCGCACCTCGACCTCGAGACCGATCGGCTCATCGCCGACGGCATGAGCCCGGACGAGGCCAGCGCGGAAGCGGTGCGGCGATTCGGCAACGTCGCCAGGGTCGAAGAGCGATTCTACGAAACGAGCCGCGTGGTCTGGCTCGATCACCTCTGGCGCGACGTGCGATACGCCGTGCGCGGCCTTCGTCGCACGCCGTCATTCGTTCTCACGACGACGCTGACGCTCGGAGTGGCGATCGGCCTGCTGACGACGGCGTTCGGCGTGGTCAACGGCTTCCTGCGGCCGTACGCGATTCGCGATCCCGGCGGACTCTACCAGGTGGCCTGGCGCGGGCGTGAGTCGGGCAGCAGGCTCTTCCACTGGTCGGACTACGACGACGTCCGCCGCCGCGCGGATCTCTTCAGCGCGGTCGCCGCCGAAGACGCGAACATGGTGTCGTCCGGCGGCCAGCCGATCCTCGCCGCCGCCGTCTCGCTCGACTACTTCGACACGCTCGGACCCGCGATGCGCCTGGGCCGCGGTCTCGGACCGATCGACGCGGGCGCGAGCTCGGCCGTGCTGAGCGATCCGGCGTGGGAGCGGCTCTTCAACCGCGACACCGCGATCCTCGATCGCGAGATCGACATCAACGGCCGGAAGCACCGAATCGTCGGCGTGCTCGGCCCGGAGTTCAGCGGCCTCGTCGACCAGCCGCGCGACGTGTTCATCCCGCGGCCGGCCGTCGAACGCGCGGGCGCGTCCGACGCGCCGCCGGGAACGATGATCGTCGCCAGGCTTGCCGCCGGCGTGACCGTGCCCCAGGCCGAAGGTGCGCTCGCCGGCTTCATGCGCGCGCGCTTCGATCGCGAGCCGGACGTCGCCGCGATCGTCGAGCCGCATCCCGGGCCGAACGAGCTGACGCTCCAGGTCCTCGCGATCCTGACGCCGGTGTTCGTGCCGTTCGTGCTCGTGCTGGTGACGGCGTGCGCCAACGTGTCGAACGTGATGCTCGCGCGCGCGATCAGCCGCCAGCGCGAGATCGCCGTGCGGCTGTCGATCGGCGCGAGCCGCGCGCGCGTGGTCACGCAGCTTCTGACGGAAGGGGCGTGCATCGCGGCGATTGGCGGCGCCGCCGGCCTCGCGCTCGCGGCGTCGGGACTGCGCCTCGTGCCCCACGTGCTCGTGGACACCCTGCCCGTGTCGCTCGGACCCATTCTCCGGCTGCCGCGGCTCGACTTCGACGTCCGCGTGTTCGCGTTCGTCGTCGCGGCCTCGGCGATCGCCACCATGCTCTTCGCGCTGGCGCCCGCCCTTCAAGCGTCGCGCGTCCGGCTCGTGGACTCGCTGCGCGGGCAACGTCACGGCAGCCCGCGCGCCGCCCGGCTCCGGCACGCGCTCGTCGTCGCGCAAGTCGCGTCCGCGCTCGTGCTCGTCGTCGCCGCGATCACGCTCGCGCACAACGGCCGCGGCATGAGCCAGCACGATCTCGGGTTCGATCCGTCGGGCGTGATCTCGGTGAACGTGCGCGGCAGCGACGACCGGCCGGCGCGGCCGCTCGCCGAGGCGCTCGCGCGCGATCCGCGCGTCGCCGATCTGGCCGTGACGAGCGGCAATCCCCTCTTCAACGCGACGCGCCGGGTCGCGGCCGTGGCGGACGGCCGGCAGCCGGGCACGCCGTCGGATCTCTCGTTCGTCTCGACGGAGTTCTTCCCGATGCTCCGCGTCCCGATCGGGCGCGGGCGCGCGTTCACCGCCGGAGAGGCGCGCGACGCCGCGCCGGTGGCGATCGTGAGCGAGGCCACGGCCAAAGCGTTCTGGCCCAGCGAGGATCCGATTGGCAAGACGATCCGCATCGAGCGCGCGGACGATCGCGGGCTCGCCGATCTGCCGGGCTACCCCACGATCACCGTCATCGGCACGGTTCGCGACATGACGACGAAGCTGCTGATCGCGGGGCACGATCGCAGCCACATCTATCTGCCGATCGCGCGCGGCAACGAGTACGCGACGGCGATCCTCGTGCGCGGCCGCGGCGATCTCACGCCGGCGGCGTTGCAGGAGATCTTCCGTCGCGTCGCGCCCGAGCCGCAGATCTTCGAAGCGCTCCCGTTGGCCGACATTCGCGACCTGCAGACGTGGCCGCTCATCGCCGCGTCCTGGGTTGGCGCGCTGCTCGCAGCGATCGCGTTCGGCCTCGGCATGTCCGGCTTGTACGGCGTGCTCACCTACGCGCTGAGCGATCGCCAGAAGGAAATCGGCATCAGGCTCGCGCTCGGCGCCTCGCCGCGGAACGTCGTCGCGCTCGTGCTGCGGCAGGGCGGCACGCTTGCCGGAATCGGCGCGGCGATCGGGCTCGTGCTCGCGCTCGGCGGGCTCGGCACGCTGGCGTCGGTCATCCATCTCCGCAACGTGAACATGCTCGATGCAGGCGCGTTTGCGATCGGCCTCGCGCTCGTGGTCGCGGCGACGATCGCGGCGACGGCGCAGCCGGCGCTTCGCGCGTCGCGCGTCAGTCCGTCCGAAACGCTCCGCACCGACGCGCCGTAACCGCCGGGGCGACCGGTTGATTCGGTGTATTCTCGCCTTCCCCAATGGGTCTCGAGCCAGGCCTGCGCGTCGGCGCGTACGAGATCGTCCGGTCCCTCGGCGCCGGTGGCATGGGCGAGGTCTATCAGGCGCGCGACACCCGTCTGGGCCGCCTGGTCGCGATCAAGTTCGTCACGGAGGAATTTGCGGCGGACCGCACGTCGTCCGAGCGGCTCGTTCGCGAAGCCAGGCTGACGTCTCTCCTGAATCATCCCAACATCATCACGGTGCACGACGTCGGTGATTTCGAGGGCCGGCCGTTCATCGTCATGGAGTTCGTCGCGGGTCAGTCGCTCCACGCGGCGCTGCTGCATGGACGGCTCAAGCCCCAGCGCGCCACCGACATCGTCAGCCAGGTCGCCGACGGGCTGGCCGCCGCGCACGCCGCCGGCGTGGTGCACCGCGATTTGAAACCGCGCAACGTCATGCTGACCGAGGACGGCCGCGCGAAGATCGTGGACTTCGGCATCGGCAAGACGAACCGGCCCGCGCCGGGCGCGGACGATCCGACCGTCGAGCGCGGCCTGACCGATACGCTGGCCGCCGCGGGGACACCGGGGTACATGTCGCCCGAGCAGGTGGCCGGGCGGCCGATCGACTTCCGCACGGATCAGTTCGCGCTGGGCGCCATCCTGTACGAGATGCTCACCGGCCGGCGCGCGTTCAGACGGGACACGTCTGCGCAGACCATGGCGGCGATTATCGAGGCAGAGCCGGAACCGCTCGCCGAGCGCGCGCCTGACGTGCCGATTCAGCTCGTGACGATCGTCGAGCGGTGCCTGGCCAAGGACCCGGCGAATCGCTACGCGTCCACACAGGATCTCGCCAGGGATCTCCGCGAGCTGCGCGATGTGCCGACGGGCTCGCGCTCCGCGCGTGCGGTCTTTCGATCGAGCACGCGCCAACGGTGGCGCCGCACTGCGGCACTGCTCGCGGTGCTGGCCGTCATCGGCGCGGTCGCGCTCGCGCGCTGGAGTCGGGCGAACGCGCCGCTCGCGCAGGCGCGCGTGTTGCTCGATCGATACGACAAGCAGGCGAACGTCGATCAGGCCCTGGTGCTGCTCTCACCGGTCGTCCAGGCGTCGAGCAGCGATCCTGCGGCGCACACGTTGCTGGCGGAGGCGTACTGGCGCAAGTTCGAGTACAACCTGAAAGACACGACGCTGGCCGATCGGGCGGGCGAAGAGGCCGGGCTCGCACTGACGCTCAATCAGTCGTACGCGCCGGCGCACGTCGTGCTGGCCATGATCAACTACGGTCAGGGCAGGAACGACGGCGCGCTCGGCGAAGCGCAAAAGGCCACGGCCCTCGATGCCAAGTCCAGCCGTGCCTGGCGCGAGCTTGGCCGCGTCCATTTCCGCCAGGGCCGGCGGGACGAAGCCGAGAAGGCGTTCCTCACGGCGGTGTCGCTCGATCCGAACGACTGGACGGCCCGCAACAGCCTGGGCTCGTTCTACCTCAACGTCAGCCGCCCGGACGAGGCGATCGCGCAGTTCGAGCGAATGCAGGCGCTCGCCCCGGACAACACGCGTGCGTACAACAATCTCGGCACCGCATTTCTTCAGCAAGAGCGGTACGACAAGGCAACGGAGATGTACGAGCGTTCGTTGTCGCTCGACAAAAACGCGACGGCCTACTCCAATCTGGGCACGGCGCTCTATCAGCAGGGCAAGTACGCGGAAGCGGCCCGATCCTTCGAAGGGGCCGTGGCGCTGCCCGGCGCGACGTTCGTGCACTGGTTCAATCTCGGCGCGGCGTGTTATTGGGCGCCGGACTTGCGAGGACGCGCGAAGGAGGCGTACGAACGCGCCGTCGCGCTGGGCGAGCAGACACGCGCGTCGACCAGGATGGACGCGTCCGCGCTGGCCGAGCTGGCCTCGAGCTACGCCGTGCTCGCGCTGCTGACGGATGGGCCAACTGCCGCCGAGCATCGGAGCCGGGCGCACAAGCTTCTCGATCTCGTCGAGCAACAACAGCCTGGCGACGCGGCGGTGTTGTCGACGCTCGCCACCATCTCGGAAGAGCTCGGGGATCGGACGAAGGCACTAGCCTTGCTCGAGCAGGCCCTTCGTGCGGGCTATCCGCTCAAGAGAATCGAACAATCTCCGTGGCTCAAGGAGTTGCGGAGCGACGATCGGTACACTCGGCTTCGAAAGTAGCGCGGAAGGAGCACACGGCAATGGCGAAGGTCAAGGCGTACGTATACAGGGTGGACGGAGTTTTTGGCGACGACTACAAGGTGTATCCACCGGTCGTCGTGCTGGCCAACGGCGACAAGTTCCAGATCATCAACACCACGGACAAAGACGGCGAGTTCACCATCCCCGCCGGTCCCTTTGGCGATGGCGTCGACAAGAAGAAGCTGGACAAGAAGTCTGTGTCAGCCGACATGGACGCCAAGAACGGGCCGATCAGCGTGCAGTACGAGGTCAAGGTCGATGGCAAGAAGGCCACCGCACACTCCGACCCGGTCATCATCATCGATCCGTAAAAGTGAGCGACGTCATCGCGAATCTTCGCGCCCTGGCGGCGCGAACGAGCGACGCGCACGGCGCCCAGCGCGTCGCGTGGAGTCCGGTCTGGCGTGACGCGCGCCGCTGGCTCGACGAGGTGCTGGCCGCGGACGGACTGCACGCGGACACCGACGCCGCCGGCAATCGCTGGATCACGCTGCCCGGCGCGCGTCGCGACACGGTGATTCTCGGCGGCCACCTCGACTCGGTACCGAACGGCGGCTGGCTCGACGGCCCGCTCGGCGTGCTGGCGGGCATCGAGGCGCTCCGCCGGTTCAAAGGCACCACTCCGCCGGTCACGCTCGCGGTCGTGGATTTTGCGGATGAAGAGGGCGCGCGCTTCTCGCGAAGCCTGCTTGGGTCGTCGGCCGCGAGCGGCAGCCTCGTGCCGGACAGCGTGAGAGATCTGAAGGATCGCCACGGCGTGCGGCTGGCGGATGCGCTGGCTGAAAACGGCGTGGACGTGGACCGGATGCTCGACGCGCGCCGGACCCTCGACGAACGCCATCCGCGCGCGTACCTCGAGCTTCACATCGAGCAAGGTCCGGTGCTCGAGGCGATGGGACGCTCGACGGGCGCCGTCGTCGGCACCTACGGTGTCGAGCGACACGTGCTGCGCTTCGTTGGCCAGGCCGCGCACTCGGGCTCGACGCCCATCGCGATGCGCCGCGACGCGTTTCTCGCGGCCGCGGAAACGGCGCTCGCCTGCCGCGAGATCGCGCGGCGCCACTCGACGCCCGCCGCCGGGATGGTGTGCACGGTGGGCACTGTGTCGGTCGAGCCGGCGATCGTCACTGCGGTGCCTGGCGTGTGCGAGATCTCGCTCGATCAGCGGGCGCTCGATCTCGACACGTTGCAGCATGCGCTCGCCGACGCGCGCGAGGCCGCGTCGCGCGCCGCCGCAAACAACGGCGTGACCGTGACGTGGCGGCACGTGTGGCGCATCGATCCCTGCCGGTTCGATCCGCGGCTGATCGACCTGTGCGCCGACGCCGTCGGCGAAGCCACCGGCCACGCCCCGCGACTGCCGTCGGGACCGCTGCACGACGCGGTGGAGATGAGCCGCGTCATGCCGGCAGTGATGATGTTCGCGCGCTCGACGAACGGCTTGTCGCACTGCAAGGAAGAAGACACGCCCGAGAGCGACCTCGAGATCACCATCGACGCGTTCCTGCGACTGGTCGACAAGACCGTCGCCGCGGTGGACACGGATTCGAGCCGGCCCAGCGGCAGATCGCCGCTGTGACACAATCGGGCATCTTGCCGGCTGTGTCGGGCGATCGTCGCCGCGTCGTCGTTCTGCTCGTCCTGCTGTTCGTCATCACGTATCTCGATCGCGTCTGCATCTCGGTCGCCGGACCGCGGATGCAGGAGGATCTCGGCATCGACCCCGTGGGCTGGGGGTGGGTGACGGGGGTGTTCACGCTCGCCTACTGCGTCTTCGAAATTCCGACCGGCATGCTGGGCGACCGCATGGGACCCCGGCGCGTGCTCACGCGGATCGTGGTGTGGTGGTCGGCGTTCACCGCGCTCACGGGCGCGACGATGGGTTACTACCAGCTGTTGATCACGCGGTTCCTGTTCGGAGCGGGCGAAGCCGGCGCGTTTCCAAATTCATCCGTGGTGACGGCGCGATGGTTTCCTCCGCGGCAGCGCGCGACGATCTCGGGCGTCACCCTCATGGCCAGCCAGGTGGGCGGCGCCATCGCGCCGCTGCTGGTGCTGCCGATCCAGATCCGGTACGGCTGGCGCATGTCGTTCTACGTGTTCGGTGCGATCGGACTCGTGTGGGCGATGGTCTGGTACTGGTGGTTCCGCGATTCGCCTGAAGAAAAGCGCGGACTCGCCGCGTCCGAATTGGCAACCGGTGCGGCGGCGTCAGTGAGCCATGCCTTCCCGTGGCACCTTGCCTCGCGGTCCGTCACGGTGTGGGCAACGCTCGGATTGGCGTTCTGCTACGTCTACGTCTACAACTTCTTTCAGACCTGGTTTCACACGTTCCTCGTCCGGGGCCGGGGATTCAACGAGTCCACTCTCCTCCTCTCGGCGCTCCCGTACGTCATCGCGACGGGCAGCAACCTCGCGGGCGGCGCCGCCAGCGACGCGCTCGTGCGAAGGCTTGGTGCGAAGCACGGCCGACGGTTGATCGGCGCGACCGCACTCACGGTCGCGGCGGCGTTCGTCATCGCGGCCATGCTCACGCGCCATCAAGTGCTCACCGTGGTGTTCCTCGCCCTGACCTACGGCGGCATCACCTTCCAGCAACCCGGGGTGTTCGGCGTGTGCCTGGACATCGGCGGGCCGCGCGCCGGCGCGATGGTCGGACTGATGAACACGGTCGCGCAGATCGGCGGACTCGCCGGCGCGGTGCTCTACGGCTACATCGTGGACCGCACCGGCAGCTACGACGCGCCGTTCATCCCGATGGCGGCGCTGCTCCTCATCGGCGCCGCGCTCTGGATCAAGGTCGATGCGTCGCAGGAGCTGCGTGAGCGTGCGGCTTCAGCACGGTCGCAATGAAGCGATGCACCGGCGTCGGCACGCCGTGCGCGTCGCCCAGGCGCACCATCGCGCCGCTGAGCCACGGGAGCTCGAGCCGGCGCCCGCGCTCGAGATCTTCGAGCATCGACGACTTCGCCGGCGGCGACATCGACATCCACATCGTGCGGATCTCCTCGATGGTCGTTGACGGCAGCGTGACACCGCACGCGCGCGCGACCTCCAGCCCTTCGCGCCACGCCGCCTCCGACATCGCCTGAAGATCCGGATCCTCGCGCACGACCCCGACCGGCGATCGCGTGACCGCCGTCATCCCGCTGAACGCCGCCAGCCGGACGAACTTCGACCAGATGTCCGTCCTGATGTGTTCGCTCAGCCGCGCCTGAAAACCCGCGCGCAGGCACAGCTCGAGCAGCTGCTCCAGCCGCGGCGATCGGCGGCCGTCGATCTCGCCAAAGATCACCTGATCCATCACGGTGTGACGGATGACGCCGGGCTCGGTGATTACGGCGGTGATGTAGGCGACGCCACCCGCGACGTTGGCCGTGGGCAAGTGGCGCGAGAGAATGTCCACGCTCTCGACGCCGTTCTGAAAGGGAATCACCACGGTGTGCGGCCCGACGAGGGGCGACAGCGTCGCGGCCGCCGCGTCGGCGTCGTACATCTTCACGGCGAAACACACGACATCGACCGGACCGATGTCCGCGGGCCGCTCGGCGGCGGCCACGCGCGGCACGTGGACGTCGCCCTTCGGGCTGACGATGCGCAGCCCGCGCGTGCGAAGCGCCTCGAGGTGCGCGCCGCGCGCGATGAACGCGACGTCCGCGCCAGACGCGGCCAGCCGCCCGCCGAAGTACCCGCCGACACCGCCGCTGCCGAAGAACGCGATTCGCATACCGTCTCTCACCTCAGAATGACGCTGCCGATCGCAAAGGCGACGACTACGGCGGTCACCGTTGCGACCAGCCCAGGCCGCATGAAACTGTGGTCGAGCAGGTACTTGCCGATTCGTGTCGTGCCCGTGCGGTCGAACGACACCGCCGCGAGCAGCGTGCCGTACGTCGGCAGGAAGAAATTGGCGCTCGACGCCGGGTACGACGCGATGAGCACCGACGCCGGCATCCCCAGCGCGACGCCGACCGGCACGAGAATCGCGACAGCGGCCGCCGCGCTGAAGAGCAACGTCGTCAGCATGAACAGGCCCACCGCGAACATCCACGGATGCGCCCGCACCAGACTCGACACGCCGTCGACGATGAGCGTGCGATTGCCTTCGAAGAACGACGACCCGAGCCAGGAGACGCCGACGATGCAGATGATCGCCGACACGCCGCTCGACATGATCGATCCCTTCAGCGCCGCCTTGGGCGACGCCTGAAAGAAGATCATCGTGAGACCCGCGATGGCGAGCATGACGATCATGATCGCCGCGCCCATCGTGACCTGGTCGGTCTCGATGGCGGCGGTGGCCGGCAGATCGTAGACGGGCCGCAGCGACGGAACGGCGCCGATCAAAAGGATGAGCAGCACGCCGGCGGCGAAAAGCAACGTCGAGCCTTTCGCGTTGATGAGCGCGCGGCCGTCGGGCGCCGGCGTCGGTTCAGGCCGAGCGACCAGCCCCGTCGCAATGCGACGCTGGTATTCCGGATCCTGACTCAGCGGCACGCCGCGCCACGCCACCGACAGCGCGCCCGCGAGCACCGCGATGAGCGTTGACGGAATCGTGATGGCGAGCAACTGGGGCAACGTCACGCCCATCGGCGCGAGAAACCCGAAGATGGCGACGGTCGCCGCCGAAATGGGCGACGCGCGCACACCGTGGAATCCGGCCACGACGCTGATCGAAAGCGGTCGCTCCGGCCGCACGTCGGCCCGTTCGGATACTTCGGCGATGATCGGCAGGAGCGCATAGATGACATGCGTCGTGCCGGACGCCAGTACCAGCAGCCAGGTCACGATCGGCGCGACCACGGTGATGTACTGCGGGCGATGCCGCATGACGCGCGCGGCGGCGGCGACAAGGTAGTCGAGTCCGCCGGCCGCCTGCATCGTCGCCACGGCGGTGATCGTCGCGATGATCATGCCGATCACGACTCCGGGCGGCCCGCCGGGCGGCAGCCCCAGGATCAGCACGAACACGACGAGCCCGACGCCGGCCACCGTGCCGAGCGCGATGCCGCCGAGCCGCGCGCCGAGGGCGACGCACGCGACGAGCACGCCGAGCTCGAGCCAAATCACGGCTTCCTCACGCGGAACATCACCGCGCCGTGCGCCGGCACGCGCACCGCGAACTGGCGATCGTTCGTGCCGACGTCGCGCTGCTGCCAGAGGTCGCGCACCACACGCGGGCCGGCGATCCCGAGCTCCTGCCACGTCGCCGTCATCTCCGTCGCCTCGAGTCCGCGATTGAAGAGGCCCGCGGCGATCGATCCGTCGGCGAGCGGTCTGGCCCACAGCTCGAGGCGCTCGCGCTGATAGACGCGCGCCGCCGCCTTTCCGAGCGAATCCTGGTTGACCTCGAGCACTTCGTGATTCGTCATCAAGCTGGTCGTGAACGGATCGAACTGCGTCATGTCCGCGCCGATGAGCAGCGGCGCGGCCTCGAGCGCCCACAGCGTGATGTGCGTGATCTGCTCGTTCGACGTCAGACGCGTGTCGTGCACGTTCGGTCCCCACCCGACTTTGCCGATGACGAGCATGTCGGGATCCGTCCAGTGCCCCGGCTTCGACCAGCGGACTTTGTCGTTCTGCCGGAATCCGACCGCCGCCATGTTCGACCACACGTCGGTCAGATCACCGGTCGTCCTCCACAAGTTGCCGCCCACGGTCGCGCCCCACTCCCAGACCTTGCCCATGCCGTACTGACACAAGCTCTACACGATGTCGCGATCGACTTTGGCAAGCGCGTCGCGCATCACGAGGTACGGCTTCTGCAGATCGGCGACGGCTTGCGTCGGATCCGTGCTGCCGTACGAGCACCAGTCGTGCTTCAGCAGATCGATCCCCCACTCGGCCCACGTCTTCGCATCGATCTCCTCGTGGCCCTGGCTGCCGGGCAGCCCCTGGCACGTGCGCGGGCCGGGCGACGAGTAGATTCCGATCTTGAGGCCCTTGCTGTGGACGTACGCCGCCAGCGCTTTCATGTCCGGGAACTTGTTGTTCGGCTGCAGTACGCCGCTGGCGTCGCGGGCGCCTTCCCAGCCGTCATCAATATTGATGTACTGAAAACCGTGCGCCGCGAGGCCTGATGACACCATCGCGTCCGCCGCCGCGCGCACCTTCGCGTCGTCGACGCTGCCGCCCCACACGTTCCACGAATTCCAGCCGAGCGGTGGTGTGAGCGCGAGCGCGTCCGCGCCGCCGACGATCGTGAGCGTGCCCGTCGCGCGGCCGCGCGCGTTGGTGACCGTGAGCGCGACGTCAGTCTTGCCGGCGCGCGCGATCCGGCCGGAGATGACGCCGGTCGACGCATCCAGCGTCAGGCCAGACGGCAGGTTGGCGGCTGCGAACGTCAGCGGCGCGTCGCCAGTCGCCGGAATCCTGAAGACGAACGGACGTCCGGGCGTGCCGCCGGTGGTCCGCGGCGGATTGATCCGCGGCGTGGCGGGCCAGCCCGATGCCATCTGCGGCGCGGGCTCGGACGGGAACGTCCAGCTTTCCGGCTGCGCCGCGGCGCCCGGCTTCAGGTAGATCAGTCCGCCGCCCCAGTCCGCGTAGTCGCCGTTGCTCGTGTCACCGCCATCGTCAATCGACAGCTCGAGAAAACGCGCGCCGCTGAGATCGACGTCCACGAGCTTCGGCGCGTCGCCGGGATGCATCACGCCGCTCTCGAACTTCCTGCGGTTGTCCACCCAGACCTCGACGCTGACGGAGGCTTCGCCCACGGCGAGGTCGTCGAGCCCGACCATCGACACGAACCGCGTCGCCTGACCTTTGAGATCGACGATGAGCTCGTTGATGGAGAGGGTGCCGATGCCGTGTGGATAGGTGACGCCGCCGAGGACGATCGGCGTCGTCGCCGGCGCGCCGCCGCGTCCGCGTCCGCGCGCGAGCGTCTGACCCGCGCGCGGCGTTTGCCGGCGCTGCACCATCTTCGTGAGATCGAGGCTGTCGAGCCAGACGGCGTTGGCCGGCGCCACACCGTCGGACGTCATCGCGGTTCGCAGGTCGGATTGACGGCCGGCAACGAGCGCCGCGCCCGCGAACGCCATCGAGACGACGACACCGAGGAGTCGAGTCTGAGCACGCATGCGGTGAAATCTACCAGACCTGACCGCATGCTAGCGTGTTGGCGTGCCTCGCTTGTCGCCGACGATGACCGTTGCCGAATTCGATCGCGGCTACTGGTACGCGACCGACCTCACGCGGTTTGCCACGCGGCTTGGCGTTCGCCGCGCGTCGCAACTGCGAAAGGACGAGCTCGAGCACGCCATTCGCACGTTTCTCGCGTCCGGCCGGGTCAAGCGATCCACTGGACGGCCGCCATCCACACCCGGCACGCGCGACGTCGAGCGCGGTTTGACGATGGCCCGCCGAGTCGTCGTCTACACGAATGACAAGAAGACGAAGGCGTTCCTCGAAGCGCAGGCGCGCAGGATCGATCGCGCGTTTGTTCGTCGATCCGGCGCGCGCTACCGGTTGAACCGGTGGCGCGAGCGACAGCTGGCGCGCGGTCGAAAGATCACCTACGGCGATCTCGTGCGGGAGTACGTGCGCCTCTGCCGATCGCCCAAGCCGTTCGCGCGTGTGCCGCACGACCGATACGTCTATTTCATCAGCGACTTCCGCAAGGCCCATCCCAAGGCAGGGTTCGCCGAGGCCGTGCGGGCCTGGCACGCACTCAAACGTCTGCCCGTGTCGAAGACCTACCGCGCGTGGAAGACGGTCAGGCACTGAGCCGCCGTCTACTTCGCCGCCTGCGCGCCAGGTTCTCAGGCTGAAGTCTGCCTCCAGCGAGTCTAATGTCCCTTCTCACCGAGTCCATCCCGGCGCGGCGACGAGCCAACTGCGCGTTTCCTTCGACAAAACGGGCACGCGCGAACTCACGGCGTTCGGTACCGCCATTGCCCCGCTCTGGTGGCGGGTTGCCTATGCGAAAACTGTGTGGCGCGGTGTTGCTCGTGCTCGTGGCCTCAACGGCCGCGCACGCCCAGGACTTCCGGGCGCCGGAAAAGGTCGCGGACAAGAAGTTCTGGCTCACGGCCGGCGCGCTGACGTCGACGATGCTGCTCGATACCCGGAGCACGTTCGAGGTCTCGAAGCGCTGCCCGGACTGCTACGAGGCGAATCCGTTCGTCGCGCCGTTCGTGCGGCAGGGCGCGAGCACGACCTACGCCGCCGGCCTGATGTTCGACGCCGGCGTGATGACGGTCGCCTACAAGATGAAGGGCTCCGATAACCGGTGGGCGCGGCGCACGTGGTGGGTCGTTCCCGCGGCGCTCATTGCGGGTCATTCCATCGCCGCCCGCCATAACGGCAACCTGGCGCGCTAGAGCGAACGGCTCTAGCGGCCTGAGGCCGCGGTCTTCCCCGGCGCGATCGACATCTTGAGCGTGATCCCGATGCTCATCTGCTGCGTCGATCCGCCGGCGTTCACGTTCATCGTCATGTTCGTCGACGAGTTGACCTCGCTGGTCGGGATGAGCGAGTCGAGGTGCAGCGTCACCGTGCCGCCGCCGGTGCCGGTGAACTTCGCGAGCGAGACGTCGGTGCCGGCCGGCAGGGCCGGATTGGTCACCGCCTGCGGCGGGGCGGTCTGCTCGATCGTCGTCTTCAGCCTGACGGTCTTGCCCTCGACGGCCACGAGCTCCCACAACGTCTTCTGATAGACCTCGAAGCCGTTCGACTGAATCGTCTGACGCGATTCCCACCGCGCGCCGGCGCCGACAGCTTCTTCGGGCAGTGGGACGGTCAGGCTGTCGAGGGAGTTCCCGAGCGAGCCCATCATCTGCCCCATCCGTCCGTCGGCGAGCTTGCCGAGATCGAGGCTCGATCCATGCGTCGCGCCGCGCGTATTCATCGTCGCCGAGCCGCGCACGTTCTTGAGGTCCGCGCCCATGCTCTGGATGAGCGACGCGAACGCCGGGTCGGTGCCGGCCGCTTGATCGGTAGTGACGCTCGTGTAGGCGAAGTCGAACGTCACGTCGCCCGTCGGTGCGACGCTCCGCACGCCGACGTCGGCGCCCATCTTCATCGCGGGCATCTGCATCGGCTGGCTGGGCAAACCGGGCAGCTCCATCGACATGCCCATCGACATGGTCAGGTCCATGTGCGACTTGTAGTCACCGCCGATCGCGTAGCGAAGCGCCGCGCGCGGCGCCGCACCGGGCGACACCACAGTCACGATCGCTGACTGGCCGGCGGCCGGATATCCGCCGGGTTTTCCGGGCGCCGTCTGGGCCTGGAACGAGGCCGTGGCGGCGGCGAACAAAATTGAAATCACGGTGATGCGCTTCAGGACGCTGGCCATAGTGATCAGCGTATCGGCTGCTGCGCGTCGGGCTGCAGATGATGGAGCGCGCGTCAGCGGTCGTCGCGTCGCCGTGTGATCGACAGCAGCTGCGGCTGCGCGTGATCGACCTGCAGCGTTGTGTGTTCGATCTTGAAACGCTGGCGCAGCATGCTCTCGAGCCCGCGCCGGACCGCGTGGCAATCGGCGTCGGCGGCGACGAGTACGTGCGCCGTGAGGATCGGGTGGCCGGGCGCGATCTCCCACAGGTGCAGGTCGTGCACCTGGCTCACGGCATCGGCGCGCGCCATCGCCCAGCCGACTTCCTCGGGCGCCATGCTCTCGGGCGCGCCCTCGAGCAGCACGCGAATCGCCTTGCGCTGCAGCACGAACCCGGATCGAAACATCAGCGCGGCCACGACGAGCGACGCGATCGCGTCCGCGCGATCCCAACCCGTGAACACGATGACGACACCGGCGATCAACGTGCCGATGAACGCGTAGAGATCCGTGAGGATGTGTTGAAAGCTGCCCTCGACGTTGAGGCTCTCGCGATTCGCTTTCGCGAGCACCCACGCCGCGGCGATGTTGACGACGACACCGACGGCGGCGACGATCGTCACGAGCAGCCCGGCGACTCTCGGCGGATCGATCAGCCGCGCGATCGCTTCGTAGCTCACCAGCACCGCGAGGACGAGCAGCACCGCGCCGTTGGCTTGCCCGCTCAACACTTCGGCCCGGCGCATGCCGTACGTCAGCCGGCCGCCGGTCGGCCGCTGCACGAGGCGGATGACGACGAGCGACAGGACGATCGCGCCCGCGTCGGTCAGCATGTGCCCGGCGTCCGACAGGAGCGCGAGGGAGTGCGCGATGATCCCGATCACCACCTCGAACGCCATCAGGCCGACGATCAGCGCGAGGGCGATGGTCAGGTAGCGGCGATCGGCGTCAGCACTCACGCCATGCGAGTGGCCGTCGGCGCCGTGATGGTGGTGGCCGTGATGATCGTGGTCGTGCCCGTGGTCGTGGCTCATCGCCTCCTTAAATCTTAGGGCCGAAAATGATTCCAACGGCCACGCGCCCGTACGCGTGGTGAACGGGGTCGCCCGGCACGAGATCGTACCCGACCTCGACGTGGACGCCGACAGGCCTCAGCGTCGTGAGGATGTCGAACCCGACGTCGACCTGGCCGAGGCCGCGCGTCTGGACCGATCGGCCGCTCGAGACGCCGGCGAGAAACTTCGCGAAATAGCGGCCCGGAACGGGATCCCGGCCGCTGCCGTACTCGAACGCCGTGCTCAGCTGGAGTCCGCCGAGCCAGGCCACCCCGCCCGGCGTGAACCGCTCGACGTTCGTGGCAATCGCCACCACCTTGTTGACGTTGCCGTCCACGCCCAGCGCAAATCCCGGCCCGGACCAGTGGCGTTCGGCGCCGGCCGTGGCCGGAATCTGGGTCCATGGCAGGCTGGCGACCACGTCGACCGCCGGCAACTCGGCGGGCGGCTGACGGGCGAACTGCGCCCGCGCCTGCGTTGCGCCGGCCAACATCACCAACACCGCGAGGATTCCGGTCTTCGTCACACGCTGCATGCCAGACATCACGACCTCCACCCTCCGAGGATCGGTCGAGCGGCGCGGCGAAGTCGTGAGCAAGGCGTGAGAAATCGGTGAAACCCGCGCTCGGCCGGCCCCAAACCGCTTAAGATTCAGGCGCTCCCCGCGAGAGGCCTCCCATGGCGATGACGGGCATGTCGACGTGGATCATGTGGGCGTATCACAACGGCGGGTCGGGCGGCGTCGTCAGCTCGTCGCTCCGATTCGGCGAATCGTCCGTCGAAGCGCAGGCCGTGATTCACGCGCTCACGACGTTCGATTCGGAATCGATCTCGCAGGCGGCGATTTCCGGCTACTGGCACATCGTGAACGGCCAGGAGAAGTTCGTGAACCTGAACGACGACCCGTCGAGCGCGAAGTTCATCGATCACTGCACGGGCGTCCGGTTTCAGCTGCTCGTCGCGTACGCGAAGTGCGGCGCGCTCGCGAACATCTACTTCTTCAGCTGATGGGAGGCGCCATGGCGAAGAAACCTCCGGCCACTGCCACCTGCGTCCTCTACGATCCCGCGGACGGTGACATCCACCTCGTCCACACCGTGGTGTACTTCCCCGGCGCCACCCCGCGCGCGTGGCCGGCCGTCGAGAAGGAAGCGCGCCAGATTCTTGCCGACAACCAGCGCGACCGCGTGGGACTGAAGTCGATGCGCGTCAACACCAGGGCGATCGAGCCCGGCGTGTCGTACAGAGTCGTCCGCGGCAAGCTGACGCGCACACCGTGAAGACGACCGCGATCATCGTCGCGATCGTTCTGCTCGCGTTGCCAGGCCGCCTTCGCGTCTACGACGCTTCGGCGCGCCAAGCCGAACGCGTGTCGATCCGCGTCGACACGACGGCTCGCGAACGATCGATGCCGCCGATCTGGGCGTGGTTCGGCCACGACGAGCCGAACTACACCTACACGCCGAACGGCAAGAAGCTGCTGTCGGAGCTCGCGGCCGCCAGTCCCGTTCCGGTGTTCATGCGCACGCACAACCTGCTGACGACCGGCGACGGCACCGCCGCGCTCAAGTGGGGATCGACGAACGCGTACACCGAGGACGCTTCTGGCCGCCCGGTCTACGACTGGACGATCGTCGATCGCATCGTCGACACCTACCGCGAGCGCGGAATGAAGCCGCTGTTTCAACTCGGTTTCATGCCGGAAGCGTTGTCGTCGCATCCGGCGCCGTATCGACACTTCTGGAAGCCCGGCGACAACTACAACGACATCTACACCGGCTGGTCCTACCCGCCGGCGGACTACGCCAAGTGGGGCGAGCTGGTGTTCCAGCTCGTGCGTCATCTCGATCAGAAGTACGGACGGCAGGAGATCGAGACCTGGTGGTTCGAGGTCTGGAACGAACCGGACATCGGCTACTGGCACGGCACGCCGGACGAGTACATGAAGCTCTACGATTTCGCGGCCGACGGCCTGAAGCGCGCGGTGCCCACCGCGCGGATCGGCGGGCCCGAGGTGACGGGCCCCAACGGCGCGCGGACGCAAACGATTCTGCGCAACTTCCTCGAGCATTGTCTTCGCGGCACGAACTACGCGACGGGCAAGACGGGATCGCCGCTCGATCTCGTGACCTTTCACGCGAAGGGCGCGCCGCAGGTGATGCCGGACGGTCACGTGCGGATGAGCGTCAGCAACCAGCTCCGGGCGATCGACAACGGCCTGAGCGTCGTGACCTCGTTCCCCGAGCTGGCGAACATCCCAATCGTGCTCGGCGAATCGGATCCGGAAGGCTGCGCCGCGTGTCCCGTCAGAACGAATCCGTCGAACGCGTACCGCAACGGCACGATGTTCTCGAGCTACACGGCGGAGCAGATCGCGCGCACGTACCAACTGGCCGATCTGCATCAGGCCAATCTCATCGGCGCCGTCACGTGGGCGTTCCTCTTCGAGGACCAGCCGTACTTCGACGGGTTCCGCGACCTCGCGACCAACGGCATCGACAAGCCCGTCGTCAACGTGTTCAGGATGCTGGGACAGATGCGCGGCGATCGCGTTCGCGCGGAGAGCTCGGCGGGGCTGCCCCTGGCTGACGTGCGCGATCGCAGCGTGCGTGGCGCGGCGGACATCTCCGCGTTCGCCATGCGCGACGCGGGATCTGCCACCGTGCTCGTGTGGAACTACCACGACGACGACCTGACGGCGCCGGCGGCGGACGTGGAGCTCGCGATCTCGGGACTTCCCGCCGGACAACCGATGCTGGCGCACTATCGCGTCGATCACGATCGCAGCAATGCCTACACGGCGTGGCAAGCCATGGGCTCGCCGCAGTCGCCGACGCCCGCGCAGTATGCGGATCTCGAGAAGTCAGGCCAGCTCGCGCTGTTATCCGCGCCGGCCCGCGTGAACGTCGTCGACGGAGCGGTCACCTTGACGTTCACCCTGCCGCGCCAGGGCGTTTCCCTCGTCAAAATCGCCTGGTAGCGGCCGGGGGCCCCACCTGGCAATACGGGCAGGAGGCGGTCATTCGTCTGGCTGGGGGCTGACATCTGCGCGTACCTGCCTCAAATTCCGCCACTTTCCTGATTACAGAAGTGTGCACGGATCTTGCTTCTCCGGGAGCCTTCTACGCAATTTCGGCGCAATGGTCGTGGAGTCGGGAGGCCTTGTGAAGCTGACTCGCTTATTCCTGATTGCGATTCTCCTGGCGGCGTTCGGCGCGAACTCAGCCGGAGCGGCGCCCATCGTCTATAACACCGGCCGGAACTCGACGAATACCGGACTGGTGGCCCCTGGCGCGGCGGCGTCGTTCTGGACGCTCTTGTCGGAACCGGCCGGCGCGACCGAGGCGATTGGCTCGGGCACGTTCCGATTCAACTGCTGCTATTTTGCTGACACGGCCGACGCGGCGTGGGTCTCACCCGGCGGGCCGGCAGCGCCCGGCATCGCGGGGGTGCAAGGCATCTACGTCTATCAGATGATCCTGGATCTGACCGGGTTCGATCCGAACTCCGTGTCGATCACCGGAACCTTCGGCACGGATAACGACGGGTTCATCCGCGTCAACGGTGGTGCGAACGCTGCCACCACGTGCTTCGGCTGTTTCGGCGCGCCCACCGTGTTTTCGCTCACGTCCGGGTTCCACGCTGGACTGAACTCGATCGAACTTGGCGTAAACAACGGCGGGGATCCCACGGCGTTCTTCGTCCGCTTCGACAGCGCGAATGGCAATCCCACGAATCCCAACGATCCGGGGCGCGTACCTGAGCCTGCGTCGGTCGTGCTGCTCGGCACAGGTCTCACGTCCCTGATCGCGCGCTACCGCAGGCGGTAATCCGCCTGCGGTTCGTCGCACCCGCGTGCGATCCGTGCGGGTGCCGCGCTCCGGCCGCAGACGCGGCTACAATCGGCCCTGATGTCGATCGTCGCGGGCACACGACTGGGTCCGTACGAGGTCGTCTCCAAGATTGGCGAAGGCGGGATGGGCGAGGTCTACCGCGCCCGCGATTCTCGCCTCAATCGCGACGTCGCCATCAAGGTCCTTCCCGCCTCGTTCGCCGCCGACAGCGATCGCCTGCAACGCTTCACGCGCGAGGCGCAGGCCACTAGCGCGCTGAACCACCCGAATATCCTCGCCGTCTTCGACATCGGCACGGTTGACGGCGCGCCCTATCTCGTCTCGGAGCTGCTCAAGGGCGAGACACTGGCCGCGCGACTCGCGAGCGGCCCGTTGCCGCCGTCGAAAGCGATCGACTTCGCCCGCCAGATCGCGGCGGGCCTCGCGGCCGCGCACGAACACGGCATCACACATCGCGACATCAAGCCGGCCAACTTGTTCATCACGACCGACGGCCGCGTCAAGATCCTCGACTTCGGCCTGGCCAAGCAGGTCTCGAGCCAGGACGCGGACGTCACGCGGCCGCAGTCGCTGACCGAGGCCGGCGTCGTCATGGGCACGCTCGGGTACATGTCGCCGGAACAGGTTCGCGGCGAGAGGACGGACGCGCGCAGCGACATCTTTTCTTTCGGCGCCGTGCTCTACGAGATGCTGACCGCGAAGCGCGCGTTTGCCGGCGCGTCCTCGGTCGAGACGATGCACGCGATTCTCAAGGCGGATCCTCCGGATCTGCCGGCGGCGACGCAACACGCCTCACCGGCGTTGGGACGCATCGTCGCGCGATGTCTCGAGAAAGATCCGGCCGCGCGATTCCATTCGGCGCACGATCTCGGCCTGACGCTGGAGTCGATCGCCGGCGGCGCAGGATCCGGGGCCGCGCCAGTCGCGGCGGTCGAACCGGCCAGGCGAGTGACGATGACGCTCGTGGCGTCCGGTCTCGCCATCGCAATTGCCGCCGGCGCGATCGGCGCGTTCCTGCATTCGCGCCTGGCGGCGCCGGCGATTTCGGCGCCGGCGACGATGGAGTCGCTCACCTACTCGGGCCACGACTCGTCGCCGACCGCGTCGCCGGACGGCAAGTCCGTGGCCTTCGCTTCCGATCGCGACGGCGTGTCGCGAATCTGGCTGAAGCAGGTCACGGGCGGCGGAGAGCTCGCGCTCACCGAAGGGTCGGACGACTTTCCACGATTTTCACCGGATGGATCGGCGATCATCTTCGTCCGCACGACCGCCGAGGGCTCGTCGCTTTATCGCGTGGCCCTCCTCGGCGGCGATCCGCGGAAGCTCGTCGACAACGTCACAGGCGCCGACTGGTCGCCGGACGGACGTCAGCTCGCGTTCACACGATTTGTCTCGGGAGATCGATCGGGCTCCGTCGTCGGCGTGGCGTCGGCGGACGGCAGCGGCGCGCGTGAGGTCGCGTTCGTGCCGGGCCGCGCGCTGATGACGCCGCGCTGGTCGCCGGACGAGCGGACGATCGCCGCCGTCAACAGCCTGGCGAGCGTCGCCAGCGGGATCGGCATGGACCTGATCGACGTGACGAACTCGCACTCGCGCCTCCTTCAGTCACCCGGCGGTCGCGTGCGTCAATCCTCGGTCCTCTGGTCGGCAGACAGCCGGTCGATCATCTACTCCGAGGCGGAATCGATCGCCGCGTGGCTGGCCGGAAGCAGCGCGCGCATCGTGATCCAGGACGTGACGACGGGCGAAGCGCGGCCGCTCTTCTGGGTGCCGAATCACAGCAAGTCGATCGACGCGCTCGGGCCTGGGCGTCTCGTGCTCGACACGCGATCGTCGCGCGAGAACCTGCAGGAACTCCCGCTCGAGGGCGGCGCCGCCGCGCCGCGCTGGCTCACGCACGGCAACAGCACCGATCGGCAGCCGACGTACTCACCTGACGGCCAGTGGGTCGCGTTCTCGTCGAATCGCGGGGGCAATCTCGACGTGTGGGCGGTAAACCGGAAGGACGGCACGGTGCGCCGGCTCACCGACGATCCCGCCGACGACTGGGATCCGTCCTACTCACCCGACGGCCGTCGTCTGCTCTTCGGATCGAATCGATCGGGACCGTACGAAGTCTGGGCGGCGAATCCGGACGGCAGCGACGCGCATCAACTGAGTCATGACGGCCTGTTTGCGCAGAACCCGCAGCAGACGCCGGACGGCAAGTGGATCGTCTATCACTCGACCAACCCGGCGCACGCCGGTCTGTGGCGCATGCGGTCCGACGGCGCCGAGCCGGTCCGCATCGTCGATGGCGCGATTCAACTCCCGGAAATCTCGCCGGATGGTCAACACGTCCTCTTCGTCGACGGGCTCGCCGCCAGGATCCGGGTCGTCCGGTTGACGGATGGTCAGCCGGCGCCATTCGAAATCACCGTGATTCGGCGCAAGGAGACGACGGCGGCACTCGGGCGGGCGCGCTGGATGCCCGGCGGCCGGGCGATTGCGTTCGTCGGTCAGGACGAGCGCGGCGTCAACGGCGTCTTCGTGCAGGACTTCGTGCCCGGACGGGACACGACGGCAACGCGCCGCAAGCTCGGCGGTTTCGACGTCGAAAACGCCACGGAATCGCTGGCGATCTCGCCGGACGGCAAGAGCCTGACGGTCGGCAGCTGGGAGCAGATGTTCAACATCATGATCGTGAGCCATCTGCCGGCCATCGAGAAGCGCTGACGCCGTTGATGGTAGCCTGCGACCTGGCTCCCCGCGGGAGTGCGAGCGATGAACGAGCCGACCATTACCAGGTCCCGCAGCGCTTTTTCTCTCGCTTGCCGTGTTGACGTGAACATCGGCGCCCGGGCGGCGGTCGTGTGGAATCTCCTGACCGACGCGCAGCGATTCCCGGCGTGGAACTCGACGGTGACCGGGATCGAGGGTCAGATCCGCGAAGGCGAGCGGCTGCGGCTGCACGTGCCGGGCACGACGCGCACCTTCACGCCAAAGGTGTCGGACGTCGTGCCCAACGAGCGCATGACGTGGAGCGACGGCGTCGCGCCGCTCTTCAGGGGCGTGCGCACGTTTTCGCTGCGGCCGCGAGACGACGGATCGACGGACTTCACGATGGAAGAACAGTTCTCCGGCGTCGTGCTGGCGCTCGTGAAGCGATCGCTGCCGGACTTCGGCCCGATCTTCGAGCGCTACGCGAGCGACCTGAAGCGCGCGGCCGAGCGCGGTTCCCAACCATGACGACACCGACCTGCACCGTGATTCCGGCTGGCGCGAAATACCAGGGACAGCAAGGTTTGACGTACCTCGCGGGACTGACCGGCGCGAGCGCAGGATCGCGCGCGATTTGCATGACCGTCGCGGAGCTGCCGCCGGGCGCGCGCGCGAAGACGCACCTGCACCGCGCCATCGAGACCGCCGTGTACGTGATCGAGGGCGAGGCGGCGATGTACTTCGGCGAGCGGCTCGAGTCGCTGGTCGTCGGCCGCGCCGGCGAGTACATGTACGTCCCGGCCGACATGCCGCATCTCGTCATGAATCGATCCGCCGCCGTGTGCCGCGCGGTCGTCGCGCACAGCGCGGCGGACGATCAGGCGGGCATCGTGATGCTGCCGGAGCTCGATCGGATTCATCCGTGAGTACTGAAGGAGGCCCTATGCGACTGGCTGCCTGTTCGGTGTTCGTCGTGCTCGGAGCGATCGTCACTGCGCGTGCTCAGACGGCCGCGCCCGCCTCGGTTGATGCTTGCTCGCTGTTGACGAAGGAAGACGCGACCGCCGCGCTCGGCGAAGCGGTCACGGGACCAAAGGCGACCAAGTCGCCGAACGGACCGTCGGCGTGCGAGTTCACCGGATCAGGACTCCACACAATCAACCTGATCGTCCGCACGCTCACCGCGGCCGAGGCCAGCGTGTACAAGGGGTTGTGCGCGAAGAAGACCCATGACGGCCTCACCGGCCTCGGCGAGACGTCGTGCTGGTACAACGAGAAGCACGAAGAGCTGCAGGTGATGAAAGGCCTGACGATGTTTTCGATCGAGATGCGGCGAAGCGGCGACCCGACGGAGGCGATCAAGGCCGTGGCGCAGAAGGTCTACGCGCGCGTGAAATAGCGGGAAAGCGCCCGGATCGGGCGCATATGACGGGCGTCATACGAGCCGGGCGGCGCGCCGGATAGGCTCGGGTCATGAAGACGACCACCCCTTCGCTGCCGCAGCTGCCCGACATGACGCTCGCCGACATCGTGACCGGCGATGCTCGAACCGCCGTGGTCTTCGAGCGCAGCGGGCTCGACTACTGCTGCCATGGCCACCAGACGCTGAGAGAAGCCGCCACCGATCGAGGCGTGCCGCTCTCGGAGCTCGTCGACCAGCTGGCGAGCCTCGGCCCGCGGCCTGACGCGGCCGGCGCACCGGCGGCCACAAACGACCTCGCAGCGTTGGCGAATTACGTGGTCGATCGTCATCATCGATACGTTCGCGAAACGATCCCGACGATCTCGGCCTGGCTCGAGAAGCTCGTGGCGCGGCACAGCACGCGGCATGCGGAGCTGGCCGCGATTCAACTCGCGTTCGAGGAGCTCGCGAGCGAGCTCCTGAGCCACATGAGCAAGGAGGAACATCTGCTGTTCCCCTACATCTCGGCGCTGGCGGCGGCCGAGAAAGCCGGCGCGCCGCTGCCCTCGAGCCCGTTCGGCACGATCCTGAATCCGATTCGCGTGATGGAAGAAGACCATCGCGACGCCGGCGATCACATGTCGCGCATCCGGCTGTGGAGCCAGAGCTACGACCCGCCGCCGGACGCCTGCCGAACCTACCGGCTCTGCTACGACGCGCTCGCTCACTTCGAAGCGGATCTGCACCAGCACGTCCATCTCGAGAATCACGTCCTGTTCCCGCGCGCGATCGCCCTCGAGCGCGCGCTCAGCTGACGCCCGGTCGCGGCCATGGCCAAGCTCCCGCTCCATCCCCCACATCCGGAGCGCACGTGCTGGGGATGCGACAAGTTCTGTCCCGCGGAGGATCTCGCGTGCGGCAACGGCACGATTCGCGCGCTCCATCCGATCGAGCTCTTCGGCGAGGACTGGGTAGAGTGGCTCGAGGAAAAAGAAAAAGAATCTGTTGAGGAGCCTGACGCCGGGACTAGTATCCAGCCATGACGCCGGCCACGACGGACCTGCTGGGGAACATCCCGCTGTTCCGGCGCGTCGGCCCCGAGGATCGCGAGCGGATTGCCGGCGTGGCTCGCGTGCGCCGTTACGACCGCGGGGAGCGCGTTTTCGACGAAGGTGACCCCTCCGATTTCTTCTTCGTCGTCGTCACCGGACTGATCAAGGTCTTCAAACAGGCGCCCAATGGCGGCGACATCATTCTGGAGATGTTCGGCCCTGGCGGGCCCCTGGGCGCGGTTGCCGCCTACGAGTCACGTCCCTATCCCGCATCAGCCGCCGCCATGGAACCGTCGGAGTGTCTGTTGATCCCGCGGCAGGCGTTCTTCCAGCTGCTCGAGCAGCATCCGTCGCTCGTGCGCGGTTTGCTGGGCAGCCTGTCGCTGCGGCTCGTGCAGCTCACGACGCGCCTCGCGGAGCTGACGGGCGGACGGGTCGAAGTACGGTTCGCACGGTTCTTCCTCAAGCTCGCCGACGAAATCGGGCGAGCGGATCGGGGCGGCACGTTCATCCCACTGTCGCTCTCACGTCAGGAGCTCGCGGACTGGACGGGGACGACGATCGAAACGGCGATCCGGATCATGAGCCGCTGGAACAAGGACGAGGTGCTGCGGACGGAGAAGGACGGGTTCGTGCTGATCGATCGCAAGTCCCTCGACGACCTCGCGGCGAGTTGAGGAGACGGCGATGACCTGGCTCGCGACGATCTCGTTTCTGCTGTCGTTTGCGGCGTGGGGATTGATCGGCGGCCTCGCCTCCGTGTTCGCGGGTCTGTACCATCTGACCGCCTCGCAAACCGCCCTGCTCGTCGCGATTCCGGTGCTGCTCGGCTCGCTCGCCCGCCTGCCGATGGGAGTGCTCACCGATCGCTTCGGCGGGCGCCTCGTGTTCACGCTGCTGCTCGGCGTCTCCGCGGTCGCGGCGTGGATCGTCACGCTCACGACCAGCTATCAATCGCTCCTCGCAGCCGCGTTCTTCATCGGACTGGCGGGCTCGTCGTTTGCGGTCGGGGCGGCGTTCGTGTCGCGGTGGACGCCGCGCGAACGGCAGGGCGCGGCGCTTGGCATCTACGGGCTGGGCAATCTCGGGCAGTCGCTCGCGGTCTTCGCGGGCCCGGTCGTCGCGTCACAGTTTGGCTGGCAGGCGGTGTTTCGCGGGACGAGCGTCCTGCTCCTCGTGTGGGCCATCGTGTTTCTCGCGGTCGCGCGAAATCCTCCACGCCCCGGAAGCGTCGCGGGCTTCGCGGCGATGGCCGCGGTGCTCAAGCGCGCGCCCACGGCGTGGTTGCTCGGTGCGTTCTACTTCCTGACGTTTGGCGGCTTCGTCGCATTTTCGATCTACCTGCCGACGCTGATGCGCACCGAGTTCGGCCTCACGCCCGCGGACGCCGGATTCCGCGCCGCAGGATTCGTCCTGCTCGCCACGCTGATGCGCCCGGTGGGCGGATGGCTGGCCGATCGCATCGGCGGCGCGCAAGTGTTGTCGTGGGTCTTTGGCGGCATCGCGATCTTCTCGCTGTTGCTGGCCTGGCAGACGATGATCCCGTTCACCGTCGGCGCGCTGTCGTGCGCGGTGCTCATGGGGCTCGGCAACGGCGCGGTGTTCAAGCTGGTGCCCGAGCGGTTTCCGCGGGAGACCGGAACGGTCACGGGGCTCGTCGGCGCGCTGGGCGGACTCGGCGGATTTTTCCCGCCGCTCCTGCTCGGCGTGTTTCGCGACAACCTCGGCGTCGTGTGGCCGGGATTCGTGCTGCTGTCGGCAACCGCGCTCGTGCTCCGCTGGGCGAACGCGCGCGTGTTCCGACCCCACGACGTCGAGTGGACCGCGACGCTTCCGGTCGCGGCCCGCCAGGCCCTGGAGCGCGTTCGAGCCGGCGCCTGGGCCACGCTCGTCATGCTGACACTCGCCGCCGCGATCGTGGTCGGATCGCGGCGCCTGCAGCACTTCGACGCCGCGCTGGTCGGCTACACGTTCGCGACACTCTTCGCGGCGTTCGGCATCAGCTATCGCTACGCGATGTGGCTTCACCGGCCGCCGACGCGCATGTACTGGCGGCGAGGGTGGCAGGCGTTCTTCACGCGCCGCCGCACCGGGTGGAACGTCATGACGCTGGTGCGGCGCGGTCTGACGGATTTCGCGGCCAATCGCTACATCTTTCGCCGCGGCCACGCGCGAGGCGTCGCGCACTGGCTGATCATGTGGGGCTGCGTGATCGCCGGGGCCATCACCTTCCCGCTCGTGTGGGGATGGGTGCACTTCGAGACCGTGCCCGGCAATCTGCATCTGTACCGCGCGTTCGTGTTCGGGCTGCCGGTGCAGGAGTTCCCGGTCGAGTCGCTGACGGGGTTTCTCGTCTTTCACGGTCTCGTGTGGTCGTCCTTCCTCGTCATCGCGGGCGTAATGCTGGCGTTCCGCCGCCGAATGATCGACCACGGCGCGATCGCCACGCAGCAGTTCGCCCAGGACATCCTGCCCCTGCTCCTGCTGTTCGCGATCAGCGTCACCGGCCTGATGCTGACGGCGAGCTACACGTGGATGAAGGGCTACGCGTACGACTTCCTCGCGATTCTCCACGCCTGCACGGTGATCTTCACGCTGCTGTGGCTGCCGTTCGGCAAGCTGTTTCACGTGTTTCAGCGGCCGGCGCAGCTCGGCGTTGGCTTCTATAAGGACGAAGGCGCGCGCGCGGATCCAGCGCGATGCCGGCGCTGCGGCCAGCCCTTTGCGCCGGCGCAGATGGTGCGCGACCTGACGACGGTCGAAGCGGAGCTCGGCTTTCGCTACGAGCTCGGGGACGGGGGGCACTATCAGCAGGTGTGCCCGAAGTGCCGGCGCGCGTTGGTGGGCCTGGCGCAAGGCGCCCTCTGGAGAGATGCGAGTTAACGATCATGGCTGACGTTCCCGTCGACTCGCTTCGCATCATCGAGAAGTTCGGACCGCATCTCTCGATGATGGAGGGCGCGCGTCTCTCGACGAGCGTCGAGCCGGACCGGCTCGTCAAGACACACTGTTGCTTCTGCGGTCAGCAGTGCGGCATCCAGCTCAAGGTGCGGGACAACGAGGTGATCGGCTTCGAGCCGTGGGAAGACTTTCCGTTCAATCGCGGCATGCTGTGTCCGAAGGGCGTCAAACGGTACCTGCAGGGATCGCATCCGGATCGGCTCACCACGGCGCTGCGCCGCGATCCGAAGGCGACGTCGGGCTTCAGCCCGCTGCCGTACGAGGAGGCGATCGCTCGAGCAGCGTCGGAGATCGCGCGCATCCAGTCGACCTACGGCCCCGCCGCTGTCGGCGCGCTGAGCGGCGCGAGTCTGACGACGGAGAAGGCGTACTTGATGGGCAAGTTCGCGCGCGTGTGCCTCAAGACGCCGTACATCGACTACAACGGCCGGCTCTGCATGGTGAGCGCCGGCGCAGCCAATAAGAAAGCGTTCGGCATCGATCGCGTGACCAGTCCGTGGGCCGACATGATCGGCACGGAGGTGATCTGGGTCGCCGGCTCGAACGTGGCCGAGTGCTCGCCGATCACGACCAACTACATCTGGCAGGCGCGCGAGCAGGGCGCGAAAGTCATCGTCCAGGACCCGCGCATCACGCCGCTGGCGCGCACGTGCGATCTGTACCTGCCGGTGAAGCCCGGCCGAGACGCCGCGCTGTTTGCCGGCGTGCTCCAGATCATGATCGAGCGGGGATGGATCGACCGCGCGTTCATCGACGCGCACACGACGGGATTCGACGAGGTCGCCGGGTACTGCCGCTCGTGGACGCTCGAGAAGACCGCCGAGGTCACCGGCGTCCCGCAGCACGCGCTCCTGCAAGCGGCTGAGTGGTGGGGCACGGCGCGCACGAGCTTCCTGCTGCATGCCCGCGGCATCGAGCATCACTCGAACGGCGTGCAGAACACGCTCGGCGCCATCAACCTGGTCCTGGCGTCCGGCCGAATCGGCGTGCCGCACAGCGGCTACGGCACGATCGTCGGCCAGGGCAACGGACAAGGCGGACGCGAGCACGGGCAGAAATGCGACCAGCTGCCGGGATGGCGAGACATCAGCAATCCCGATCACCGGAAGTACATCGCGGGCGTCTGGGGCATCGACGAGCAGGAGCTGCCCGGCGCGGGCGTGGACGCCTACGAGCTGTTCCGGAAGATCGACGCCGGCGAGATCAAAGGCCTGATCTCGATCTGCTTCAACCCGATGGTCTCGCTGCCCGACAACACGTTCGTCGCGCGGTGTTTGAAGAAGCTCGAGTTCTTCGTCGCGATCGATTTCTTCCTGAGCGACACCGCGTGGTACGCGGACATCGTGCTGCCCGGCAGCCTTCAGGAGGAAGACGAGGGCACGGTGACGCAGGTCGAAGGCCGCATCATCAAGATCAACAAGGCCGTCGACTGCCCGGGCGAGGCGCGGCAGGACTGGCGCATCATCCAGGATCTCGCGAAGGCGCTCGGCCGGCCGCGCGGGTTCACGTTCACTGAGCCGCGCGAGATCTTCGAGGAGCTGCGCGTCGCGAGCAAGGGCGGCGTGGCCGACTACTCCGGCGCCACCTACGAGAAGATCGAACGGCAGTACGGCGTCTTCTGGCCGTGCTACAGCGAAGACCCGCGGACCGGCGCGGCCATTCCCGATGACCCGGGCACGCCGCGGCTCTTTCAACCCGACAGCTACAACCCGATCGCCAGAGGCCGGGGGCGCTTCTACTTTCCTGACGGCCGCGCGCGATTCAACGTCGCCGACTATCGCACGCCGGTGGACGATGCGGGCGACGAGTATCCGCTGTATCTCACGACGGGGCGGGTCGTCAGCCAGTTTCTGTCGGGCACGCAGACGCGCCGCATCGGCCCGCTCGTGAAACAGAACGCGGAGCCCCGCATCGAGATGCATCCGCGGCTTGCGGCCAAACTCGAGATCCGCGACGGCGACTGGGCGACGGTCGAGACCCGTCGCGGCAGCCTCACGCTCCGCGCGCTCGTCGTCACGACGATCCGGCCGGACACGATCTTCGTGCCGTATCACTGGGCGGGCCGCAAGAGCGCGAACCAGCTGACGGTGTCCGCGCAGGATCCCATCAGCAAGATCCCGCAGTACAAGGTGTGCGGCTGCCGCGTGCGGAAGGCCGCCGGGGCGCCGGAGTACGCCGCGGTCCTCGAACCGCAGCAATAGCCGAGGCGGACATGGCCAAGCCCGACGACCTCCACTTCTTCATCGACCCGAGCCGATGCATCGGCTGCCAGGCCTGCGTGCAGGCCTGCTCGGAGTGCGACACGCACCGCGGGGAGTCGATGATTCATCTCGAGTACGTGAGCCGGCCCGAGAGCGTGCAGACCGTGCCGGTCGTCTGCATGCACTGTCACCAGCCGACATGCGCCGAGGTCTGCCCGGCCGACGCGATCAAGCGGACGGCCGACGGCGTCGTGCAGTCCGCGCGCAAGCCGCGGTGCATCGCCTGCGGCAACTGCGTGGCGGCGTGTCCGTTCGGCGTGCCCGAGGTCTACGAAGATCGCAAGCTCATGATGAAGTGCGACATGTGCTACGACCGGACGAGCGTCGGCAAAAAGCCCATGTGCGCCACGGTCTGCCCCAGTCAGGCGCTCTTCTTCGGGACGCGTGAACAGATCGAGCAGCTGCGTCCGATGTCGGTGCCGATCAACGAATTCCATTTCGGGCGGCAGACCATCACGACGCGCGTATTCGCGATGGCCCCGCGACAGCTCGCGACGCGCGCGCCGTATGTGGACGTGACTTCCGCGATGGACGAGCAGCCGCGAAGCCGCGCTCTGTCGTTGAAGGTGGTGGCGCCCGCGCAGGCGGACGGGCGAGCCGACGACGAAGGCGACGATCCGTTC
>DATEGZ010000227.1:0-9633 GCA_035279905.1 Vicinamibacterales bacterium
TGAGCTCGTGCTGGGGGACGCCGAAGAGCGCGGCAGCGCCGTGCGGCCGCAGTGTCGCGCCCGCCGCGAGCCCCGCGCCCGTCGGCGTGACGTGCTTCGCGCGGCGCAGCTGTCCAGACAGCAGCAACCGGTCCTGCACGCGCACGGCGCCGTCGGGCTCGAGCGCGGCAAACGGCGCGCCGCAATGGACGATGATCTCGGGCCGGCCGTCGGGCAGGATGGGATCGAGCCGCGGCTCCGAGGTGTCCACCTCGAGGACCCACACTCGCTCGACGAGGTCCCGCAGCGCCGCTGAGGGCGTGAACTCGAGGTAGCGCATTAGAATGACGCCGGGAGTAGTTTCCTATGCCCCACCCGATTCCTCGTCGTGATTTCCTGAAGACGGCGTCGGCTGCCGCCGGGGCCCTGGCGTATGCGGCCGGCCACCCGCTGGCGGCGGCAGAGTCCCAGGCCTCGAGGCCCGCGAACACCCGGCTGGCGGGCACGCCCTACACGCCGATTCCCGACTATCCGATTCGCCCGATCCGCCACTCCGCGGTCGCGCTCACGGACGCGTTCTGGCAGCCGAAGGTCGCAACGAACGCGACGGTCACGATTCCCTTCGAAGTGCAGAAGCTCACGGAAAACGGGCGGACGCTCAGCGGCAACGTGCTCGAAGCGGCGATTCTCTCGCTCGAGGCGCATCCCGATCCGGCGCTGCAGACGCAAGTGAACGCAGCGGTGAAGGCGATCGCCACCGGGTCGGGCGATCGAATCGGTAACAACGGCTTCGAAGTCGCCGCCGCGTACTTCAACGCGACCGGCAAGCGCGATCTCGTCGACCGCGCGATCAGGGACGCGGACGCCCTCTACGCAAATTTCCAGGCCAACGACCCGCCGTTCTCCGGCGGCGAGCGCGACGCGATCAACTGCGTCCAGCTCTATCGCGTCACGCACGACAAGAAGCACCTGGACCTGGCGAAGCACTACCTCGACATTCGCGGGCTCGAGAATTCGGTCAATCGCAGCCGCCACAACCAGTCGTACAAACCGGTGCTCGAGCAGAGCGAGGCCGTCGGCCACGCCGTCAACTGCGTGTCGCTCATGGTGTCGCTCACCGACGTCGGCGTGCTGACCGGCCTCGACGACTACCGCAACGCGGCCCACCGCATGTGGACCGACGCGGTGTTCAAGAAGATGTACCTCACCGGCGGCGTCGGCTCGACCGGCAACGAGGGCTTCGGCGAGGCCTATGCCCTGCCGAACATCTCCGCGTACTCCGAGACGTGCGCGGTGCTGATGTTTATCACGCTCAATCACCGGATGTTCCTCGCGAGCGGCGACAGCACCTACATCGACGTCATGGAACGCGGCATGTACAACAACGCGATCGACGGCGTCTCAGCGTCGGGCGATCGGTTCTTCTACGTGAACCGCCTCTCGAGCGCGGGCGACGGGCGCGATCTCCGCTGGCAGCGCGCCTCGCTCGAATGCTGCCCGCCCAACCTCGTCCGCTTCCTCGCGGGCATGCCGGGCTACATCTACGCGCAGGATCAGGCGTCCGCGATCTACGTCAATCTCTACCTCTCGAGCTCGACGTCGTTCGCGATCGGCAACAAGACGCTCGGGCTCGCCGTCGAGAGCGAGATGCCGTGGGGCGGCAGGTCGCGGCTCACGGTCTCGACCAAGGACAAAGGCGACGTCGCGGGCACGATCAAGCTGCGCATTCCCGGCTGGGCCCGCAACATTCCGGCGCCAGGCACGCTGTACCGCTACGTCAATCGCGTCGAGCGGCAGCACGCCGTGCTGGTCAACAACCGGCAGATCATCGCCGTGCCGGACAAGATGGGCTACGTCTCGCTCGATCGCGCGTGGAAGCACGGCGACGTCGTCGAGGTGGATTTCCCGATGGCGCCGCGCCGCGTCGTCGCCGACCAGCGCGTGAAAGCCAACACGGGCCGGATGGCCATCGAGCGCGGCCCGATCGTCTACTGCGCGGAGTGGCCCGAGACGGACAACCATCGCGTGCTGGATCTCGTCGTCGACACGGACCATCAGCTCACACCGGCGGTCAACAAAGATCTGTACGGAGGCGTGACGATGCTGCGCACCGAGGCGCGCAGCGTGACCACGCCCGACGCGGCGGCCAAGCCGCTCGAATTGATTCCCTATCACCTGTGGGCCAATCGCGGCGCCGGCGAGATGAGCGTGTGGCTGCTTGCGCGCGACTACAAAGTCGGCGACACGGGCCCGTCGGGCGGCTGGATCTTCTACGACAACCCGAGCTACGCGAAGGACGGCTGGCGCTACCTCGAAGCGGCCCCGGTCGATCAGAGCGCCGGCGCGAAATGGGGCTGCTTCCGGACGCCGACCACGGGCGCACGCGGCACGGCCATCGGCACCGGCAAGCAGAACACGCAGGAGATTCTCAACGCGTGCGCCGATCACGACACGGCCGCGGCGCTGTGCGCCAGCTACACGCTCAACGGCGTCGGCGGATGGTTCCTGCCCTCGCGCGACGAGCTCACCGCACTTTACAAGGCCCTCAGAGCCCCGGGCCTCGCCGACTTCGGCGACACCGGCCGGGTCGACAACTTCAGCTACTGGGCCTCGTCGCAGCAGACCACGGACATGGCCACCCACATCGACTTCGCCGACAACGGCCGCGTGCACAGCGACGACAAGGACTTTCCGAGACGAGTCAGGGCTATTAGAGCCTTTTAAGATCAGGCAGTCGGCACCCAACCAATCCTCACCGGCTTACGACTAACATCGTTAGTGGTAAGGTAAGCCGGTGCCCAAACACACCCTCCAGACGTTCGAGCTGCACGTCCTGCTGGCGATGCTCCGTCATCGCGGCGAGACGTACAGCGTGCCGCTCGTGCTCGATCTCGAGAAGCGCATGGGCCGGCCCGTCGCGCAGGCGGCGGTATTCATCGCGCTGAGCCGGCTGGAGAAGAAGCACCTCGTCTCCTCGCGGCTCGTCGAGGCCGACACCGGGCGGGCCCGGCGGTACTTCCGGCTGACGGCGCTGGGCCTGACCGTCGTCCGCGAGAGCCGGCTCGAGCACGCGCGGTTGTGGCACGGCCTCGATCGACTGCTCAAGACGCACAAGGCCTGACATGCGCTGGCTGCTCCGGTGGCTCGTGGACGACGCCGATCGGCAGGTGATCGAGAACGATCTCGCCGAGCTGTACGAAGTCCGGCGCCGGCTCGACGGCGATCGCGCGGCGGCGCGATGGCTCCGGCGCCAACGTTTTGTCTATCCGTTTCACCTTCTGAGGGATCGGCTGCGCACGGCGCGCGCCGATCGGAGTCGAACCATGCCCCATCTCTGGCGAGACGTGCTCTACAGTGTGCGCAGCCTCGTGCGCACGCCTGTGCTCACGGCGACGATCATCCTCACGGTCGGCATCGGCCTGGGCGCGACGACCGGCATGGTCAGCGTCATCCAGGCGGTGCTCGTCAACCCGCTCCCCTACGCCGACGCCAACAACCTGTACTGGATCTACACCGACAATCCGCCGTTTCACTTCCGCTTCTCGGTCGTCGACTACCGCGCGCTCGAAGCGGACCATCCGACCTTCAGCGCTATCGCCGCGTACCAGACGCGGCAGGTCACGCTCACCGAAGGCGGCGCGGCCGAGCGCGTGACGGTGAAGGACGTGACCGGCTCGTACTTTCCGCTGCTCGAGCAGAAGCCGGCGCAAGGACGTCTGTTCGACGCGTCCGACGACGCGCGCGGCGATCGGATGGCAGTACTGACCTATCCGTACTGGACGAAGCGCTTCGGCGCCGATCCGGCGATCGTGGGCCGCACGCTGACGATCGACGGCGACAGCTACACGATCGTCGGCGTGCTCGAAAACACGGATGGCCCGCTCGAACAGGGCCCGTCGGTGTTCACGGCGGCGCATTGGCCGACGCCGACGCGCAAGGGTCCGTTTTTCACGTGGGCCATTGCGCGCCTCAGCCCCGGCGCGTCCGAGGCCGCCGCGGTGCAGGCGCTGCACGCGACGAACAAGCGGCTCTTCCCGATCTGGCGCGCGTCGTACCAGGACGAGAAGGCGACGTGGGGACTGCAGGATCTCAAGTCACGTGTCGTCGGCCAGATCGGATCGATGCTGTTCGTCATGCTGGCGGCGGTCGGCTGTGTACTGCTGATTGCGAGCGCCAACGCGATCAACCTGCTGCTGGCGCGCGCGATCGCCCGCAGCCGCGAGATCGCGATTCGCGGCGCGCTCGGGGCGTCGCGGGCGCGGCTCGTCCAGGGGCTGCTCGCGGAAGCGGGGGTGCTCACCGCGGGCGCCGCGCTCGTCGGGCTCGCGGTCGCGTTCGGCACGATCACCCTGGTCACGACCTACGGCGCGACCTACATTCCGCGAATCGCGGAGGTGCACCTCGCGGGGCCTGCGCTCACGTGGCTGGCCATGCTCTCCCTTGCGAGCGGAGTGCTGATCGGCATCGTACCGGCCATTCACAGCTCTCGGCTGCGGCTCGACCGGACGCTCGCCGCGGGCGGCCGATCGACGAGCGATGCGCCGGCCGCGCGGCAGGTCCGCCGCGTGCTCGTCGGCGCGGAGTTCGCGCTCGCGACGCCGCTGATCATCGCCGCGCTGCTCGTCATGACGAGCCTCGATCGACTGAGCCACGTCCCTGTCGGCATCGAGACCAATCAGATGCTCACCGCGTCCGTGTCGCTCGCGGGATCTCGCTATACAGACAACACCGTCCGCGCTGCGTTCTGGAAGCAGGCCGTCGAGCGGCTCGAGAGCCTGCCGGGCGTCAAGGCAGCCGCCGTCACCGACAGCCGGCCGCCCAACCAGGCCGGACAGACCAACAACTTCGATCTCGAAGATCATCCGACGCCGGCCGGTCAGAATCAGCCGCTCAGCACCTGGGTCGGCGTCTCACCGGGCTTCTTCAAGGCCGTCGGGCTCTCGCTCGTGCGCGGGCGGCCGCTCGACGATCGCTCGCTCCAGGACAATGTCGTCGTCGTCGACCGCGCGTGGGCGAACCGGTTCTTTCCGAACGAAGAGGTGCTGGGCCGCCGGCTCCATAGCGGCGGCTGCTCGACGTGTCCGTGGACGACGGTCGTCGGCGTCGTCGAGAACGTGAAGTGGACGGGGCTCGACGCCCCCGAGGACGGCACGGTGTACTTCCCGTTCGTCGATTTACCGAACGCGTTTCTCGCGCTGCGCACGGCGGGCGATCCTGCCGCGTCCGCGCACGCGCTGCAGGAGGCGGTGCACGAGTTGGATCCTGGCCTCGCGGTGTCGAACATCGCGACCGGCGGCGACCTGATGGCGGTGTCGCTCGCGCAGCCGCGCTACCTCAGCGTGCTCATCGGCATGTTCGCCATCACCGCGCTCGTGCTGTCCGTCGTCGGCGTGTACGGCGTCATGGCGTACTTCGTTCAGCAACACACGCGGGACATCGGCATTCGGCTCGCCCTTGGCGGCGAGCCCGGCGACGTGCGCCGCCTGGTGATCTTCGGCGGCCTGAAAGTCGTCGTCGCGGGCGTGGCCGTCGGCATTGGCGCGGCGCTGCTCTCGAGCGGTTTGATCCGCGCCGTGCTCTTCAACGTCAGTCCTACCGACCCGCGAGCCTTCGTGGCCGTGGCGGGGGCGCTCGTCGGCGCCGCGGCATTGGCGTGCTTCATGCCCGCGCGGCAGGCCGCGCGTCTCGATCCCGCGCAAGTACTTCGCGACAGCTAGCCCGACGAGGAATTGTGGGGCGCCAATCCGCTACACTAAGGCCACACCCAGCGCAGCTGACGGCGTGGCCGTCCTCATATGAAATGGCAGGACCTTCGGCGCAGCGACAACGTTGAAGACCGGCGCGGGATGTCGCCCGCCGGCGGATTCGGTGGCGGGTTTGGCGGCGGTGGCGGCATGATCCGCACCGGCGGCCTCGGCATCGGCGGCCTGCTCCTCCTGCTCGTCGTGAGCTACCTGTTCGGCGTCGATCCGCTGTCGCTGCTCTCACCGGATCAATCCTCGCCGGGCTACTCAACGTCGGCGCCGGCGCAGCCCGGTTCGGCCGCGACGGACGAGGCCGCGGTGTTCGCTTCGAAGATCCTCGGCGACACCGAGGACGTGTGGGGCCGGATCTTCGCGCAAGCCGGGCAGCGGTATCCCCCGCCAACGCTGGTGCTCTTCAGCGACGCCACGGAATCCGCGTGCGGTTTCAGCTCGGCCGCGGTGGGCCCGTTCTACTGCCCGGGCGATCGCAAGGTGTATCTGGATCTGACGTTCTTCCGCGAGCTCGATCGGCGCTTTGGCGCGCCGGGCGCCTTCGCGCAGGCGTATGTCATCGCGCACGAAGTCGGCCATCACGTGCAGAACCTCGTGGGCGCGCTGCAGAGCGGCGGCGGCAACGCGCAGTCCGTCAGGCAGGAGCTGCAGGCGGATTGTCTGGCGGGCGTCTGGGGTCACTCCGCGACGCGGGTGCTCGAAGCCGGTGATGTCGAACAAGGCCTCAACGCGGCGTCAGCGATCGGCGACGACACGTTGCAGCGCAAGAGCAGCGGACGCGTGATGCCCGAGTCGTTCACGCACGGATCGTCGGCCGACCGCGTCGCGTCCTTCAAACGCGGATTGGACGGCGGCGATCTCCGGTCGTGCGGGATAGGCAGATAGTCTGACAGGTACGACAGGTACGTCCGGTGCCAGGAACGAGCTGGCGCTGGCCAACATTCTTTCATCAACAAAGTTGACGAACGTCAGTGCATTCCTCGCACCTGACGTACCAGTCGTACCGGTCGTACCTGTGCTCTTAACTCCCGCCAAAGTCCAGCGTCCAGTAGTGCCCATACGTCGACGAGGCGTTGAACCCGTAGCCGACGCCCACTGAGTGGAAGCCCCCGTTCATGATGTTCGTGCAGTGGCCGGGGCTCTGCATCCACGCGCTCACGACCGACGCGGGCGTCGTCTGTCCCGCGGCGATGTTCTCGCCGAGCGGATAGGCGCCGGAGTAACCGGCGTTGAAAATCCGCTGATCGAACGTGCGGCCGTCGAGGCTCGTGTGCGAGAAGTAGTTCTGCGTCGCCATGTCGAAGCTGTGGTTCTGCGCGGCGATGCGCAGGTTCGCGTTCATGTAGAGCGCGCCGACGGCCGGATACGGCGTGGTGCCGCACGTGGCACCGGCCGCGCGCTGCTGGTTGATCAGCACCAGCACCTGGTCCTCGAATGAGGTGTTGCCGGTCGTCGATGACACCGTGATCGTCGCGGTCGCGGAGTCCGCCGATCCGAATCCGTTCGACACGCGGACCCAGTACGGCGTCGTCGTCGAGAGCGGCGGCGTCGTGTAACTCGAAGCGTTGGCGCCACCGACCGGCAGCGTGGTCGTTCCGCTCGGACCGATGTACCACTGATAGGTCAACGGCTGGGTGCCACTGGCCGCGACGCTGAGCGACGCGGTCTGGCCCGACGTGATGGTCTGGCTCTGTGGTTGCGACGTGATCGACGGCGCGACGCCCGAGGGCGGCGGAGGCACGTTGACGGTAACCGTCGCCGTCACGGAATCAGCCGATCCTTGCGGGTTCGAGACGCGCACCCAGTACTGCGTGGTCGATGACAACGGCGGCGACGTGTAGGTCACCGCGTTCGCGCCCGAGATCGGCGAGCCGGTCTGGCCGCTCGCACCGACGTACCACTGATAGCTCAACGGCGCGCTGCCGAACGCGGTCACACTCAACGTCACCGTCTGCCCGGATTGCACGGACTGGCTGGCCGGCTGCGACACGATTGACGGCGCGGTGGCCGCCGGTGGCGTCGGACTCGGCGTCGGGGTTGGGCTCGGCGTCGGTGTCGGTGCTGGTGTCGGCGTCGCGGCCGGCGGCGTCGGAGTTGGTGTGGGCGTCGACGTCGGTGTCGGTGTCGGCGTCCCGGCCGCCGGCGGCGTCGGTGCCGGCGTGGGCGTCGACGTCGGTGTGGGCGCCGGCGCTCCGGCGGGCGACGGCACCGTGATCGTGGCCGTCGCGGAATCGACGGACCCCGTGCTGTCGGACACGCGCACCCAGTAGTTCGTCGTTTCGTTCAGCGCGGGCGTCGTGAAGTTCAGCGTCGTCTCGCCGGAGATCGGCGATCCCGTGTTGCCGCTCGTGCCCAGGTACCACTGATACGTGAGCGATCCGTTGCCGCCTGCGAGGACGGTCAGCGTGACGTGCCCGCCCGACGCGATCGTCTGGCTTCGCGGCTGCGTGGAGATGATGAGGGTCACCGTCGCCGGCGCCGCTGGCTGCGTGGGGGCCGGACTGGGCGCATCCGGCGACTGCTGGGTGCAGGCGGAGATCGCCATCAGCGCGGCGGCCACCATGAACAAAGTTGTGCGGCGTCGGATCATAAGGACCACCTCGATCAATCCAAGGCCCATGCCATCGCACAACGCGAACTGCCGAGGATCTTCGGCTTACAGGAATGTGGGCGCGCACGATCGTGTCGCGGCGGCGACGGGGTTGTAAGGCCGCGGAGTGGCGCGGCCGGAGGGACGGGCCGGCGTCGATGCCGAAGGGCTAGAGGTTCGAACGAAGTGCGGCGATCGGATCCGCGCGGGCGGCGCGGCGCGCCGGCCACCAGGACGCGATCACGCTGGCCGTCGCGAGCGCGAGCGCCAGCGCCGGGACGATCAGCATCGCGTCCTGCGTGTGGATGCCAAAGAGCTGTCCGGCGAGGACGCGGACGACGACAACGCTGCCCGCGAGGCCGGCGACGCAGCCCGCTGCGGCCGTGGCGAACGCTTCGCGCAGGATCATCGCCACGACCTGCGCGGACGTCGCCCCGAGCGCGATGCGCACGCCGAGCTCGCGCAGCCGCTCGGTCACCGAGCAGGCGACGACGGCCACGGTCCCGAGGAGCGCGAGGATCAACGCGACGAGCGCCAGCCCGCCGCCGAGCGCGGCCGCCAGCCGGCGCGGCGCGGCCGATCGCCCGACGAGCATTTCGACCGTCGCGACCTCGAAAATCGGCGCATCGGGATTGATCGCAGCAATCGCTTTACGCACGGGCGCCTCGAGCGAGCCGGCGTCGAGCCCTGGACGCGCGCGCACCACGAGATACATCGTCCGGCCCCAGTGCTGTCCCAGCAAATCGTAGACGTGCGGCGTCGGCTCGTCGGCGAGCGCCACGTGGCGCACGTCGCCGACGACGCCAATCACCTCGTGCCAGTCGCCGCTGGCCTCGCCGCCGCCGACCGAGACGCGGCGGCCGATCGGATCGGCGTCGCCAAACAGCGCGCGCGCGGCGGAATGATTGAGCACCGTGACGTGGGCGGACCGCGACAGATCGGTCTCGGCAAAATCGCGGCCGCGCTCGATCGGCATGCCGGCCGCCTGAAAATAGCCCGGCCGCGTGAAGTCCCAGCCGGCCGACAGCCGCTCGGCGGGCGGCCGCGGCGCTTCGGCGGACATCAAACTCGTGCCGGTCGCGTTGCCGCTCAGCGGCAGGCTCGAAGATGACGAGACGCGATCGACACCGGGGAGCTGCGCGATATCGGCGTTCATCTTCGCGAAGAAAGCGGTCACGTCGTCGCGCGCCGGATACCGGCTCGCGTATGCGGAGACGCGGAGCGTGAGCATGCCGCGCGTCGAGAACCCGGGATCGACGGCGACGAGCCGCGCGAGCGCGAGCGACAGCAGCGCCGCCCCGGTGGCGA
>DATEGZ010000228.1:0-35074 GCA_035279905.1 Vicinamibacterales bacterium
ATGACCTCGATGTGCTTGTCGTTGATGCCGACGCCCTGCAGCCGGTAGACCTCCTGAATCTCGTTCACGAGGTAGGCCTGCAGTTCCTTCTCACCGAGGACCGCGAGGATGTCGTGCGGGTTGCGCGGCCCGTCCATGAGCGGCTCGCCCGCGCGAACGCGGTCGCCTTCCTGGACGTTCACGTGCACGCCGCGCGGCAGCGAGTACTCGCGCGCCTCCGCGCCCTCGTCGGGGACCACGAGAATCTTGCGCAGCCCCTTGACGATGCCGCCGTGACGCACGGTGCCGTCGATTTCCGAGATGACGGCCGTCTCGCGCGGCTTGCGGGCTTCGAAGAGCTCGACCACGCGCGGCAGACCGCCCGTGATGTCCTTCGTCTTCGTCGTCTCGCGCGGGATCTTCGCGAGCACGTCGCCCGGATGCACCGCCTCGGTGTTGGCCACCATCAAGTGCGCGTTCGACGGCATGTGGTACTTGTGCTGCACCGTGCCGTCGGCGTTCAGGACCTCGATGGCCGGCTGCTTCTTCTCATCCGGCGAGTCGACGATGATGAGCCGCGACAGGCCCGTGATTTCGTCGACTTCCTCGTGGACCGTCACCTTGTCGATGATGTCCTTGAAGCGCACCGTGCCGCCGCCCTCGGTCAGGATCGAGAACGTGTACGGATCCCACTCGACGAGGATCTGTCCCTTCTCGACGTGCTGGCCGTCGCGGACCTTCAGGTGCGCGCCGTACACCACCGAGTACCGCTCGCGGACGACGCCCTTGTCGTCGACGATGTTGATCGAGCCGCTGCGGTTCATGACGATGAGCGGCCGCGTGCCCTTGGCGTTGGCGCCGGTGTCCTTCGTCTCCTCGCGCCCCTCGACGGCGAGCAGGCCGTCGAACTTCACCTTGCCCTTGTGACGCGATTCGAGCGTGGACTGCTCGGACACGCGCGACGCCGTGCCGCCGATGTGGAACGTCCGCATCGTGAGCTGCGTGCCGGGCTCGCCGATCGACTGCGCGGCGATGACGCCGACCGCCAGGCCGAGCTCCACGAGCCGGCCGGTGGACAAATCGCGTCCGTAGCACTTCGCGCACACGCCGCGGCGTGACGCGCAGGTCAGCACCGAGCGGATCTTCACGCGCTCGATGCCCGCGTCTTCGACGGCGTCGGCGAGCTTCTCGTCGATCTCGCCGGCGGCCGGCACGATCACGTCGCCCGAGGCCGGATCGGCGATCGCCTCGAGCGCCACGCGGCCGATGATGCGATCGCTCAGCCGCTCGACGATCTCACCGCCGGAGTCGACGATTGAGCGCGCCTCGATGCCGTCGAGCGTGCCGCAGTCGATCTCCGAGATGATCACGTCCTGCGCGACGTCGACCAGACGCCGCGTGAGGTAGCCCGAGTCGGCCGTCTTGAGCGCGGTGTCCGCGAGGCCCTTGCGGGCGCCGTGCGTCGAGATGAAGTACTGCAACACCGTCAGGCCTTCACGGAAGTTCGACGTGATCGGCGTCTCGATGATTTCGCCGGAGGGCTTGGCCATCAATCCGCGCATCCCGGCGAGCTGGCGGATCTGCTGCTTCGATCCGCGGGCGCCCGAGTCGGCCATGATGTAGACCGGGTTGAAGCTCCGGCCCGACTTGTCGAGCGCTTCCATCTCGCCGAACATCTCGTCCGCGATCTTCTCGGTGACTTCCGACCAGATCGCGATGACCTTGTTGTAGCGCTCGCCGTTGGTGATCGCGCCGTCCTGATACTGGCCTTCGACCTTGATGACCTCGTCGCGCGCCTGCTGGACGAACTCGATCTTCTTTTCCGGGATGATCAGGTCGTCGATGCCGATCGAAATGCCCGACCGGGTCGCGTAGGTGAAGCCGGTGTGCTTCAGGCTGTCGAGCATCTCGACGGTCTTCTCGAGCCCGTGCTTCAGGTAGCAGTACCGAACCGAGTTCTGCAGCCCCTTCTTCTTCAGGAGGCCGTTGATGTACGGCATCTCCTTGGGCATGGCGGCGTTCAGGATGACGCGCCCGACCGTCGTGTTGATGATGCGGTTGTCGACAATCTGCTCCTCGGCTTCCATGACGTCCTGCGAATCGCGCGCGGTCGTCAGGTCGACCAGCCGGCCCGTGTAGCGCAGCCGGATCGGCGAGAGCGTCTCGACCTCGCCCGCGTCGAGCGCGAGCATCACGTCCTCGACCGACGAGAACGCGCGCCCCTCACCCTTCGCGCCCGTCTTGCCCTTCGTCAGGTAGTAGCAGCCGAGCACGATGTCCTGCGAGGGAATCGCGATGGGCTGGCCCGACGCCGGCGACAGGATGTTGTTCGACGACATCATCAGCACCGAGGCTTCGATCTGCGCCTCGGGCGCGAGCGGAATGTGCACCGCCATCTGGTCGCCGTCGAAGTCCGCGTTGAACGCGGTGCAGACGAGCGGATGGATCCGGATCGCCTTGCCCTCGACGAGCACCGGCTCGAACGCCTGGATGCCCAGCCGGTGGAGCGTCGGCGCGCGGTTGAGCAGCACGGGATGCTCGCGGATCACTTCCTCGAGGATGTCCCACACTTCCGACCGCTGCTGCTCGACCATCTCCTTCGCCTGCTTGATGGTCGACACGAGGCCGCGCTCTTCGAGCTTGTTGTAGATGAACGGCTTGAACAGCTCGAGCGCCATCTTCTTCGGCAGCCCGCACTGGTGCAGCTTCAGCTCCGGTCCGACGACGATGACCGAACGGCCCGAGTAGTCGACGCGCTTGCCGAGCAGGTTCTGACGGAACCGGCCCTGCTTGCCCTTGAGCGTGTCGGACAGCGACTTGAGCGGACGGTTGTTCGCGCCGCGCAGCACGCGGCCGCGCCGGCCGTTGTCGAAGAGCGCGTCCACGGCTTCCTGGAGCATGCGCTTCTCGTTGCGGATGATGACGTCCGGCGCCTTGAGCTCGATGAGCTTCTTCAACCGGTTGTTCCGGTTGATGACGCGGCGGTAGAGATCGTTCAGGTCCGACGTCGCGAACCGGCCGCCGTCGAGCGGCACGAGCGGCCGCAGCTCCGGCGGAATGACCGGGACGACGTCGAGGATCATCCACTCCGGCTTGTTGTTCGACCGGCGGAACGAGTCGACGACCTTGAGGCGCTTGGCGTGCTTGAGCTTTTTCTGCGCCGACGTCTCGTTGCGCATCTTCTCGCGCAGCTCGGCGGCGAGCCGCTCGACGTTCACGCGCCGCAGCATCTCCTTGATCGCCTCGGCGCCCATCTGGGCCTTGAACTTGAAGCCCAGGCGCTCGCGCTCCTGACGGAACTGCTCTTCAGTGAGCAGCTGCTTTTCCTTCAGGTCCGTGTCGCCCGCGTCGATGACGACGTAGGCCTCGAAGTACAGAATGCGCTCGAGGTCACGGAGCGAGATGTCGAGCAGGTGCCCGATGCGGCTCGGCAGGCCCTTGAAGAACCACACGTGGCTCACGGGCGTCGCGAGCGCGATGTGGCCGAGACGCTCGCGGCGCACTTTCGCCTGCGTGACTTCGACGCCGCACTTGTCGCAGATCACGCCGCGGTGCTTCATGCGCTTGTACTTGCCGCAGAGGCACTCCCAGTCGGTGACCGGGCCGAAGATCTTCGCGCAGAACAGGCCGTCGCGCTCCGGCTTGAACGTCCGGTAGTTGATCGTCTCCGGCTTGGTCACCTCGCCGTGCGACCACTGCAGGATGCGATCGGGCGACGCGAGGCTGATGCGGATCGCGTCGAAATCGGACGTGAGCTGACCTTTGTCGTGCAGATTGGGTCTCATGAATGCGTGTTCCTCGTTAACTTAAAACTCAGAACTTAAAACTTAGAACTCAGGACTCCGAACCCACAAAGTTCTGAGTTCGAAGTTCTAAGTTCTAAGTTGCTGCCTACGCCCCTACCGGTGCAGTGGGCGTAGGTTCTGGCTCCGCTTCGGCCGGCACTTCAGCCGCCGGGCGCGGTTTCGTGCGCATCAGCTCGACGTCCAGACAGAGCGCCTGGAGCTCGCGGATGAGCACGTTGAACGATTCGGGCAGGCCGGGCTGGAACGACGCGTCGCCCTTGACGATCGCCTCGTAGATCTTCGCCCGTCCCGTCACGTCGTCGGATTTGGCCGTGAGCAGCTCCTGGAGGATGTGCGCCGCGCCGTAGGCCTCGAGCGCCCAGACCTCCATTTCGCCGAAGCGCTGTCCGCCGAACTGCGCCTTGCCGCCGAGCGGCTGCTGCGTGATGAGCGAGTACGGCCCGATCGAGCGCGCGTGGATCTTGTCGTCGACCAGGTGCGACAGCTTGAGCATGTAGATGTAGCCCACCGTCACGTCCTGCTCGAACGGCACGCCCGTCATGCCGTCGGCCAGCTTCGTCTTGCCGCCGCGCGGCAGGCCGGCTTCCTCGAGCCACTTCTTGATCTCGCCCTCGGTCGCGCCGTCGAAGACCGGCGTCGCGAAGTAGAGGCCGAGCGCGTGCGCCGCCCAGCCGAGGTGCGTCTCGAGAATCTGGCCGACGTTCATACGCGACGGAACGCCGAGCGGGTTGAGCACGATCTCGACCGGCGTGCCGTCCGGCAGATACGGCATGTCCTCCTCGGGGAGGATGCGCGCGATGACGCCCTTGTTGCCGTGGCGGCCGGCCATCTTGTCGCCGACCGACAGCTTGCGCTTCATCGCGACGTAGGTCTTGACGAGCTTGATCACGCCCGGCGGCAGCTCGTCGCCGCGGCGGATCTTCTCCTTCTTGTCCTCGAACTCGCGCTGGATGACGTCGGTGCGCTGCGCCGTGCGGTCTTCCATCTGGCGCAGCTCGTCCTCGAACCCGAGGTCGTCCGTCTCGATGCGCGCGCGGACGAGCGCCGCGAACGGCACGTCGGCCATCGCGTCGGCCGTGAGCGCCACGCCCTTGCGGAGCACGCGCTCGCGCCCGTCGGCGTCGAAGAGGTCGGTGCGCAGCGTCCGGCCGTTGAGCAGCTGGACCAGGCGCTTCTTCGTCTCTTCGTGCAGGATGCGGATCTCGTCCTGCAGGTTCTTTTCCATCAGGTCGAGCTCGTCCTGCTCGATCTGCTTGGCGCGGTCGTCCTTCTCGATGCCCTTGCGCGAGAAGATGCGCACGCCCACGACGATGCCCTCGATGCCCGGCGGGCAGGTGAGCGACGCGTCCTTCACGTCGCCGGCCTTCTCGCCGAAGATCGCGCGCAGGAGCTTCTCTTCCGGGGTGAGCTGCGTCTCGCCCTTCGGCGTGACCTTGCCCACGAGGATGTCGCCCGGCTTGACGTAGGCGCCGATCCGGATGATGCCGCTCTCGTCGAGGTCGCGGAGGTAGGTCTCCGAGACGTTCGGGATGTCGCGCGTGATTTCCTCGGGGCCGAGCTTCGTGTCGCGCGCCTCGATCTCGAACTCCTCGATGTGGATCGACGTGTAGTAGTCGTCCTTCACGAGCCGCTCGGAGACGAGGATCGCGTCCTCGAAGTTGTACCCGCGCCACGGCATGAAGGCGACGAGCACGTTGCGGCCGAGCGCGAGCTCGCCGAGCTCCGTGCACGGGCCGTCGGCCAGGACCTGGCCCTTGGTCACGCGCTGCCCCACGCGCACAATCGGATCCTGATTGATGCACGTGTTCTGGTTCGAGCGCTTGAACTTGGTCAGGTTGTAGATGTCCGCGCCCATCTCGCGCGAGAGGCCTTCACTTTCGCTGCCCTCGACGCGCACGACGATGCGCTTGCTGTCGACGTAGTCGACCGTGCCCGACCGGCGCGCCACGACGACGGCGCCCGAATCGCGCGCCGTGATGTATTCCATGCCGGTGCCGATGAACGGCGCCCGCGCCTGGAGCAGCGGCACGGCCTGGCGCTGCATGTTCGATCCCATCAGCGCGCGGTTCGCGTCGTCGTTCTCGAGGAACGGGATGAGCGAGGCCGCGACCGACACGAGCTGCTTCGGCGACACGTCGATGTAGTCGACCTTGTCGCGCGGCGACAGGATGAAGTCGCCGGCCTGTCGCGCGTTGACGCGCTCGCCCTTGAGGTAGCCGTCCTCGTCGAGCTCGACGTTGGCCTGCGCGATGATGTACTGGTCCTCTTCCCACGCCGACAGATAGAAGCAGAAAGGCTCGAACTCGACGCCCTTCTTCTTCGACTGTCCGCTCGCGCCCACCAGATCGTCGGACTCGACGATATCGCCGACCTTGTATTTCGGGTTGCCGCCCGCGTTGGTCACGATCACGTAGTCGATCACGCGACCGTCCTTCACCTTGCGGTACGGCGACTCGATGAACCCGAAGTCGTTGATGCGCGCGTAGGACGAGAGCGACGAGATCAGGCCGATGTTCGGACCTTCCGGCGTCTCAATCGGACAGATGCGCCCGTAGTGCGTCGGGTGGACGTCGCGGACCTCGAAGCCCGCGCGCTCGCGCGACAGACCGCCCGGCCCGAGGGCCGAGAGCCGCCGCTTGTGCGTGACTTCCGACAGCGGGTTCGTCTGGTCCATGAACTGCGACAGCTGCGACGATCCGAAGAACTCGCGAATCGCGGCCATGACCGGCTTCGCGTTGATCAGGTCGTGCGGCATGGCGGTCGCCATTTCCTGGTAGACCGACATCTTTTCCTTGATCGCGCGCTCCATCCGGACCAGCCCGATGCGGAACTGGTTCTCGAGCAGCTCGCCGACCGACCGCACGCGGCGGTTGCCGAGGTGGTCGATGTCGTCGATGAGCGCCGGGTTCTTGCGCAGCTTCAAGAGGTACTTGATGACCTCGTAGAAGTCCGCCGGGTGCAGCACCTTCTCGTCGAGCGGCGTGTTGAGCTTGAGCTTCGTGTTCAGCTTCAGCCGGCCGACGCGCGAGAAGTCGTACTTCTGCGCGTTGAAGAACATGTTCTCGAAGAGGTTGCGCGAGCTGTCGAGCGTCGGGGGATCGCCCGGCCGCAGGCGGCGGTAGATCTCGATGAGCGCCTCTTCGTGCTTCTGAATCGGGTCCTTCTTGAGCGTGGCCGAGAGGACCGAGCCGATCTCGTCCTTCTCCGGGAAGAACATGCCGATGGACTCGACGTTCTTTTCCTGCGCCATGGCAATGACGCGCTCGGAGAGCTCTTCATTGGCCTCGAGCATCACTTCGCCGGTGGACGGATCGATCACGTCCGTGCAGGCGAACGCGCCCTCGCGCTCGGTGTCCACGAGCTCGACCGCGTCGACGCCGGCCTTCTTCAGCGCGTCGACCTGGTCCTTGCGGATCTTCTTGCCAACGTGGAGCGCGAGCTCCGATCCGGGGATCGGGAACTCGGCGGCCGCGCGCCGGCCGACCAGGCCGTCGGTGACCTTCCACAGGATCTTGCCGTTGCGCAGCACGAGGTCTTCCGTCGTGTAGAACGCGCGGAGGATCTCGTCGGCGCCGCGCAGGCCCAGCGCCCGCAGGAACACGGTCGCGAGGAACTTGCGCTTGCGGTCGATGCGGACGTAGAGCAGGTTCTTCGCGTCGTACTCGAACTCCACCCACGAGCCGCGGTACGGGATGATCTGCGCGACGTAGAGCGCCTTGTCTTCCGTGTGGAAGAACGCGCCCGGCGACCGGTGCAGCTGGCTGACGATGACCCGCTCGGTGCCGTTGATGATGAAGGTGCCGTGGTCCCCCATCAGCGGGATGTCGCCGAAGTAGACCTCCTGCTCCTTGATGTCGCGGATGGTCTTGACGCCCGTCTCGGGGTCCTTGTTCCAGACGACGAGCCGGATCGTGACCTTGAGCGGCACGGCGAACGTCATGCCGCGCTCCTGGCACTCCTCGACGTCGTACTTGAGCTTCATCGAGACCGTCGTGCCGCAGAGATCGCAGACGTCGCCGCGCGCCTCGTTGGCGCGTCCGCACGTCGGACAGATCACCGCGCCCTCGCCGTACGGATCGGCCACGAGCGTCGTGCCGCACCCGTCGCACTTCTTGCGCAGGTGCTCGAGACCCATCAGCCGCCCGCACTTGCACTCCCAGTTGCCGATCGAGTACTCGATGAACTCGAGCGAGGAGTTCTCGCGGAAGTCGCTGATCGGAAACACGCTCTTGAAGACCGACTGCAAGCCGACGTCTTCACGCTCCGACGGCAGCCGGTTCATCTGGAGGAACCGCTCGTAGGATTTCTTCTGAATCTCGATCAGGTTCGGGATCGGGACGGTCGTCTTGATCTTGGAAAAATCGATGCGCTCGCGGTAGACGTTCTTGGGCAGGCTGTACATTCAATGACCTCGCGGCTGCCAACGAAAAAACTGACGGACGAAAAGAAAACGCCGGTTCCGGGGCTCCGGGGCTCCGAAGTTCCGGGGCTCGACGCGACCGAGACTCGTCTGCCTCAGCGCGCCCGAACCCCGGAACCCCGGAACCGCGGAACCCCGGAACCGCAGAAGCTCTTGACTACTTGACTTCGACCTTCGCGCCCGCCTCTTCGAACTTCTTCTTGATGGCGGCCGCCTCGTCCTTGTTGACGCCTTCCTTGATGGGCTTGGGCGCCGACTCGACGAGGTCCTTCGCTTCCTTCAGACCGAGGCTCGTGACTTCGCGGACGACCTTGATCACGTTGATCTTGTTGCCGCCGACGTCGGTCAACGTCACCGTGAACTCGGTCTTCTCCTCCGCCGCCGCCGCGCCGCCACCGGCCGCGCCGCCCGCCATCGGCATCGCCATCGGCATCGCCGCCGCGGCCGACACGCCGAGCTCCGTTTCGAGCGCCTTCACCAGCTGCGACAGCTCGAGGACCGAGATCCCCTTGATGTACTCAACCACCTGTTCCTGCGTCACGTTAGCCATCACTCACTCCTTAAAAGCTCTTGTTAACTTAGAACTTAAAACTCAGAACTCAGAACTTGCGGACCGAACTCAGACTCTGTTTGAAAGTTCTGAGTTCTAAGTTCCAAGTTCTAAGTTGATTCCTTTTTCTTCGCCTCCGCAGCCGCCAGCACGTTCATCAGATCGCGCGGCACGGCGGACAACACGGTGACCAGCTGCTGCATCGGCGCTTGCAGCACGAAGAGCAGCTTCGCGTAGAGCTCGGGCTTGCCCGGCAGGCTCGCCAGGTCGTCCACGGCCGACGCCTTGACGGCCTTGCCCTGGACGATCGCCGCCTTGACGGTCAGCGTCGGCGCGCTCTTGGCAAACGTCGTGATGGCCTTGGCCATCGCGACCGGATCCTTCTTCGTGAAGACCACCGCGGTGGTCCCCGTGAAGTGCTCGGTCAGCGCCGAGAGCGACGTGCCGGCCGCCGCCCGCTTCGCCAGGGTGTTCTTGACGACGCGATAGCGCCCGCCCGCCGCGCGCACCTGCCGGCGCAGCTCGGTCACCTGCGGCACCGTGATGCCCTTGTAGTCGACGAGCACCGCCGTGTCGGCTTCCTTGAACATCACGACGAGCTCGTTGAGCTCCGTGGCTTTTTCCGCTTTGCTGACCGCCATTAGTGCTTCACCAGCTCATCAATGTGGGAGGTGTCGATGTCCACCCCCGGGCCCATCGTCGACGACATCGTGACCGTCTTGAGGTACTTGCCCTTCGCCGCCGCGGGCTTGGCCTTCACGATGTTGTCCATGAGCGCGTGGGCGTTGGCCACGAGGCGCTCAGCCGCAAACGAGATCTTGCCGATCGGCGCGTGCACGATGCCGGCCTTGTCCACCCGGAACTCGACCTTGCCGGCCTTGATTTCCTGCACGGCCTTCGTGACGTCGAGCGTCACGGTGCCGGTCTTCGGGTTCGGCATCAGCCCGCGCGGGCCGAGCACCTTGCCGAGCTTGCCGACGGCGCGCATCATGTCCGGCGTCGCGACGACCGCGTCGAAGTCCATCCAGACGCCGTTGATCTTGTCGACGAGCTCCTCGCCGCCGATTTCGTCCGCGCCGGCTTCCTTCGCCTCGCGCTGCTTCTCCGCGTTGGCGATGACGAGCACCTTCTTCGACTTGCCGAGCCCGTGCGGCAGCACGACGGTGCCGCGGACGAGCTGATCCGAGTGCTTCGGATCGACGCCGAGCCGCACCGCCATCTCGACGGTTTCGTCGAACTTCGTGTACTTCACCTTCTGGAGCAGCGGGACGGCCTCCTCGATCTTGTGAGGACGGTTTGGCACCTGTTGCCGCGCCGCTTGATACTTCTTTCCGCGCGTACGCATTGCGTGTCTACCTCCGGTGGTCATGACGGGGACAACCCCTGCCACCAACTTCGAACTTAGAACTTAAAACTTAGAACTTAAGATCTTGAACAGAGTTCGAAGTCCTAAGTTCTACGTTAACAAGTGCCCTAGTCGATCACGTCGAGCCCCATCGACCGCGCCGTGCCGCGCACCGACTTCATCGCCGATTCGAGCGTGTCGGTGTTCAGATCGGGCAACTTCAGCTTCGCGATCTCCTGCACCTGCTTCGCGGTCACCGTGCCGACCTTGTTCTTGTTCGGCTCGCCGGATCCCTTGGCGATGTTGGCCGCGCGCTTGAGCAGCACGGCCGCCGGCGGCGTCTTCGTGATGAACGAATACGACCGGTCGGCGTAAATCGTCACGATGACCGGAATGATGAGCCCGTCATCCTTCGCAGTCTTCGCGTTGAAGTTCTTGCAGAAGTCCATGATGTTCAGCCCGTGCGGACCGAGCGCGGTCCCCACCGGCGGCGCGGGCGTGGCTTTGCCCGCGGCGATCTGCAACTTGACTTGCGCTGTGACTTTTTTGGCCATGATCTAAAGCTTCTCGACTTGCAGGAAATCCAGTTCCACGGGCGTCGCGCGCCCGAAAATGGTGACCATCACCTTCAAGGTGTTCCGGTCCGTGTTCACGTCGTCCACGACGCCGTTGAAGCTGGCGAACGGGCCCTCGTTGATGCGCACCTGGTCGCCGCGCTCGAACGTGTACTTCGGCTTCGGCTTCTCGGCGGCGAGCGTGACCTGATTCAGGATCTGGTCGACCTCTTCGCGCGAGAGCGGCGACGGCTTCGGGCCGGCGCCGACGAACCCGGTGACCTTCGGCGTGTTCTTCACGACGTGCCACGCGTGGTCGGACATGTGCATCTCGACCAGGATGTAGCCCGGGAAGAACCGGCGCGAGCTCTTCACCTCGCGTCCGCCGCGTTTCTCGACGATGTCCTCGGTCGGAATGAGGATCTCGCCGATCTCGTCCTGCAGCCCGTAGGCCTGGACGCGCTGCTCGAGCGACTCGCGCACCTTGTTCTCGAAGCCCGAGTAGGTATGGATGATGTACCAGTGCTTCGTCTTGTCGTCGGTCACTGTCGCCATCCTAGGCCGCTCCAAACCGCCGGAAAATCCAGTCCACGAGCGTCGACAGTCCGAGATCGACCACGAACAGGTAGACGCCGATGAACGACGACACCAGGATCACGACGAGCGTCGTCGCCCACACTTCGCGCCGCGTCGGCCAGGTCACACGGCCCAGCTCGCTTCGCACGTCGACCAGGAAGCGCCGGAACCGGCCGAACCAGCCGACCACTTGCTCGGGCGATTCTTTCAGGTTGTCCAACATTGATCGCCGCGGCTCCCTCTTCCACCCTCTGTCATTTGGCAGGCCAGGAGGGACTCGAACCCCCAGCCCTCGGTTTTGGAGACCGATGCTCTGCCAGTTGAGCTACTGGCCTGCATTCGCTTCGCGAAAACTTAGAACTTCAAACTCAAAACTTAGAACTTCAACCTTCGACCTTCAGTTCTCAGTTCTAAGTTCCAAGTTCTAAGTTTATTTGCTCTCCTTGTGCGCCGTGTGCTTGCGGCAGAAGCGGCAGTACTTGCTCATCTCCAGCCGCTCCGAGCTCTTGCGACGGTTCTTCGTCGTGCTGTAGTTCCGGCGCTTGCAGTCGGTGCACGCCAACGTGATGATTTCGCGCATCTCGGTTCCTTACTGCGTGATTTCGGTGATCGTGCCGGCGCCCACCGTACGGCCGCCTTCACGAATCGCGAAGCGGCTGCCCTTTTCGATCGCGACGGGCACCATGAGCTCAGCCGAAATCGTCGTGTTGTCGCCGGGCATCACCATCTCGACGCCCTCGGGCAGATGGAGCGAGCCCGTCACGTCCGTCGTCCGGATGTAGAACTGCGGACGATAGCCGTTGAAGAACGGCGTGTGGCGGCCACCCTCTTCCTTCGAGAGGATGTACACCTCGGCCTTGAACTTCGTGTGCGGCGTGATCGAGCCGGTCTTGGCCAGCACCTGGCCGCGCTCGACGTCTTCCTTCTCGACGCCGCGGAGCAGCACGCCGATGTTGTCGCCCGCCACGCCCTCATCGAGCAGCTTGCGGAACATCTCGACGCCCGTCACGACCTTCTTCTCCGTCGGACGGAAGCCGACGATCTCGACTTCCTCGCCGACCTTGACCTTGCCGCGGTCCACGCGGCCGGTGACGACGGTGCCGCGGCCCGAGATCGAGAACACGTCTTCGATCGGCATCAGGAACGGCTTGTCGGTCTCACGCTGCGGTAGCGGGATGTAGGTGTCGAGCGCTTCCATCAGCTTCAACACGCCCGCGACGCCGTCGGCGTCGCCCTGGAGCGCCTTGAGCGCCGAGATGCGGACCACCGGCAGATCGTCGCCAGGGAACCCGTAGCTCTTGAGCAGGTCGCGCACCTCGAGCTCGACCAGGTCGAGCAACTCGGGGTCGTCAACCGCGTCCACCTTGTTCAACGCGACCACGATGAAGGGCACGTTGACCTGCTTGGCCAGCAGCACGTGCTCGCGCGTCTGCGGCATGGGGCCGTCGACCGCGCTCACGACGAGGATCGCGCCGTCCATCTGCGCCGCGCCCGTGATCATGTTCTTGATGTAATCGGCGTGGCCCGGGCAGTCGACGTGCGCGTAGTGCCGATTGGGCGTGCCGTACTCGACGTGGCTCGTCGCGATCGTGAGAATCTTCGTCTCGTCGCGGCGGCCCTGCGACTCGGACGCTTTCGCCACTTCGTCATAGGGCACGAACTTGGCCCAACCCTTGTCGGCGGCCACCTTCGTGAGCGCCGCGGTCAGCGTCGTCTTGCCGTGGTCGATGTGGCCGATGGTGCCCACGTTCACGTGCGGCTTCGAGCGATCGAACTTCTCCTTCGCCATTGCTGTAGGTCTCCGTGTGTGACTTTCCTTAGTTGCTCGGTGTTGCTCGCGGGGCCCTATCCCCGCATTCTCCTGGAGCCGATGACCGGGATTGAACCGGTGACCTCGTCCTTACCAAGGACGCGCTCTGCCAACTGAGCTACATCGGCCTTCGCGCCTTTGGCGCTACGGCCGACAAGTCGGCCATCACTCGTTCAGCCGAGCCATTGGCTTGCCATCCGAAGCCCACCTGCGCTCGCTCGCGTTCACACGCGACCTGCGGTGGGCGAAGGATGGAGCGGGAGACGGGGATCGAACCCGCGACCAACAGCTTGGAAGGCTGTGACTCTACCACTGAGTTACTCCCGCCTTCGCGCCTCGCCCGCTTCGCCTCTCGGCGCTTCGGCGGGCAAGCCCGCTTCCCTTCCGTCGCGCCTCGGCTCCGACCTTCAACCGGCTTGCCATCCGAAGCTCGCGAACCGAGCGAAGGATGGTGGCGAGGGAAGGATTCGAACCTTCGAAGCCGCTAGGGCGACAGATTTACAGTCTGTTGCGTTTGACCGCTTCGCTACCTCGCCGAATCTCGTCCGCCCCTTGGCTCAGCTCCTGTTCGTCTGGCGCGCACCCACCCGACTCCCGCAACCCGCATTGAGAGCAACCACCGATCCGCCATCCGCTTGATTTAACGTTCGGTTCCTGACGTTGCGTTTGTGGGGCGAGGCCCGGAACTTGGAGCTGGCGAAGGGATTTGAACCCCCGACCGGCTGATTACAAATCAGCTGCTCTACCGGACTGAGCTACGCCAGCCAGACAAAACGGGAATGGTAGCACGCTCCGTGCCAATCGAGCAACACTCTTGGGACCTGTCAAACCGCATTTTGGCCGTCTCGTACTCCCGCTTTTCTCGGAGGTGACGACGGGGAGGCCCGCCGCTGCCTGGCCGCTTCGAACAGGGCGATTCCGGCGGAAACCGAGACGTTCAGGCTGGACACCTGGCCAGCCATTGGGATGCCGACGAGCCGGTCGCAGGTTTCACGGACCAGCCGCCGGAGCCCCGTGCCCTCCGCACCGAGCACGAAGGCGGTCGGCAGGGTGTAATCCGCTTCGTCGTAGCGCTCGGTCGCGGAGGCATCCAGTCCCACCGTCCAGATATTGAGCGCCTTCAACTCATCCAGGGCGCGGGAGATATTGACGACCGTCGCGATCCGCACGTGGTGGACGGCGCCGGCCGAGGCCTTGGCGGTCGCGCCGTCGAGCGGCGCGGCATGCCGCGCCTGCCGAATCACCCCATGCGCGCCGGCCCCGTCGGCGCTTCGCAGGATCGCGCCGACGTTCTGCGGATCCTCGATCCCGTCGAGCACGACCAGCAACGCGGGGCCCTCGGCGCCCTCGACCAGCTCCGCGAGCGTGTACGCGGCGACCGGCTGCATCTCGCCGGCGACGCCCTGATGCACGCCGCCGTGCGTCAGCTTGTCGAGCGCACGGCGATCGACGGTCTCGACGGGAATGCGGAGCTCGACCGCGCGCGCGACGATCTCGTCGATGCGTGGCCCGCCGCCCCGCACGTGAACGAGGCGTGAGATGCGCCGCGCGGTCAGCGCTTCGGCAACGGCGTGGACGCCGTAGATCAAGGCCATGGGGTTCCCGGAGGTTCCACGAGGTTCCTGGGGGTTCCAAGATTTGTCATGACGCGGTCGCTTGTCCCTGCAATTGGCGCACGACGGTCGCCACGCGATCCGCGCACGACCGCACGACCGCAACGCCGGCCGCGGGACCGAGCGCGGCGCCGCGATCGATCGCCGGAATGGCGAGGTCGAGCTCGGGCCCCGAATCGGCGGCCGTGAGCGCGACGCGGATCGGGTGAAAGAGCGCGCGACCCTTGAGCGAGGTCTGCTCGCGCGCCCGTTGCGCCGCGGCGCGGAACGACTCGCGGTCGAGCGCGCCCGCCGACGCAATCGCGTCGCCAAACGCCGCTACCGCGCGGGCCCCGTCCGGCTCGTTGCGGACGAGCTCGGCGGCTCGCGCCGCGTCCCACTCGAAGATGAACGCGACCCGCTCGGGGATCTCCGCGACGCGGTCCACCGACCCCACGGCCATCGGCAGCAGCGACTCGACGTAGCCAAACGACCCGTCCGTCCCGTGGGTGACGTAGCCCGCCCGCGCGAAGTACGGCAGCGCCTCGCGCGCCAGCCTCGCAGGGGGCGCGTCCTTCATGTAGTGGCGGTTGATCCAGGCGAGCTTCGACATGTCGAAAACGGCCGCGCTGTGCGTGACCTTGGCGAGGTCGAACCGGCGCGCCATGAGATCAATCGACAGGATCTCTTCGCCCTCGCCCGGCGACCAGCCGAGCAACGCCAGGTAGTTGACGAGCGCTTCCGGCAGAAACCCGCGCTCGCGGAACTCAGCCACGCTCGTCGCGCCGTGCCGCTTCGACAACGGCGCGTGGTCGGGGCCCAGGACGAGCGACAGATGCGCGAAGGCCGGCGGCGTCGCGCCGAGCGCCTCGTAAATCAAGACCTGCCGCGGCGTGTTCGAGATGTGATCCTCGCCGCGCACCACGTGCGTGATCGCCATGCGCGCGTCGTCGATGACGACGGCGAAGTTGTACGCGGGATGGCCGTCGGATCGGACGATGACGGGATCGCCGATGACGTCGGTGCTGAACGTGACGTCGCCGCGCACCTCGTCGCAGAACGTCACGTCGCGATGCGGCGGCACGGCGAACCGGATGGCCGCCGGCGTGCCGGCGTTCACGCGCTCGGCGGACGCCGCGGGATCGAGCGCGCGGCACTTGCCGCTGTACTTCGGCGGCAGTCCTGCGGCCAGCGCCGCGGCGCGCTCCGCCTCGAGCTCCTGCGGCGAGCAGAAGCAGTAGTACGCGACACGCCGCTTGAGAAAGTCCGCGGCAACCGATCGGTACAGCTCGAGCCGTTCGGACTGCCGGTACGGCCTGAACGGCCCGCCGATGTCCGGGCCTTCGTCCCACGTCAGGCCGAGCCAGCGCAGGTCCTCCAGGATCGACTGCTCCGCTTCGCTCGTCGAGCGCTCCGTGTCCGTGTCCTCGACGCGCAGCACGTAGGTGCCGCCGCGGCCTCGCGCGAGCAGCCAGTTGAACAACGCCGTCCGCGCGTTGCCAACGTGCAGGTGTCCGGTCGGACTTGGAGCGAAGCGCACGCGGACGGGCGTCATCGCTCGGCTCCCGGCGCGAGCACGGCCACGGCGTGCGCCGCGATCGCCTCGCCGCGTCCGACGGCATCGACCCCTTCGTTCGTCTTGGCCTTGACGCTCACGCAGTCCACAGTCACGCCGAGCACGCCCGCCAATCGCTCTCGAATGCCCGCGAGATGCGGCACGAGCTTCGGCCGCTCGAGCACAATCGTCGCATCGACGCTCGCGACCCGCCAACCGTGGCCGCGAACGATCTCGACGGCGCGGCCGAGCAAGTCGACTCCCGGCGCGCCCTTCCACTGCGGATCGGTGTTCGGAAAGTGCTGGCCGATGTCCCCGGCGCCCGCCGCGCCAAACAGCGCATCAGCGAGGGCATGACACAAAACGTCGCCGTCGGAGTGGCCGAGCGGGCCGCGCTCGAACGGCAGCGTCACCCCGGCCAGGACGAGCGGGCGTCCCTCGACCAGCCGGTGCAGGTCATAGCCTGTACCGACGCGCGGGTGCCCGGACACCGCGGCGCGGATGCTCGCGAGATCGTCCGGCGTGGTGATCTTCAAGTTGCGCTCGTCGCCTTCGACGACGCGCACCGCGTGTCCCGCGCGTTCGGCCAGCATCGCGTCGTCGGTCGCGTCGACGCCGCGCGCGGCAGCGGCGAGCGCGTCTTCAAAGACGCTGCGCCGGAATCCCTGCGGCGTCTGCGCGAGCCAGATCTCGTCGCGCGGCAGCGTCTCGGCGACGACCTGGCGATCGAGATCCACGCGCTTCACGGTGTCACGCGCCCGCACGGCCGGTACTGCGGCGCCGCCCTCGGCCGCCGCGGCGATCACGCGGTCGATCAACCCGATGTCGGCGAAGGGCCGCGCGGCGTCGTGCACGAGAATCGGATCGACGCGCGCCGAGAGGGCGGCGTATCCCAGCCGCACGGAGTCCTGCCGGCGCTCGCCGCCCGCGACGAAGCGGCACGGCCGCGCGGTCGGCCCGACGAGCGACGGTCCGGCGCTGACGAGCGCCTCCGGCAGGACGACGACGAGCTCGTCCACGCCGGGATGCACGTCGAACGCCTCGACGCTGCGCTGCAGCATCGTGCGCCCGCCGAGATCCAAGAGCGGCTTGGGCACGTCGGCGCCCATGCGCGTGCTGCGGCCAGCGGCGACGATGATCACACCCGCGGACATTCAGACGATTCTATCCGTACGACTGGTACGTCAGGTACGAGGAACCTGCACGCGCATCAACCTTCTTGGTTTCAAATCAAAGAAGCTGGCCAGCGAAAGCGCGTTCCAGGCACCCGACGTACCGGTCGCACCTGTGAGACGAGCGCTACAAACAGTACTGCCCGATCCGCTCGGTCGTCAGCTGAAGCGCGCGTGTCGCCACCGCCGCTTGCACGCTGCCTGGCGCAAAAATCACGACCAGCGCGCGCGTGGTCGCGGGCGTGACCATCGTGCGCGCGGAATCAGACGTCGGATTGCCGAACGGCCCGCCGTCGTCGGCGAGCACGAGGCGATCCGCGACGTGGACGACGTCCTTGCGAATGCCGGGGTATTCCTCGCCCGCGCGGCCGAGCCGAAGTGTGACGGTTCCGCGCACGTGGTCGAGATCGTACAGACCGAACGGCAGCTGCGATTCGAGCGAGCACCAGTTGATCACGTCGACGAGGCTGTTGATCCGCGGCAGCTCGTCGCCCTTCCGCACGCGCCGCAGCAGCGCCTCGGACGACGGCCGCGTCTTCGTCGGATCGAGGCCGACCTGCTTGTACATCGTGCGCACCGCGGCGGTGATCTCGGCGGACTCGGGTCGCGATCGCATGGCCGCCGCGCTGGCGCGCAGCGGCTCGTCCTGCTTTGGATCGCGTTCGACGACGCGCACCGGCTCGGCGACGGCCCAGACCGGCCGGACGATCGCGGCGACGTCGGGGGCGACGATCAGATCCATCTCAGGCTCCCAGGCCCAGGCCCGGCGCGGAGGCGACGACGCTCCGCACGCGCTCGGCGAGACCGCGCGCGTCGTCGCGCGTCAGCCCGGCGGTCGGGATCGGATCATGCACGATCAGCTGCACGGTCGCCGGGCACGTCATCAAGCGCCCTGCAGGCATCACGTTCCGATTGCCGACAATGCTCAGCGGCACGACGGGCCAGCCGGTCTCGATCGCGAGCAGAAACACGCCGCCCTTGAACTTCTTCACGCGCCCGTCGCGCGTGCGCGACCCTTCGGGAAACACCAGCAACGAGGCGCCCTGCGTCGTCAGCCGCTGCATGCGCTTGAAAATCGACGCGCCCGGGTTCTTGCGATCGACCAGCAGGTGCCCCGACCAGCGCAGGTGCCAGCCGATGAACGGCACATAGCCGAGCGCCGCCTTCGCCATCAGGCGCAGCTGATGCGGCAGCGTCGCGAAGATCACCGGGATGTCATAAAAGCTCGAGTGGTTGGCGACGAAGATGCAGCTCGCGTTGACCGCGGGGAGCGCCGCGCCCTGCTGCTCGACGGTCACCCCCGTCGTGCGAAGAATCGCGCGGCCCCACCACTGCGCGCACCGGTGCGCGGCGTGTCCCGAGCGATCGAACAGCAGTGACACGAGCGAGGTCAGCCCCAACGCGATCGTGTAGATCGCGATGACCGGGATGAGAAAGAAGACGGTGCGCCACCAATGAGCCGGTGGCAGCGTCACGCTTGCGCGGCCGAACGCGGGCGGCGTCCGGGTTCCTCCCGTTCGGAGCCAGCCGCCGCTTCAGCGTGGCGGCCGAAAATCATGCGGCCGGCGGTCGTCTGCAGGACGCTCGTCACGATGATGTCGAGGTTGCGGCCGATCTTGCTGCGCGCGTTGTCCACCACCACCATGGTGCCGTCGTCGAGATACGCGACGCCCTGGTTGTATTCCTTGCCTTCCTTGGTGATGAAGACGTTCATCTGCTCGCCCGGAAGGACGACGGGCTTGAGCGAGTTGGCGAGCTCGTTGATGTTGAGCACTTCCACGCCGCGCAACTGCGCGACCTTGTTGAGATTGAAATCGTTCGTCACGATGCGGCCCGTGAGCGACCGCGCCAGCTCGATGAGCTTCAGGTCGACTTCCTTGACCGCCGGGAAATCGACGTCGGAGATGATGACCTCGACGCCCGCCATCTTCTGGATGCGATGCAGGATGTCGAGGCCGCGGCGGCCGCGGTTCCGCTTGAGCGGATCGGAGGAGTCGGCGACGAACTGCAGTTCCTTCAACACGAACTGCGGGATCACCAGCGCCCCGTCGAGAAAACCGGTCTCGACGATGTCGGCCACGCGGCCGTCGATGATGACGCTCGTGTCGAGAATCTTGTAGCGCTTCAGCGGCCGGGTGTCCTTGAAGAGCGACGCGAACTTGGCCGGCTCCAGCCACTCCCCTTTGCGCGCCCCGAGGACGACGCCGAGGTACGGCAGGACGACCATGATCAACATGTGGATGAAGCGGACTTTCGTGTTCGTCGTGTCGGCCCACGACATCGCCGTGTGCACCGAGTTGGCGATCGCCAGGCCGATTCCGGCGCCGATGAGGCCACCCAGGACGCTCGTCACCGCGGCGTCGCGCATCTTGGCCTCGAGGAGGACGATGAGCGAGCCGAGGGAGAGTCCGAGCGCGATATTAAACGCAATATGGCCGTCGATCGGCCGAATCAGCGTGGCGATGTAGACAAACGCCCCGACGAACAACACCCGGAGGAGCACGTAGGCGTGCATGGGGAATATTCTATCGGGCCGACGGCCTGTTGGGCTACATCAGCGCGTCGAGGGCCTCGCCCACCGTGCGCACGCCCACGACCGCGACCCCGGACGGGACATCCCCGGGCGCGACATTGCCGTCAGGGACGACGCAGCGTGTGAACCCGAGCTGCGCCGCCTCGCGCACGCGGAGCGGCGCCTGCGTCGCGGCGCGCACCTCGCCGGCCAGGCCGACCTCGCCGAACACGACAACGTCCGACGGAATCGCGCGGTTGCGCAGGCTCGAGGCGACTGCCGCGACGATCGCGAGATCGGCCGCCGGCTCCGCGATCGTCATCCCGCCCGCGACGTTCACATACACATCGTCGCTCGCGAGGTCGAGGCCGGCGCGCTTGTCCATCACCGCGAGCAGCAGCGCCAGCCGGTTGTGGTCGAGCCCGCTCGCGGTGCGCCGCGCGTTGCCGAACGTCGACGAGCCGACCAGTGCCTGCACTTCCACCAGGATCGGACGCGACCCTTCGACCGTGCACAGCACCGACGAGCCCGACACGTTCTTCGGCCGCTCGGCCAGAAACAGCGCCGACGGGTTGGCGACCGGCCGCAGCCCGGCCCCGGTCATCTCGAAGACGCCCAGTTCATTCGCCGCGCCGAACCGGTTCTTGACCGCGCGCACGACCCGGTGCGAGTGCTGCTGCCCGCCCTCGAAGTACAGGACGGTGTCGACGACGTGCTCGAGGACCTTCGGGCCGGCGAGGCTGCCGTCTTTCGTCACGTGTCCGACGACAATCGTCGGCAGATTGCGGCCCTTCGCCCCAAACAGCAGGTCGGTCGCCGCCTGCCGCACCTGCCCGACGCTGCCGGGCGCCGACGGCAGCTTCAGCGAGAACACGGTCTGAATCGAGTCGACGATGAGGAGGGCCGGCTTCAAGCGCGCGACCTCCTCCATCAGCCGCTCGACGCACGTTTCCGCGAGCAGATACAGCGGAACCTGTCCGACGCCGAGCCGCTCGCCGCGCAGCTTCACCTGGTGCTCGGACTCCTCGGCGGAGCAATACAAGACCGGCCCGACGTTCGACGCGAAGTGCGCCGCGGCCTGAAGCAGCAGCGTGGACTTGCCGATGCCCGGCTCACCGCCCAGCAGGACGAGCGACCCCGGCACGATGCCGCCGCCCAGCACGCGGTCGAACTCGCTCACGCCGGAGCTGACCCGCTCGGCGACGACCGTGTCGACATCCTTATAGAGGTGCGCCTTCCCGCCGCCGAGCGCCGGCGCGGCGCCGCGCGACTCCACAGGCGCCGCGATTTCCTCGACGAAGGAATTCCACGCGCCGCAGTCGGGGCAGCGACCCAGCCACTTGGGGGACTGGGAACCGCATTGCTGGCAGGAAAAGATGGCTTTGGATTTCATAGCTAACTTAGAACTTCAAACTTAGAACTTAGAACTCAAGACCTGCAGCCGACGAGCTGAAACGTCGAGCCTGTCTGGCACTTCGATTGCTTAGTAGTGCGAGTACCGTGCCAGAAGAACCCGTGAATGACTACGCGGAGCGATCCTTCGCGTTCGCCTGCGACATCGTCAGACTCTATCGCGCTCTTGAACCGCGCGTGCCGACTTCAATGGCGCGGCAAGTGTTGAAGTCTGGCACATCGATTGGTGCCAATCTCGAAGAGGCGAGAGCCGCATCCAGCCGCAAGGATCTCACCGAGAAGTTCGCGATCGCGCTCCGTGAAGCGCGCGAAACGAGATATTGGCTCAGGCTGTTCATCGCGACCGCTCTGGTGCCGGCGGAGCTGGTGTCAGCGGAGCTCTCCGAGGCCAATGAGCTCGTGGCCATCCTCACAACCTCGGTCAAACGCCTCCGAGCCCGCAAAGGGTCTGAGGGCACCTAGTTCCCGATCGCCACCAACAGCGGGTAGCGCTTACTCGTACTCGTCTGGGTCTGTCTGCAGTTTTAAGTTTTAAGTTCTAAGTTCTAAGTTGATCCGTAATTCCTCTCGATCCTTGCCCCTAGACGACACAGTATTTCCCACGGAATTGTCCCGATCGTCGCCGCCACTTCCCTCGCGGTGATCTCCTCCCCGCCCTGCCGCCCGATGAGCACCACGTCGTCGCCCGGCGAGACGTCGAGCCCGGTCGCGTCGATCGCGATCATGTCCATCGACACGGCGCCCACGATCGGCAGGCGACGGCCGCGGACGAGCACGACGCCTCGGCCCGAGAGCCGCGTGTCGAGGCCGTCGGCATAGCCGGCCGGGACGATCGCGATCGTCCGGGGTTGATCGGCCAGCCAGCGCAGGCCGTAGCCGATGCCCTCGCCGGCGCGCACGCCCTTCACCGCCACGATACGACTCGTGAGTGACAGGGCTGGTCCGAGCGAAAGATCGGCCGCCGCGAGCGGCGGCGGGACGATGCCGTAGAGCAGGAGGCCGGGCCGGACCCAGTCGTACCAGGTGCGGGCGTCGCGCAGCAGCGCGGCCGAGTTCGCGGCGTGCCGGCGCACGCCCGCGAGACCCATGGCGCCGAGCGCCGCGACGGCGCGGTCGAAGCGGCCCCGCTGTTCGTCGAGAAACGGCGACTCCGCATCGTCGGCCGTCGCGAAATGCGTGTAGACGGCCTCGATCGACAGGTGCCGGCTGGCGAGCACCTCCGGCATCGTGCGCCGCAGGTTGTCGTGGCGGAAGCCGAGCCGGTTCATGCCGGTGTCGATCTTGAGGTGGCAGCCGAGCCGCACGCCGGCGTGGGCGGCAGCGGCTTCGAGCGCGCGCGCCGCGGCGGGGGTCGACACGGTCGGCGTCAGCCGGTGCTCGAAGATCCCGCCGAGGTCGCTGACGCTGAGCGCACCGAAGACGAGGACGGGGATCGTGACGCCGGCCTCGCGCAGGAGCACGCCTTCCTCGATGTCGGCGCACGCGAGCATCGACGCGCCGGCGGCCTCGAGCGCCGGACCGACGCGCGCGGCGCCGTGGCCGTAGGCGTTCGCTTTCACCACCGCGATAATTCTTGGGGTTCCCGGGGGTTCCTGGGGGTTCCTGGGGGTTCCCTGAGGTTCAGCGGTTCGTGTCTCGCGCCCGAACAAGTCGCGAATCGCGCGGAGGTTCGACTGAATCGCGTCGAGGCTGACGGTAGCGACCGTCGGCCGGATCACAGATCCGACGCCTCGTTGTCGAAGCCCGAGCCGCGCGCGAGGTTTTCGAAGCGCGTGAACTGCTTGAGGAAGGCGAGGCGCACGGTGCCGGTCGGCCCGTTGCGCTGCTTGCCGATGATGATCTCGGCGATGCCTTCCATCTCCGGCTTGGGCTCGCCGTCGTTCGAGTACATCTCCTCGCGGAAGATGAACAGCACGACGTCGGCGTCCTGCTCGAGCGCGCCGGATTCACGCAGGTCGGAGAGCTGCGGGCGGTGATCGCCGCGCGCTTCGGGCGCGCGGCTGAGCTGGCTCAGCGCGAGAATTGGAACTTCCAGCTCCTTCGCGAGGATCTTGAGCGCGCGCGAGATCGACGCGAGCTCCTGCTGGCGGTTCTCGAAGCGCCCGCGCCCCTGCATCAGCTGGAGGTAGTCGACGACGAGCATGTCGAGGCCGTGCTCGAGCTTGAGCCGGCGCGCCTTCGCGCGCATTTCGAGGATGCCGAGCGAGGGCGTGTCGTCGATGAAGACCTTCGCGTCGTGCAGGCGCCCGAACGCGTCGACCAGCCGCGCGTAATCCTGCTCGCCGAGGTAGCCGCCGCGGAAGCGGTGCGCGTCAACGCGCGCCTCCGACGTGATCATGCGGAGGAAGAGCTGCTCCTTCGCCATTTCGAGGCTGAAGATGCCGACGGTCTTGTTCGCCTCGACGCCGCAGTGGAGCGCGATGTTGAGCACGAAGCTCGTCTTCCCCATCGACGGCCGCGCGGCGACGATGACGAGGTCCGACTTCTGGAAGCCCGAGGTGAGCGCGTCGAGATCGGCGAACCCGCTCGGCACGCCCGTGACGAGGCCCTTGTGCTGCTGCAGCTGCTCGATCAGCTGGTAGCCGCCGGCCGCCAGCTCGCCGACGCTGACGAACCCGGCCCGCATCCGGTGCTCGGCGATTTGAAAGATCGACCGCTCCGCTTCGTCGAGCAGGACGTCGGCGTCCTGCTCGGCCTCGTACGCGCGGCCGAGCACCTCGTTGGCCGATTGAATCAGCCGGCGCAGCGTGGATTTTTCCTTGACGATCTTCGCGTAGTACTCGACGTTGGCCGATCGCGGCACGCCGTCGGTGAGCGAGGCGATGTAGGCCGGCCCGCCGACGTCGTCGAGCTCGTTGCCGCGCGTGAGCTCGTCCTTGAGCGTGACGAGATCGACCGGCTCGCGCCGGTCGGTGAGCGCGACCATCTTGTCGAAGATCCGGCGGTGCGCGTCGCGGAAGAAGTCCTGCGCGTCGAGGACCTCGGCGGCCTGGTTGAAGGCGTGATTGTTGATGAGGATCGCACCGAGCACACACTTCTCGGCTTCGAGATTGTGAGGCAGGGTGCGATCCATGTGTCCTCGCCCGGGCTACGTCGCGGCGACCACCTTGACCGTCACGGGCACGGTCACCTCGCGGTGCAGTTTGATCGGCACCGGGTGCTCGCCCAGCGACTTCAGCGGATCGGGCAGCTGAATCTTACGCCGATCGACCGTGAAGCCGAGCGCGGCCAGCGCGTCGGCGACGTCGGCCGACGTGACCGATCCGTACAGCGCGTCCTGCTCGCCGACGCGGCGGGCGATCGAGACGTCGGCCGCCTGCAGCCTGGCGGCCAGCGCCTGCGCGTCCTTGAGCTCGACGGCCTCGCGGGCCTCGGCCTTGGCGCGCTCGCGCTCGATCTGGCGCTTGTTTTCCTGGGTCACCGCGAGCGCGAGCTTGCGGGGCAGGAGGAAGTTGCGCGCGTAGCCGTCGGCGACCTTGACGATCTCGCCGCGGCGGCCGAGGTTCTCGACGTGCTCCTTGAGAATCACTTCGATGGACATGGCGAGGCCTCAATCCGTGACGTACGGCACGAGCGCGATCTGACGGGCGCGCTTGATCGCCGTCTGGAGCGTCCGCTGGTGCGTCGCGCACACGCCGGAGATTCGGCGCGGCTGAATCTTGCCGCGCTCCGGAATGAACGGCGCCAGCAGCTTGACGTCCTTGTAGCTGATGTAGTCGATCTTCTCCGCGCAGAACTTGCACACGCGTTTGCGGCGGAAGAACGTGCGGCGTCCGCCCTTCTCCCCGGCCTTGTCCTTGTCGGCGCCGCCCCCGCGGCCGCCGCGACCTCCACGATCAAATTCGCTCATCGCTCACCTCGATCTCCGCGGTCGCCGCGGTCTCCGCGATCCCCACGGTCGCCACGATCACCGCGCTCCCCGCGGAACATGTCGCCCGTATCCGAGTCATCGTCTTCCTGCTGACGACGGCTCAATTCGCTCTCGGTCGGCTCGGGCGGCAACCCGCGCTTCACGCGCCGCGCGGCCATCCGCGTCTTGCGATGCGTCTTGGCGCGCTCGGCGATCGCCAGATCCTCGTCCACGCGCACGAGCATGTGCCGCACGACCTGATCGACGACGCGCAGCCGGCGGTCGAGCTCGGCGAGCATGGCGCCGGGCCCGTTGATCACTTCGAGGACGTACACGCCCTCGCGCTGGTGGTTGATCTCGTAAGCCAGCTTGCGCCGGCCCCAGTTCTCGGTTTTCTCGATGTTGCCGCCGAATCGCTCGACGACGGTCGCCACCTGCTGGTGCAGTTCGGCGAGGGCGTCCTCGGTGATTTCCGGGGGCGTGATGTAGACGAGCTCGTACTGACGTGCGGTGCTCATGTGCCTCCTTATGGACATCAGGCCGCCTTCTTCATGAAGGCGGCAAGGAGCAACGGTTATGCGTTGTCTTCCGCGCGATTGAACGTGTTCATCACACGCGCCAACCCGTCCGAGATCCACACCTCGACGGCGTCGGCAGCCCGGGCAATCGCGTCTTCCACCCCGGTCTGTTCGTCCGGCTCGAACCGGGCCAACACGTGGTCAGCCAGGTCGCGCCGCAAGTCCCCGCGGCCCACTCCAATCCGGAGCCGCGCGTAGTCGATCGTGCCCAACGACTCGGCGATCGATCGTAACCCGTTATGCCCGCCTTCCGATCCGCTCGCCCGCGCGCGCAACCGCCCCAGCGGCAGGTTGACGTCGTCAGCGACGATCAGCACGTCCAGGAGGTCGATCTTATAGAACCGCATCCTGTCCGAAACAGCGTCACCACTTAGATTCATGAACGTGAGTGGCCTGACGAAGAGGACGTCGCCATCAGCTCGCCGCCACCGCAGCTCCATGAAAGGCCCGGGCATCTTAGCTTCGTTCCACCACAGCCGATGCCGCTTCAACACGGCGTCGACCACTTCGAAGCCTACGTTATGCCGAGTGCTGCGATATTGCCCACCCGGATTTCCCAAGCCCGCCACGAGCTTCACGGCGCACGACTCCTCGACTCAGCTCGCGTTCCGAACTTCGAAGTTCTAAGTTCGAAGTTCTAAGTTGACAGCCGAATTACTTCTCTTCCTCCTCCGGCTTCTCGACCTTGCCCTTCTTGATGACTTCGGGCTCAGCCGGTGCCGCAGGCGCCGCGACGGCCGCCGCCGCTGCATCGGCCGGCGCCGGTTCCGCCTCGACCTTCGGCGGCACGACGTGGACGATGAGCATGTCGGCGTCGCTCACGGCCTTCCACTTGTCGCTCGCCGCGAGATCGCGCACGCGCACGCCGTCGTGCAGCATCAGGTTGCTGATGTCCACGGTGATGTGCTCGGGGATGTCGGCGGGCAGACACTCGACCTCGAGATCGCGATTCACGAAGTCGACGATGCCGCCCTCGTCCTTGACGCCCTTCGACTCGCCGGTCAGGTGGATCGACACGGTCACGCGCAGCACCTTGTCCATCGCGACGCGATAGAAGTCGACGTGCAGCAGCTTGTGGCTGACCGGATCGAGCTGGTACTCCTTCACCAGCACGCGCAGGTCGGCCGCGCCGTCGAACTTCAGCGAAATCAGCGTGTTCACGCCGGAGGCCGAGTGCAGGATCTTCGACAGCGCCTTCGGATCGACCGACAGCGACTCGGTCTTGCCGGCGTCGCCGCCGTAGAGCACGACGGGGATCTTCCCCTGTTGGCGCAGCCGGCCCGCGTTGTTGCGGCCGAACTGCTCTCTCTTTACGGCTTCAAGCACTGCTTCCATGACGTTTCCCTCTTCAGACAAACAACTTCGAAACGGAGGTCTCTTCGTGGATGCTCCGGATCGCCTGCGCGAGCAGGCGCGCGACCGAGAGCACCACGATCTTTTCCGAGGCCGCCTTGGCGCCGTTGGTCGGGATCGTGTTGGTCACGACCAGCTTGTCGATCGGCGCGGTCTCGATGCGCTTGATCGCCGGCCCGGACAGCACGCCGTGCACGGCGCTCGCCAGCACGCGCGTCGCGCCGTTGTCCTTGAGCGCCTGCGCGGCCTTCTGAATCGTCCCGGCCGTGTCGATGATGTCATCGGCGATCACGCAGACGCGGCCTTTCACGTCGCCGATGACGTTCATGACTTCGGCCGATCCGTCCTCGCTGCGGCGCTTGTCGATGATCGCCAGCTCGGCGTCCAGCCGCTTCGCGTAGGCGCGCGCGCGTTCCGCGCCGCCCGCGTCGGGCGAGACGATCGTGACGGGCCCGAAGTTCTGCCGCGCCAGCCAGTCGATGATCACCGGCGCCGCAAACAAGTGGTCGACCGGAATGTCAAAGAACCCCTGAATCTGCGCCTTGTGCAGATCCATCGTCAGCACACGGTTCGTCCCGGCCGCGCTCAGCAGATTGGCCACGAGCTTGGCCGAGATCGGCACGCGCGGTTTGTCCTTCCGGTCCTGGCGCGCGTAGCCGTAGTACGGGAGCACCGCGGTAATCCGCGACGCCGACGATCGACGAAACGCGTCGATCATCACGCAGAGCTCGATCAGGTGCTGATCGACCGGCGCCGACGTCGGCTGCACGACGAACACATCGGTGCCACGGATGTTCTCGTCGATCTGAAACGAGACTTCCGTGTCCGGAAAGCGATGCAGCCGCGCCGCCCCGAGAGGCAGCGACAAATGCTCGGCGATTTCCCGCGCCAAGTCCGGATGCGCGGACCCGGAAAAAATCTTCAGCTGACCGTGGCTCATTGGACTATTGGGCTATTGGGCTATTGAGCTATTGAGCCATTGAGTTATTGGAAACCATTCTCGCCACAGTCACACATCACCCGAAACGTCGATCGTCGAGCTCACCCGCCACGCAATGACCCAATAGCCCAATGACCCAATGGCCCAATGGCCCAATGGCCCAATGGTGGTGGTTGGGGCGGAAGGATTCGAACCTTCGAATACGGGATCCAAAGTCCCGCGCCTTACCGCTTGGCCACGCCCCAGTTTGACTAGGAGTGCGCGGCGCGCTCCCGACCTGCACGGCAGGGCGATCGGGCCCGTCCGCAAACTCGAAAGTTTATCACAGGCCCAAACGGCGGGCCGATTCGCGGCGGGACAGCGTGCGCGTGACCTGGACGAGCCAGTCCGCGCGCTTCAGGCGCCGGGCCGCGCGGGGGGCCTGGGCCTCGGGAAACAGCCCGAAAACCGCGGATCCGCTGCCCGTCATAGCGGCCCCGAGGGCTCCGGCCTTCGTGAGCGCGTCGACGATCTCGGCCACGGGCGCGTGGCGCCGCGCCACCGGCCCCTGCAGGTCGTTGACGAGCGCGATCGGGCCGCTGGCCCAGCCGACCTCGACGTCGCGCGAGGCCGCGGGCGCGTCCACGCCCGCGGCGCGGTCCTCGTCCAGCCAGCGATACGCGTCGGCGGTCGCCACGCCGAACGACGGCTTGATGATCACGACGCCCATGCGCGCGGCGTCGTCGACCGGATAGATCTCGTCGCCGCGGCCGGCGCCGAGCGCCGTGCCGCCTTGCAGGAAGAACGGCACGTCCGCGCCGAGCGTGCCGCCGATCCGCGCGAGGTCGCGCCGCGATCGGTGTCCGTCCCAGACGACGTTGAGCGCGATGAGCGCGGCCGCGGCGTCGGCGCTGCCGCCGCCCAGTCCGGCGGCCATCGGAATCTGCTTGACGAGCTTGACGTGCGCGTCGCGCGGTTCGCCCTCGCGGCCGAGTGCGCGCCACAGCGCGGTCGCGGCACGCGAGACGAGATTGGTGTCGTCGGTCGGCACGCCGGGGCCGCCCGCCGCGAGCGCGAACGGGCCGCGCCGCGCCGTGACCGTCAGCGTGTCCGAGAGCGCGACCGCCTGCAGCAGCGTGCGAACGTCGTGAAAGCCGTCACCGCGCGCCGGGCCGACGCGGAGCGTGAGGTTGATCTTGGCCGGCGGCCGGAGCACCAGAACTCTCGACATCTCTGTTCCGGGGGGCTACGCCCCCGCGGTCCCCCCGACGGCGTCGCTCGCGGGGCCCCGACGCCCCGCTCCGCTCCGCCGACTCGCTCGCTGGCGCTCGCTCGTTTGGTGCATCGCAGCTCATTTCTTCTCGCGCAACGGGCCGGCGGCTCGCAATTCGTCCAGCGTCATCGGCGCCGTGTTGGGTGCGACCTTCACGACGAAGTCCTTCGCCTCGCGCGGCAGGTTGACGTCGATCTGGTCGATCGTGATCGACAGCGATACGGCCGGCGTGTGTCCAGTCTCGGTCGTGATACGCAGCGCTCGCGGCCAATCGCCCTGAATGTCACTGTACTCGACGATGAGCCCGGCGGTGAGGCCGCGCGTGATCCGCCAGCGCCCATCGCGCTGCTCGAGGAACATCCTGCCGTCATCGGTCGTGATGGCCCCGAGCGGGCCGTAGCGCGCACTGGCCGTGACGGTCTCGGCTTGCGCGACGCAGCCGTCGAGCACGGAGAGCAGCGCGCGCGGTCCGAGGCGCAGTCCCGTCAGCGCCTCGAGAATTTCGTCGGCGCGCGCCGTCAGCACGCGCTCGCTGCGCGGCAGCAACAGCGTCGCGCTGTCGGCCGATCCGCCGAGCACGAACGCCGGCGATCCGAACATCACGGGCACGGAGAGCGAGATCTGATCCGCGCGGGTGACGAGGCCGATGATTTTCGCGTTGAGCCGCTCCTGCGCGACTTTGCCGTGGACCTGAAGCTCCGCGGCGTAGGTCGACGCGCCGCGGCACGCGTGCGTCGCTTCCGTCCAGACTTGCGCGGCTTCAGGAAAAGGCTCGCCGGGTCCAACCGGCGGCACGAAGATTTTCGGCGTGCAGGCAGCAGCGATCGTGAGGGACGCGCCAAGCAGGAAGCGAGGCCACCGGACCGTCGGCGCCCCGCCCGCCACTACTTCCCCGCCAGCTCCCGCGCGCGATCGCGCCGCTTGGTCACGGCCGAGACGTCGAGGTCCTCGCGATCGCCGGACAACGCCTTGTCGAACGCGGTGGCGGCCTCGCGGTACTTCTTCATCTGGAAGTAGAGCTGGCCGAGATGATCCTGAATCACGGACACGCGCGGCAGCGCGGAGGCTGCGCGCTCGAGCGCCGGCTGCGCGTCCTCGAGCTTCTCGAGCCGGAAGTACGTCCACCCGAGGCTGTCGAGGTACGACGGGTTGTCGATGTCGATCTTGAGTGCGCGCTGGATGAGATCGAGCGCCTCGGGCAGCTTGCGGCTGTGGTCGGCGAGCATGTAGCCGAGATAGTTGAGCGCCTGCGCGTTGGCCGGATCCTTGCCGATCACGCCGCGCAGGATCGACTCCGCTTGATCGAGCTGGCCGACGCGATCGTAGGCCGAGGCGAGCTCGAACTGCAGGTCATCGTCGCCGGGCACGCGCTTGCGCGCGGTCTCGAGCACCTGGACCGCGCCGGTGCGATCGCCCGTCTGCTGCAGCGCGCCCGCCAGGTCGGCGACCATCCGTCCGTACGTGCCCGACGTCACGTCGGCATCGGTCGCGGCGGTGACGCGCGGCCGGAGCGTGGCGACGACGCCCGCGTAGTCGCCGCGCGCGGCCTGCGACTCGGCGAGGGCCAGCGGCCCGCGCCCGTCGTTCGGATCGATCTGCGCGATCTGCTTCGCCGCGTCCTCGGCGCCCTGGGCATTGCCCGTGCGGCGCTCGACCTGCGAGAGCAGGTACCACAGCGAGATGTCGCGCGGCTGGGCCTTGGTGAGAGCGACGATCTGCGCGCGTCCGCCCTCGATGTCGCCGGCGTTGACGAGCGCGGTCGCTTGCCGCAACCGGTACGCCTGCGCGTTGCGCGGGCTGCGCGTGGCCAGATCCGCCCACGTCGCCGCCGCGTCCTTCCACCGCCCGGATTTCTCGTAGAGCTCGCCCAGCCACGCGCGCGTCTGCAACTGCGCCGGCTGATCCTCGATCACTTGTTCGACGAGATCGATTGCCTCGGCGGGACGCCCGCTCTCGTCGTAGGCCTGCGCGAGCAGCATCATCGCTTCGGGATAGCCGGGCTGATCGAGCAGAAACAGCGTCAGCGTGGTGATGCCCTTCGCGTAGTTTTCCGTCTCGACGTACAGCTGACCCAGCGTCAGCTCGGACAGCGGATCGCGACGATCGGGCGACACGACGTGCTCGAGATGCGAGATGGCGTCGGTCAGCATCGCGCGCGACCGCGTGCGATCCGGCGTCTGATGCCCGAGCGCGGACTGCACCAGTCCGAGAATGCGGTGCGCTTCGCGGTTGGCGGGATCGATCGCGAGCGCCGCCTGGCCTTCGCGCAGCGACTCGGTCGCCTTGTTCTGCCGCGCGTAGAGCCCGGAAAGCTCGGCGTGGATCTCCGCGGCCTTCGGCACGAGCGCGAGCGCCTGCTGATAGGCCGCGATCGCCTCGTCCACCTTGCCGTCGGCCTCGAGGCCGCGGGCCTGCATGAACAGGAAGTACGCCTGACCGACCGGCGTCGTGGACGCGGCCGGGGCCGCCTGACCGGCGGGCGCCGCTTGCAAAGACAGACTCAACGCGACGACGAGTACGACCGGCGTCATGAGCAGACGGATCGATTATAGTCCCCTCATGGCCGTCGACCCCGCGCTGCTCGAAATCCTGGTGTGCCCGGAGTGCAAGGCGCCGGTCCGCCTCGTGAAGGACGGCACCGCGCTCAAGTGCGAGAAGTGTCACCGCGTGTATCCCATCAAGGATGACATCCCGGTGATGTTGATTGACGAGGCGAAAATCGAGGATTAGGGCCGGTCCGCGATCTTGTGCGCATCCTTCTGCTCCGGCTGCGGCTGATCGGCGACGTGGTGTTCACGACGCCGGCGATTCGCGCCCTCGCCCGCCGCTATCCGGATGCTCAGTTGACGTATGTGGTCGAAACGGGCGCCTTCCCGGTCGTGGCCACCAATCCGCATCTCTCCGGCGTCATCAACGTCCCGCACGTTCGCGGCTGGAAGCGCCTCGCCGACGACGTGCGGCTGGCGCGCCGGCTGCGCGCATTGCGCATCGACGTCGCTATCGATTTTCACGGCGGGCCGCGCAGCGCCTGGCTCGCCTGGGCCAGCCGGGCGCCCCGGCGAGTGGGCTACGATGTGCAGGGCCGGACGTGGATGTACACGCATGTCGTCCACCGGCCGCGGGAGCTGCGCGCGCGCCATTCGGTCGAGAACCAGTGGGACCTGCTCGCGCAGGTCGATCCGGCGTTTGCCCGGCCCGCGGACCCGGCGATCGATCGCGTGGAGATGCCGGCCGATCCGGCAGCGCGCGCGGCGGTCGATCGGCGGCTCGCGGAACGCGGCGTGCCGGATGACGCGCGAGTCGTCGTGATTCACGTGAGCGCGGGCAATCCGTTCCGCCGGTGGCCCGAGACGTCGTTTGCGGCGCTCGCGAGCGATCTGGTCGCGGCGGGTGCGGATCGCTGGGTCGTGCTCGCAGGCGGACCGTCCGATCGCGTGGCGACGTCGCGGGTACTGACGGCGGCGCGATCGCGCACCGGCCGCGCAGGAGGACGCATCGTCGATGGAGAGGGCATGTCGCTCGCGGAACTGCGCGCTCTGATGGACCGCGCGGCCTTGTTCATCGGCGGCGACAGCGGCCCGTTGCACGTGGCCTCGACGTCCGACGTGCCCATCGTCGGCCTTTTTGGCCCGACGCTCGCGGCCCGTTCGGCGCCGTGGCGTCCCCGCACGATCCCGACCGAATCCGTTGACGTCGGCGTGCTGCCCTGCCGGCCGTGCGAGCAGCGCGTGTGCGCGCCCGGCGATTTTCGATGCCTCACCGGCATCGCCGCCTCAACCGTGCACGCCGCGGCTGAGCGTCTCCTCGGAGCCGGGCGATGACGCGCTCGATGCCACAAGTCGAGCGTGCGGCCTTTCTGGCGCTGGCCGGCTGCCTCGGGCTGATTCAGAATTCCATTGCGGGCGCGGAGATCCTGCTCGACGTCGCCGGCATCCTGTGGCTGATTGTCGTGATCGGCGAGCGGCGGCGGCTGTCGGTCCCCGCGTTCTTCTGGCCGCTCGTCGGGCTGGCAGCCTGGACGCTCGTGAGCTCGGCGTTCTCGATGGATCCCTTCGAGAGCTTCAAGCGCGATCGGCAGCTGCTCCTTTATCTGATCGTGCCGATGACGATGACGCTCGCGCGCGGACCGCGGGCGACGACGACCGCGAACGTGATCATCGCGCTCGGCGCGGCCGGCGCGGTCGTTGGCATCGTCCAGTACGCCGCGCTCGGCTACGACAACCTGCATCAGCGCCCGCACGGCCTCCTCGGCCACTACATGACGTACTCCGGCGTGCTGATGCTCGTGATCTGTGTCGCCGCGGCGCTGCTGATGTTTCGCGAGCGTGACTGGGTGTGGCCGGCCGTCGCGGTGCCCGCGTTGCTGGTGGCGTTGTACGTGACGCAATCGCGCAACGCGTATGTCGGCGTGGCGCTCGCGATCGCGGTCCTTTTGGTGCTCCGTCGCGCCTGGAAACTGCTGATCGTCGTGCCCGTGCTGGCGGCGATCGTCGTGCTGGCCGGCCCAGCCGGGATCCGCAATCGCGTATTTTCCGCGATCGATCGCAACGACGCGACGAATCGCGATCGCATCGCGATGCTCAAGTCCGGCAAGGCGATGATCGCCGACCATCCGTTGACGGGCGTCGGCCCGAACATGGTGCCGAAGGCGTACATCGAGAAGTACAAGACGCCGGATGCCGTCGACCCCGAGGACAAGCCGAACGATACGCGCGCGCATCTGCACAACGTGCCGGTGCAGCTCGCCGCCGAGCGCGGTTTGCCGGCGCTGGCGTTGTGGCTCGTGTTCGTCGTCACGGCGGTCGTGGGGCTGGTCGGCCAATTCCGGCGCGGCCGGGTGCGCGCGCTCGCCGCGGGCGGCGTCGCCGCGATCGTTGCGATGCTGACGGCGGGCATGTTCGAGCACAACTTCGGCGACTCGGAGTTTCTGATTCTGTTCCTCGGCGTGATCACGCTGCCGTTCGCCGCGGCCGCCCCACCGGCAGCCGGGAGCCGCGCGCCCTCTCCCGATCCGGCGCCGGTCCCGGCCCTTCGGACGCACGCATGAGCTCACTGGTTCCGCTCGCCTCGCGCCTCGCCGGCCGACGCGTCGTCGTCATCGGCGACGTGATGCTGGACCATTTTCTGTTCGGCAACGTCGATCGCATCTCGCCGGAGGCGCCCGTGCCGGTGGTCCGCTACACGCGCGACGAGTACCGGCTGGGCGGCGCGGCCAACGTCGCGCGCAACGTGGCCTCGCTCGGCGGCCGCGTGACGCTCATCGGGCTCGTCGGCGCCGATGAGGCCGGCGGACTGCTCGCGCACGAACTGGACGTCGCGGGCATTGATACGTCCGGTCTGGTCCGCGACGCTACGCGCCCCACGACGCGCAAGCTGCGCGTGGTGACGGCGCGCAACCAGCAGGTCGCGCGCGTCGACTACGAAGAGGACGCCGAAGCGTCCGGCGCGGCGCTCGACGGGCTCGTCAAAGAAGTGACGAAAGCTGGTCGCACCGCCGAAGCGCTCGTCCTCTCGGACTACCGCAAGGGCGTGGTGGGCCGGGCCGTCATCGACGCCGCCGGGTCGGCGGCGAAGACCGCGGGGATCCCGCTGCTCGTCGATCCGAAGATTCCGCAGGCGGATCGCTACCGCGGCGCGACGCTGCTCACACCCAACCATCACGAAGCCGAGCAGATGACGCAGATGCGGATTCGCACGCCCGACGAGGTGCGGCGGGCGGCGCAGCTCATCCACGAACGCAGCGGCGCGAGCGTGCTCGTCACGTGGGGCGAACTGGGCATGTGGATCCTGGACACCAGCCGATCGCCGTCTGCGGAA
>DATEGZ010000229.1:0-7947 GCA_035279905.1 Vicinamibacterales bacterium
ATCACGGGAATGAAGAAGATGCCGCCGCCGACGACGTTGGAGATGACGATCGTGGCGGCGTCGTACGGCCCGAGTCGCCGCGCCAGCGTTGCTGCTTCCGGAGAAGCGGCCGGCGCGCTCGCGACCGGGGCCTTCACGGGCGGCCGGATCTCACATGCGGAAGGATCGTGTGATCCAGCTTCACGCTGCCGATGGGATAGATGCGGCCGCCGCGGCGCGCGAAGATCTTCGCCGTGACGTCCAGGAACAACGAGTGCTGGAACAGATCCGCGCGCGCCTCTTCCAGGCGATAGCCGACGGTCCCGCGCACCGTCACCGGATCGGACTTGCCGTTGGCCGGAATCGTGTCATTGCCGACGCGCTGTACGAGCACGGAATCCATCTCGCCGTCTTTGCCGTCCTGCCAGTACGCGACGGTGAGCTCGAGGCCGGTCAGGCTCTCGGGCGCCGAGTTGGCGATCCGGAACGTGATGCTCGGCAGCAGGTGGTTCCAGCCGTCTTTCAAACCGTTGTCGTAGTACCCCGAGATGACGTCGGTGATCGTGAGGGACTTTTGAATGTCGATGTCCGGCCCACACGCCGCCGGGGCGAGCATGAGCGCGACGAGCGCAACGACGGCGACGACTGGCCGGCGGAGCATGGCCGGGCGATTGTAGATCAGTACCGGTCTTCTTTGATCCGGGTGATGACTTCAGCGCGCGTGATCTTGCCCTGTCGGAATTCGGTCAGATCGGCGGCGGAAATCACCAGAACGAGCTTGCGCGAGTTGTCCGGCCGGATCGGATCGCGCATGATCCCCAGCCCGCTGGCGGCAATCTCGAGGCGCTGTCCCTCTTTGATCGGCACCGCCGCGGAGTTGTCGATGAGCGCGTCGATCAACGCCTGGCGCGCGAACGCGGTGTACTCGCGGTCCGGATCGAAACTCCCCGGCTGTACCGGCGAGTTCGTCATCGGATCCGGCGTCACGACGCCCGCGGCGCCGACGCGGTTCTGCTCCTGCGCGACGGGCACCGCGTTCGACGGGCGCACCTGTTGCTGCTGACTCTGTTGCCGCTGATTCTCGTACATCCGCAGGATCGCGGGGCCGGTGTTGAGCAACAGCGGAATCTGCACGTCGAAGACCGGGCCCTCGGGCGTCGGCACGAACCGCACGATCGGATCCGTCGCGAGCGTGAGCTGCACACCCGGCACGATCTTGTCGGCGCGATCGGCCAACTGCTCACCGGCGTGCAGCACGGCGGTATAGAGCGCGGCCTCGTACTGCCGGATCTGATAGCGCGTGTTGGTGTCCACGCCTTCAGTCGGCGGCTGGGGCTGCTGCGCCGCGAGCGGCGCGGTGGCGAGGGTCAGCGTGAGAACGACGAATGCTCGAGATGACACGATGGTGCTCCTCACTGCTTGCCGCCGAGCTGTTGCTGGGCCATAACCGCGACCGCAGACTCGAGTCGATCCAGCCGCAGCTTGAGACTGTTGATCCGGCCTTCGTAATCCCTCTTCACCGTCGCGACGTCGGCGTTGACGCTGCGCGCGAGGTCGAAGACCTGCTGGTCGCGCTGGTCGCCCGACTTCAACATCGAGCGCACCTGCTCCCACTCACGATCGCTCACGGCAGGAACCGTCGGCGTGTGCGTCGACACCAGCCGCACGCGCTGATCTACTTCCGACCGCAGATCCGCGATCTCGTGGCGGACCGTCTCGAGATCCGCGGAGCTGACCGCGGCCGGCATCACCTGCGCGGGCACAGCCGCGGGCGCCGTGGCCTGCGCCGCGACCGCCGCCGGTTGATCCATGAACGCGCGCGTCGTCACGCCTCCGGCCGCGCCGATCAGGAACATGATCGTCGCCGCGGCCGCGAGCGCCCACGCGGGCACGTCGCGCCACCACGGGCGGAGGCGCGCCGGCGCGAAGGGCTCCCACACCGATCCGTGCTCGGGCACGTCCCACGCGAGCAGATCCTCGCGCACGCCCCGCAGGCCGCGAATCTCGTCCCGGCACTCCGCGCACGATTCGAGGTGCCGATCGATCACGGCCCGCTCGGCCGCGTCCACCTCGTCGTACACGTATCCAATCAGACGTTCACGTTCGTTACACATGGCTGGCATCTACCTCTGGTCAAAGACTTTCGTAGCGTGCCCGTCGGAGGCTCGCTTCCTCGGCCTGCCGCCGCTCCAGTCGGCGACGAAGCACTGAGAGCCCCTGATAGAGACGCGTCTTCACCGTGCTCAGCGGGCAATCGAGCATGCCCGCAATCTCCTGAAACGTGAGACCGTGATACTCCTTCAACATGATCGCGGTCCGCTGCTCTTCCGGCAGCTCGGCCATCGCCTTCGCGACGGCCTCCGACATCTCGCGCCGCGCTACCAGATCCTCGACCGACTCGCTCGTCTGCACGCGCTCGTCGGCGAGCTCGACGGGATCGGTGCCCTCGGGCACCTGCACGATCGGCGCGCGGCGCTCACGCCGGCTCCAGTCGCGGCAGAGATTCAAAGTGATTCGATACAGCCAGGACGAGAACTTCGCTTCCCCTTTGAATCCCTTCAATCCTCGGTAGGCACGCAGGAACGCTTCCTGCACGACGTCGCGGGCATCTTCCTCCCGGCCGAGCGTCCGGTACGCGAGGGCATAGATCGGCCGCTCCCAGCGCGACACCAACTGGTTAAAGCTGTCGAGGTCACCCGTTTTGGCGCGGGTGACCAGCTCCTCATCCGTCAGACTCATCAGGGCGCCTGACCGCGTGTCCGGGCTGGCTGTGCCGGATCACGCGTCCTGCACGGTTAGACGGCCCGGGCCGAACCTCAGTCTGTACGGGACCAGGCGGCCGGGCCTGAGGCCAGTATAGCGCTTGGGCGGGCCCTCCCCCGGGGACGGGTGCTTCCTCAACGCATTGCGGAAATGGGACTTGCGTGCCGTGGTACACTCCCTTCACCCAGCTCGCCGACCGTATGGCCGACGAAGAGTACCTGACGACGGAAGAAGTCCTCGAGTATCTGCACCTGACTCGACGGACCGTCTATCGCCTCGTCAAAGCCGGGAAGATCCCGGCCAACCGCATCGGTCACCAATATCGTTATCGCCGCCGGGACATCCAGACCTGGCTGACGGCGAACCGCCGAATCCTCCGCCACGCCGGGCTCGAAGGCTCCGATCGCCCCCGCGTGCTCGTCGTCGACGATGAGGAATCGGTGCGGAACCTGGTGGCGAGGACGCTGGAAAAAGAGTGCGAGGTCGAGACGGTCGCCGACGGCCCCGCCGCCGTCGATCGGCTGCAGGCCGCCGAGTACGACCTCTTGATCACGGATCTGAGAATGCCGGGGATGGACGGGCTCTCCGTGATTCGCCAGATCCGACAGATCCGTCAGGGTTTCGGGCTGCCGGTGATCGTCCTCACCGGATTTTCGACCGAAGCCAACGCCATCGAAGCGCTCAACCTCGGCGTGACGGGCTATCTCACGAAGCCGTTCCGGCTGGAACGCATGATCGAGATGGCGCACAAGGCGGTCGGTCTGCCGATCGAGCCCGAGGCCGAGTCCCCGCCGACCTCGTGATTCAGCTCGCCGGCATCACCAAGTCGTTCGCCGATCGCATCCTCTTCGACAACATCACCTGGCAGGTCACCGACGGCGACCGCGTCGGTTTGTGCGGTCCCAACGGCGCGGGCAAGACGACGCTCCTGCGGATCCTCGCCGGGCTCGACGAGGCGGATCGCGGCAACGTCGTCAAACCCGCGAAGCTTACCGTCGGCTATCTGCCGCAGGACGGTCTGGAACACACGGGGCGCACGCTCGCGGCCGAGGCGGCGACGGTGTTTCAGCCGCTGATCGACGCGCGCACCGAGATCGATCGCATCGAGCACGCGCTGGCGGATCCCGCGCTGCCCGACGGCGAGCACGAGACGCTGCTCGTCCGGTACCACGAGCTGACGGAGTTCTTCCGGCAGGAGGAAGGCCACAGCATCGATCTGCGCGTCACGCAGGTGCTGTCGGGGCTCGGGTTTTCGCGCGCGGATTTCGACAAGCCGACCGAGACGTTTTCCGGGGGCTGGCAGATGCGCATCGCGCTCGCGAAGCTGCTGCTCGGCCGGCCGACGCTGCTCTTGCTCGACGAGCCGACGAATCACCTGGATCTCGACGCGCGCAACTGGCTCGAGGAGTACCTCTCGGCGTATCCGTTCGCGGTGATCCTCGTCTCGCACGACCGCTTCTTTCTCGACGCCGTGGTGACGCGCATCGCCGAGATCTCGCTCCGCACGATCACGGACTACGTCGGCACCTACTCGCACTTTCTGATCGAGCGCGACACGCGGCTCGAGCTGCTGCGCAAGGCGAAACACGAGCAGGACGAAGAGATCGCGCGCATGCGCGCGTTCATCGACCGGTTCCGGTACCAGGCGACGAAGGCCGCGCAGGTCCAGAGCCGGATCAAGATGCTCGACAAGATCGTGCCGATCGAAGTGCCGCCCGAGCGCAAGCGCGTGCACTTCACGTTTCCGGCGTGCCCGAAGAGCGGGCGCATGGTGCTCGAGCTCGAGCACACGAGCAAATCGTACGGCGGCCACAACGTCCTCGATCGCATCTCGCTCCACGTCGAGCGCGGCGATCGCATCGCGCTCGTCGCGCCCAACGGCGCCGGCAAGTCCACGCTGATGCGCATGCTGTCGGGCAGCGAGGCGCCCGACACCGGCAAGCGCCGCGAAGGCCATCAGGTCGTGATGCAGTACTTCGCGCAGGACGAAGCCAATCGCCTGCCGCCCACCAAGTCCGTGTACGAGGTGATGGAATCGGACTCGCCGGTGGGCATGGTGCCGATGATCCGCAACATCCTCGGCGGCTTCCTCTTCGCCGGCGACGACATCTACAAACGCGCGGGGGTCCTGTCCGGCGGCGAGCGCACCCGGCTGGCCGTCGCGCGCATGCTGCTGAGGCCGGCCAACACGCTGCTCCTCGACGAGCCGACCAACCACCTCGACCTCGACTCCAAGGACGTGCTCCTCGAAGCGCTCGAAGACTTCGGCGGGACCTTAATCTTTGTGTCCCACGACCGGTACTTCGTCGACCGGCTGGCCACCAAGGTCATCGAGGTTGGCCACGGCGCGATCGAGGTCTACCCGGGCACCTACGAGGAGTTCCTCTGGAGCAAGACCCAGCGGGCGGCGGCCGCCGCCGCCCCCGCGCCCCCTGTCAGGTCCGCCAATCGCCCTGCCCAGCCCCCTGCCGCCAAACCGGCCAAGGCCCAGGCGCCAGCGCCGACCTACGAAGAAAAGAAGAAGTCCGACACCGAGGCCCGGAAGCGCCGGCGGGTCCAGGACGAGCGCGCCAGGCGTGTCGCCGACCTCGAAGGCCGCATCGCCACCCGGGAAGAGGCGATCAAGGCACTCGAGGCCGAAATGGCCGCCCCCTCCTTCTATGAAGATCGCGCCCATGCCGAAACTGTAATCAGGCAGCACCAAACCCTCATGTGGGAGGTCGGTGACCTGATGAACCAATGGGAAGCGATTCAGGCCGAAAACCCGTCAGATTGATTCATTTTTGTTACAGATTTGTAAGGCAGCGTGATTTCTGTAATCATTCCGCCCGATAACCTCCCCCGAGGAGGTCCGCGTCACGCACATTTTCGTGGTTTGTGAGGGCTCCTGACCGGGTACAGCCCTTGCCTTGTGTGATGAACGTGCGCGGAGCACATTCAGGATGGAGACGGCGAGACCAACAACTTCAGTCAAGGTGAATTCGGCAGATCGGCGGGTAGTTCGGATGGAGGCGCCTCGGCGCTCAGCCGAGGACGCGCTCTCCGACCGCTTCTTCCGTCACCTCGTGTTCAACCTGCGTACGGGTGTGCTCGCCATCACGCGAGACGGCCGGATTGCGGCGATGAACGACATCGCGTACCGCGTGCTCGGGCTGTCCGCGCGCCCTGGCGACATCGGCCGGCCGTTTGCGGAAGTCCTCCAGGACTGCCCGGAGGTCGCCCGCATCCTTCAGCAAGGCTTCGACAGCGACGACTTGCCCAACCGCGCGGAAATGCGGCTCCGCAAGACCGGCCGCGCGATGGGCTATTCCCTCTCGCCGATTCTCGACGATGAGGGGATGAAGATCGGCGCGACACTTTTCTTCAAGGACCTCACGCGGGTCGAGCAGCTCGAAGAACGCGAGCGGCTGCGCGATCGTCTCGCTGCGCTCGGCGAGATGGCGGCCGCGATCGCACACGAGGTCAAGAACCCGCTGGCCAGCATCGAGGTCGCGGCCGGCGTGCTCAAGCGCCAGCTCTCGCCGGACCCGGATCAGTCCGATTCGGTCGAGACGCTCGACGACATCATCAAAGAAGCGAAGATGGCCAACGCCATCGTCGTCGAAGTGCTCGAGTTCGTGCGGCCGATTCAGCTGCAGGTTGAGCGCGTGCAACTCGACGAAGCGCTCAAGGACGCGATCACACTCGCGGAAGGCAAGCAGGCGCGCGGGGCGGTGTCGATCGACACCGAGATCGGCCGCGATGTTCCGGAGCTGCTCGCCGACTCGCACCAGCTGCGCCAGCTCTTCTCGAACCTCATCGCCAACGCGTTCGAAGCGCTCGGCGGCGAAGGGCACGTCTCGATTCGCGCGGCGCTCCTGCCTGGCGACGACGAGCCGACGATCGCGATCGAGCCGCCGGTGCCGCAGGTCGTCGTGGAGGTGCGGGACACGGGGCCCGGCATCGCGCAGGACGATCTCGAGCGCATTTTCAGTCCGTTCTTCACCACCAAGCCGCAGGGCACGGGGCTTGGCCTGGCGATCGTGCGCAAGGTGGTCGACGCGCACGACGGACACATCGACGCAATTTCGGCCCCCGGGCGCGGCGCGACGTTTCGCGTCACGCTGCCGGTGGTGCCGACGGACCGCACTCTAGGGAGATAACGGATGGGACGCATTCTGGTTGTTGATGATCACGATTCGCTGCGCAAGGGCCTTGTTCGCGCCCTGGCCAATGCCGGCCACGACGTCGAAGAGGCCCCGAACGGCACCGTCGCGATCGAACGGCTGCAGGACAGCCAGTTCGACGTGGTGCTCACGGACTTGCGCATGGGCGGCGCCGACGGCATGGACGTGCTGCGGACGACGCGATCCATCCAGCCGAGCGCGGCCGTCATCCTCATGACGGCGTTCGGATCCATCCACACGGCGGTTGAGGCGATGAAGATCGGCGCCTTCGACTTCGTGCAGAAGCCGTTCGAGATCGAGGAGATGGAGCTCAAGATCGAGAAGGCGATCGAGCTGCGTCACCTGAAGTACCAGGTCGATTACCTGCGCCACGAGCAGCAGGACATCTACAACTTCGACCGCATCGTGGGCGCGAGCGGCGCGTTGCAGCAGGTGCTGACCATCGTCAAGAAGGTCGCGCGCAGCAACTCGACGATTCTCATCCGCGGCGAAACGGGCACGGGCAAGGAGCTCATCGCGGGCGCGATTCACCACAACTCGCTGCGCGCCAACCGCGCGTTCGTGAAAGTGAACTGCGCGGCGCTTCAGGAGAACCTGCTCGAGTCGGAACTGTTCGGACACGAGAAGGGCGCGTTCACGGGCGCCGACAAGCAGCGCATCGGCCGGTTCGAGCAGGCCGACGGCGGCACGCTGTTCCTCGACGAAGTCGGCGACATGAGCGCCAGCACGCAGGCGAAGATCCTGCGCGTGCTCCAGGAGCACGAGTTCGAGCGCCTGGGCGGCACCCGCACGCTGCGCGTCGACGTCCGCATCATCGCGGCGACCAACCGCAACCTCACGCAGATGGTGGCCGAAGGCCGCTTCCGCGAAGACCTCTTCTACCGGCTCAACGTCGTCTCGGTGGACATGCCGGGGCTGCGCGACCGCAAGGAAGACATCCCGGCGCTCTCCGAGTTCTTCGTGCGCCGGTTCGCCAGCGAGCTGAAGAAGAAGGTCGAAGGCATCAACCCCGAAGCGCTGAAAGTGTTGATGCGCCACA
>DATEGZ010000230.1:0-11348 GCA_035279905.1 Vicinamibacterales bacterium
GAACGCGAGACCACGGCCGCGCCACCGCGTCCGGCCGAGCGGATGCGCCGCGCCGCTGCGCACGACACGATGCCGCTCGTGAGCGACCGCGAGCGCGTCGGCGGCCTCGACACGGACATTGAAATCCTCCTGCGCCGGATCATTCGCGAGGAGACCGGCTTGACGCCCGTCGCGCCCGCCGAGAAGTGGCGAGGCGGCCACTTCGTGCTCCGGCCTGGCGCGCCCGGCCTTCAGGAAAAGACGTGGCCGATCGAGACCTTCTTCCACAAGGTCGTCATGCTTCGCAACCGCCTGCGCACGCTCGAGCAGCAGATCAACGCCGCCGATCTTCCCGACGACGTGAAGGTGAAACTGCAGGCCTACATCAGCGGCTGCTACGGATCGCTCACGAGCTTCAACGTGCTCTTCGCCGACGAAGCGGATCAATTCAAGGGCACCGGCGGCGACTGACGAGGTCACCGGACCTCTCAACTCACTCGTTTCTGAGCGCCTGCGCGGGATCGACGCGGAGCGCGCGCCGCGCCGGCTGCCACGACGCCGCGGCCGCCACCAGCACGATGAGCGCGGGCACGAAGAGGAAAGTCACCGGATCGAGCGGTCCGATTCCGAAGAGCAGCGATCGCATGACGCCGGCGCCGAGGGCGGCCGCAGACAGTCCGGCGACGACTCCCACGATCGAGAGCAGCAGTCCCTGCCCGATCACGAGCGACGCGATGTGACGCGCTTCGGCGCCAAGCGCGCGTCGCACGCCAAACTCGACGCGCCGCCGCTCGACCGAGTACGACAGCACACCGAACACACCGAGCACCGCGGTCGAGAGCGCAAGCAGCGCGAACATCGCGAGCGCGATCGTGAAGAAGCGCGGCTCGGCAAACGTCTCGTCGAGCCGATCCTCGAGCCGGACGACGTTGACCAGCGGGAACGTCGGCTCGATCTCCTGGACGGCGGATCGGGCTACGCCGGCGAGATCGAGCGGATCGCCGGTCGTGCGCACGACCACACCGCCGGCCGATTGGCCGTACGCCAGGATGTCGGGGAGCTGCAGTGCGGGAAGGTACAGCGTCGGCTGCGGCAGCGACGTCATCAGGCCGTGATGCGACGCCTCGACGATCCCGACGACCTTCCACACACGACGCGCGCTCCACTCGATCGTCTGGCCGATCGGGTCCTCGTTCGGAAAGTACCGCCGCGCGAGCGTGTCGTCGACGATCGCCACTTTCTCGGCGTCACCCGAGTCTGCTTCTGTGAAATCGCGCCCGCGAATCACCCGCGTGCCGATCGCCCGCAGGAATCCCGGCGTGATCATCTTGTTGAGCGCGATCGGATTCTCGGCGGGATTGGTCGAGCGAGGCCGTCCCTGAATGCCGAAGTTGCCGCGGTTGCCCGAGTGGAAGGGCAGCGCGCTCGACGTCCCCGCGGCGACGACCGCGGGATGCTGACGCAGCCGCTCGAGCACGTGTGCATAGAGGCGAGACTCGCGCCCGTCGCGCCACGCGCCGTCGGGCAGGCCCACCTGGAACGTCAGCACGCCTTCGGGGCGGTAGCCGGGATTGACCGCGAGCAGATGCACGAGGCTGCGCGCGATTAACACGGCGCCGACGAGGAGCGACGCGGCGAGTGCGACTTGTAAGACGACCAGCCCGCGCCGGACCAGCTCCGCGCTCGTCGCGCGCGCGCCCACGCTCATCCGTCCGGCAAACCAGCGTGCGCCAGACCCGGCGGCGAGCTGCCGCGCCGGCCATAATCCCGCACAGATCGCAGTGAGGAGCGACACGCCGCTCGCGAAGGCGAGCGACGTGACGTTGAAGCGCACGTCGGCCAGCCGCGGGAGGTTCGCCGGTGCGACGAGCGGGAGGCTCCGCACGATCCACCACCCGACGAGGCCGCCCGTGACGGCGCCGGCCGCGCCGAGGATGAGCTGCTCGATGACGAGCGGACGGACGATGCGCCAGCGGCTCGCGCCGAGCGCGAGGCGGACGGCGATCTCGCGATGCCGCGCCGCGTTGCGCGCCACGAGCAGATTCGCGAGGTTGAGGCAGGCCGCCGCGAGCACGAGGCCCATGCCGACCAGCAGCGTGACCAGCGCGCCGTGGATCGGCGCCGTGATGTCGTCTTGCAGCCGGCGCACGCGCAGCGTCGACGGCGGCACCAGGTCGCCGCTCTGCGCGCTCGCGGCGTCGGCGATGCGCTGCGCGATCGCCGCCGCCTCCGTGCTGGCGTCGTCAACCGTCACGCCGGGACGCAGGCGCGCGATCGCGTCCATCGACATCCCGAAGTTGCGCCGCGTGCCTGGCGCCGGCCAGGACCACTGGCCGGCTTTCCAGATTTCCGCGCCTGGTTCGGGGAACACGATCGATCCGGGCACGACCCCGACGATCGTCAACGCGTCCTGCTCGATCGTCAGCGTCGAGCCGACCACGTCCGCGCGGCCGTCGAGTGCGCGGCGCCAGAACCCGTCGCTCACCACCACGGCAGGCGGCGCGCCGCGGACGCTGTCGGCGGCTTGCAGCAGCCGCCCCGCGATCGCCTGAACGCCGAGGACCTCAAAGAACGCGCCGCCGACGGTCGTCACGTGCACTTGCTCCACGCCGTGGGCCGTCGTCACATTCTGGTCGTCGCTCGAGACAGGCGTCACGAGCTCGAGGGCCTTCGACGAGGACGTCCAGACACCGATGGCGAGATCGGACGCGCCGACTTTTCGCGGCGAGTCGTCCATTTCCGCGAGACGCGCGAAGACGCCGGTCGGTGCAGCGGATTCCGACAACCGGACAATGCGATCGGCCTGCGGGTAGGCCAGGGGCTTGAGCAGGATGCCGTCGACGAGCGAGAAGACCGCCGACGAGAGCCCGATGCCGAACGTCATCGAGAGCACGGCGACCGCGACGAACCCGCGCGAGGCGCGGAGCGAGCGCCACGCGTAGCGCCAGTCGGTGGCCGCGTTGCCGAGCGCCCAGCGTCCGCGGGTGCGCTCGTGCGACGTCGAGATCACGTCGCGGCGGGAGATCGCGAAGCGCCAGGTCAGCGCGAGCGCCTGGCGCCAGTACCAGCGGCGCGCAGCCCGACCGTTCGTGAGGGCGCGCTGGCGGAACTGCTCGGCAAGATCGCCGATGAGCTCGTCACGCTCGTCTGGATGCAGGCAGCGCTCGAGCCAGAGCGTCGGCAGGCGTGGCGGCGCGATCACGGGCGGCCTCGCTCGATGCGGTGTTCGATCTGGTGCCACATTTTGACCAGCGCGGCCCGCGACGTCTGCAGCTGCCGCAGGCCGGCTTTGGTGATCCGGAAGTAGCGCTTGGCGCGGCCGCCGCGCTCGGGGGTCGATTCGCCGAGCCGTGACGTCAGCAGGCCCTTCGCCTGCAGCCGCCGCAGCGCGATGTACACCGCCGCGCGCGAAACGGCGCGGCCCGTGCGTCCGCTGATTTCATCGAGGATCGGGACGCCGTAGCTCTCGTCGCCGAGGCGGACGAGGGCCAGGAGTACCAGGTGTTCGAGGTCGCCGAGGGCTTCGCGGGTCATGGGGGGTTGCCAGGTTCAGACGCCCGGTGCGTCCATTTGGTTAGCATCATAAACAAAATCATGGTCATACAATGAAGTGCCGTCTCCCCGGCCGCCCATCGTCGCCGAAAGGAGCAGTCCCCCATGCCTGGAATGGGCCGAACCGCTCGCGTCGTCACTCTCGCCGTCGTGCTGTGCCTCGAAGGTGCGGTGCTCGCGCAGACAGTGATCAAACCGCCAAAGAACAAGTACACGCCCGAGCAGGACGTTCAGGTGGGCCTCGAAGGGGCCGCTGAGATTCGCAAGCAGTACCCAATCATTAAGGACGAGGCGATTGCCACGTATCTCACGACGCTCGGCGACCGGTTGGTGGCCGTGGCGCCGCCCGAGCTGAACAAGCCGCAATTCAAGTACTCGTTCACCCCCGTCAACGTGAAAGAGATCAACGCGTTCGCGCTGCCTGGCGGGCCAATGTTCGTCCACCGCGGGATGTTCGACGCGGCGGCGGCGGAGGGCGAGGTCGTCGGTGTCATGGCGCACGAGATCTCGCACGTGCTGCTGCGCCACGGCACCGCGAACGCGACCAAAGCCCAGAATCCGTGGCTGCAGCTCGGCCAGATCGCCGGCCAGGTCGGCGGCGCGATGGTCGGCGGCGGCTACGGCTCGATGATCGCGCAGGGCACCGAGTTCGGCCTCGGCACGATGCTGCTGCGCTACAGCCGCGACTACGAGAAGCAGGCGGACCTGCTGGGCGCGCAGCTGATGGCGAAGGCGGGTTACGACCCGCGCGACCTCGCGCACATGTTCGAGACGATCGAGAGGGAAACGAAGGGCGGCGGCAATCCGCAGTGGCTCAGCAGCCACCCGAATCCCGGCAACCGCACGGTCTACATCACGAAGGAAGCCGAAGCGCTGACGCTCGGGCCCGCGGCGGACGTGAGCCAGTTCCAGCCGATGAAAGCGCGCTTTGCGTCGCTGCCGCCGGCGAAGACGATGGCGGAGGTCGAAAGCGGCCACGCCGCCAGCGCGGCCGCCGACGAGGGGTCGCACGCGGTGGGGACCGTCGGTCAGCCGGTGCCCGCGCCGTCGTCGCAATTCCGCGAGTTCTCCGCCGGCAAGATCTTTCAAGCGAGCGTGCCGGACAACTGGACGCCCTTGCCGGAGAAGAGCTCCGTCAAAGTCGTGCCGCAGAACGGCTACGGTGAGCTGAACGGCCAGTCCGTGTTCACGCACGGCGTCGAGTTCGGCATCGCGAAGGCGTCCTCGCGCGACCTGACGGAGGCAACGCGGGCGTTTCTGCAGGCGATCGCGCAATCGAATCCCGAGCTGAAGCTCGCGGGTCAGCAGCGGAACGTGCAGATGTCCGGACGCACGGCGCTGGCCGTGCCGCTCGTCAACCCCTCGCCGCTTGGCGGCCAGGAACAGATCATTCTCGCGACGACGTTCCTCGTGGACGGCAACTTGTTCTACTTCGTCAGCGTGGCGCCGGAGAAGGACGCGCAGGCGCTGCAGGCGACGTTCCAGCGGATCTTCCAGTCGATCAAGTTGACGGATGCCAAGTAAGACGGGCTCGAGGATCTGGGCGGCGGCCGGGCTCGGCGCCGCCTTTCTCCTCAAGCTCGTGGTGGTTCTTCAGCTGCGGGACCATCCGCTGCTGCAGCCGGATGCAGGGCTCGACACGACCGCGTACGTCGATCTCGCGCGGCGCGTGATTGGCGGCGACATCGGGCTCGGGCCCGGTCTCTACTACGTCTCGCCGCTCTACATCTACTTTCTCGCGCTCGCGTACGGGCTGACGAAGTCGTTCACCGCGGTCCGGGTGATTCAGGCGGCGCTGGGCACGGTGTCGATCGCGTGCGTGTTCGTGATGGCGCGCGAGTGGTTCGGGCGCCGGGCCGCGTGGATCGCGGCGACGGCCGCCGCGCTCTGCGGCGTGCTCACGTTCTACGAGGTGCTGCTGCTGCAGTCGGGCATCGACGGCGTGCTGACTGCGGCGGGCCTGCTGGCGCTGACGTTCGCGCTTCGCGGGCGAGGCGACCGCTGGTACGTGGCCGCGGGCGCCATTTTCGGCCTGCAAACCCTCAATCGCCCGAACATTCTGGTGCCCGTCGTCGCGTTCGTGCTGATTCTGCTGCTCCTCCGGCGCGTGAAGGTCGCGGTGTGGCTGGCGGCGGGCCTGGCGCTCGGACTCGCGCCCGCGACCGCGCGCAACCTCGTCGTCGCGCACGAATGGTCGCTCGTCTCGTCGCACGGCGGCCTGAATTTCTACATCGGCAATCACGCGGGCGCGACCGGCCTGTACGAGATCGTGCCCGGCGTCCGGCCGGGGATCGAAGGCCAGCGCGATGACACCCGGCGCGTGGCGGAAGCGGCGGCCGGGCATCCGCTCAACGACGCCGAAGTGTCGGACTACTTCTTCAACCTTGGCCGATCGTGGATGCTGGCGAATCCCGGCGGCGCGCTTGCGCTGATGACGCGAAAGTTCCTGCTCGTTTTTCACGCGGACCACGTGCCGCTGCCGTCGAGCTACGTGTTCTTCGCGGACGACGCCAACACGCTGCTGCGCTGGCTCGTCGTCAATCCCTGGCTGATCGTGCCGCTGGGCGTCGTCGGGCTCGTGGCTGCGATGCCGCGCGAGCGCCGGACGGAGTATCTCGTCTGGGCCTCGTTCGTGCCGTCGTACGCGGCTGCGGTCGCCGTGTTCTTCGTCGCCGAGCGCTACCGGGTGCCGATCTTCATTCCGCTGGCGGTGGGTGCTGGCGCGCTGATCGATCGTGCGATGGCCGCGGTGTCGGCGCCGGACGGTGCGTCGCAGCGATGGCTCGCGACGGCGGGCGGCGCCGCGGTGCTGCTGCTGGCCCTCGTGCAGTGGCCGGTCGCGCTGTCCGACAGCCGCGAGGGCGATCGCGTGCGCATGGCGATGCGCGCGGCGGAACACGGCAGTTACGATGAGGCCGAGCGGTGGGGCTCGCTCGCGATCCAGGCGTCAACGGCGCCGGATCGCGTGCAGGCGACGATTGGCCACGGTCTTGTTGCGGCCGGGCAGCCCGCGCGCGCGCTGCCGTACCTGCAGCAAGCCCATGCGCACGGCTCGCAGGACGCGCAGCTGCTCGTCGATCTCGCTGCCGCGCTCAAAGGCACGGGTGACGCCGCGGGCGCGCTGTCCACGCTTCAAGCCGCGCAGTTTCCACCCGGCACCGACGTCACGTTGCAGCTCGAGGCCGGGCGTCTCGCCGCGACGCTCGGGGCGAGCGATCTCGCGGTGCGGCAGTTTCGCGAGGTCGTTCGTCTGCGTCCCGACCTCGCTGCCGCATGGGCACAGCTGGGCTTCAGCCTCCTCGCGCGTGGCGAGCTCGAGGACGCCGCGCACGCGCTCGGCGAAGCGGTCCGCCGCAATCCGCGCGACGCCGTGGCGCTCGGCGGCCTCGCCGTCTGCGACCTCCGGCTCGGCAAGCGCGACGACGCGCTCGCGCACGCGACCGCGGCGCTCGCGATCGATTCCCGCGAGGCCCTCGCGATGCAGGTCATGGCGGCGCTCAAAGTCGGGCGCGAAGGCGGCGCCTCGCGGTAAACTCTTTGCAGGCACGAACGCAAGGAGCACGAACTCGCATGGGTGACGCCGGGGAAGGGTTGATCGACGCGGACGCAAGGATTCAGGAACGCCGCGACGAAATCGAACAAGCCAAGAAGGATTCGCGGGAGCGCGACACGCGCGATCCCGCGGTCGTGCAACACATCGAGTCGCTGCGGCTCGCGCGCGCGGAGCTCGGGCGCCAGCTCGAGGTCACGACGCACGAACGCCGGCGGGCGATGCTCGTCGAAGCCGTCGCTGAAATCGATCGGCGCATGGCCGAGGCCGAAGCGCAGCTGAAGTAGGTCCATTCGCGTTGCACGCGTGCGACGACGAGGGACGCGAAATGATCCGCAAGCTCAGCTCAGGCAAGTACCGGTTGTACTCCCGCAAGGCCAATCCCCGGACGGGGCGCCGGCGGAACCTCGGGACGTTCGGCTCGCGAGCGGCCGCGCTGAAACACGAACGCGCCGTGCAGTACTTCAAGCGCGGCGGGTGACCGTCACGCCTCTTCGATCGCCTGCGCGTTGAGCTCCGCCCAGTCAAGGCGCTCCTCCACCTGGTGGAATGCGTCGTCGCCGATCTCCTCGGCGTCGCGCATCTGCACGAGCGCCAGCCGCTGCGCGGCGACGATGCGGGCGCGCAGGATCTCGTGCGTGGACGGCTGGTGCGCGAGGTCTTCGCGCGCCGAGCGGTCGATCTCGGCGGTGAGCTCGCGACGCAGCGCCCGCGCCTCCGACGAGTGATCGCCTTGCAGCGCGTCGAGTGCGACGCGGGCGAGTCGTTCCATCGTGCGGTGCACCTCCTGATCGATCGAGTGATCGGGAGCGATCCGGAGCAGGGCGATCAGCGGGCGCAGCGTCAGCCCTTGCAGCACGAGCGTGCCGACGACGACGCCGAAGGCGCACACGACAATCAGGTCGCGATACGGCACGCCCGGCGAGACCGCGGACCGCATCGGCAATGCATAAGCGGCGGCGAGCGTCACGATGCCGCGCATCCCGCACCAGCTCACAATCGCGGCGCCCCGCCAGGTCGGCAGGATCGGCCCGGGCCATCGGCCGCCGCCAAATCGCTTCGCTTTCCAGAGCGCGGCCTGCATGTACGTCGCAATCCATCCGGCACGCACGACGATGACGACGAACAGCACGGCCAGCGCGACGCGAAGGTAGACGAGACGCTGCGCCGGCTCGAGCGCGGCGAGGATCGGGCGCACTTGCAGCCCGATCAGCACGAAAGCCAGCACGTTCAGCACGAAGACGATGGTTTCCCAGACGGCGAAGGACGGCACGCGCAGGCGCGCGGGCGTTTCACCGGCCGCATAGCGGGCCGCCGCCAGGCCGTAGACGACCACGGTGACGATGGGCGAGAGCCCCAGGTGATCGGCGAGCAGCCAGATGCCGAACGTGCCGACGAACTGCAGCACGATCTGGCTCGGCGCGTCGCCGACCCGCCGCATCAGGGGCACGACCACCCGCGTCAGCATGTAGCCGAGCAGGACGCTGCCCGCGATCGAGAGCAGGAACCGCGGCGCGAGCTCCCAGCCGCCCGCCGCCTGCGCCATCAAGGTGGCGACCGCAAAGCGATAGATCAGCAGCGCGCTGGCGTCGTTGAGCAGGCTCTCGCCCTCGAGGATGACGACGAGGCGATGGGGCAGGTGCAGCGGTCGGAGGACGGCGGTGGCCGCGGCTGCATCGGGCGGGGCGACGATCGCGCCGAGCGCGATCGCCGCGGCCCACGGGATGGCGGGCACCATCGCATGCACGAGCGCGGCGACCGCGGCGGTCGTGATCACGACCGCAATCACGACCAGCGAGACGACGGGAATCCAGTTGGCGCGCAGGTCGCGCAGCGAAGTGTCGAAGGCGGTATCGAGCAGGACCGGCGCGACGAACAGCGCGAGGACGAGCGACGGGTCGAGCTGAAACTCAGGCGAGTAGTTGACGAGCGCCAGCCCGGCGCCGCCGATCGCGAGCAGCGACGGATACGGCGCCCCGAGACGGCGGGCCATCGCGGTCAGCGCCACCGCGCCGGCCAGCAGGAGCAGCGTCCACTCGAAGACGAGCACGTGGCGATTGTAGCGGGCGCGCTACTTCAGATGCTTGATCAACAGCACTTCGTTGCCGCGCTCGTTGTAGACGAGCTCATCGGCGATCTGCTTGACGAGGAGCATCCCGAAGCCGCCGGGGCGGCGGCCGGCTCGCTCCCGCTGAATCGTGACGTCGAGGATGTCCTCGGGCACGCGGGACTGAGCGGCGAGCGTGAGATCCTCTCGATCGAAGCCGTTGCCCGGATCGCGGAAGTGGTAGACGATCGCGCGCTCGGTGCGCGCCGCGGTCACTTCGATCACCTTGTCGGGATCGAAGCCGGCGCCGTGCTCCATCGCGTTGATCAGCATCTCGCGGAACGCCGTCATCAACAGGTCGCGATCCTCGGCGGGCAGCGAGTTTTCGCGCTCCGTCATGAAGCGCACGAGACGGTCCGCGTTGAGCAGGTGACACGACACGCGGAGCGTCATCCAGTAGGGCAGACCGGACACCACGTCGATGCCGCTCTTCCAGTCGATGGCCCAGAGCGCCGACACGGCCATCTCGGCCACCTCCGCGTAGTCGAACGGCGGCGCGAAGCAGGCGAACACCTGCGCGCGCAACGCGGCCACGACGTCTTCGTGCGTCGCGGCGGGCGCCATGACGATCAGCCGCACGCCGGGACGGATGGAGCGCAGCTCGGCCGCGACCGCGAGGTCTTCAGCGACTGATGTCCGCGCGTCCGTGATGACCACGTCGACGGGCACGTCGCGGACCCGCTTCAGCGCCTCGACGCTGCCGCCGCAGACCACGAGGGCGTGCTCGCGAAGCGCGGGCGTGAGCGCCGCCACGAGTCCGGCATCCGGGCAGATTGCGAGCAGTCGACCCATCGTGTTGGCAGGTGCTCCGAATTTCGATTCTATCCCTGCGTTCGCACCGGGGCGGATCGAAAGAGTGCGCTCAGCCAGGTCCACGCGAGCAGTACCGCGAGGTAGAACGCGACGACGACTGTCCGCGATGGGGCACCCGACGCGATGCCGGCGAAGGCCGCGAAGAACAGCACGCCCGTCGCGAGCGAGAACATCATCCACGACGCGTGGCCGGTTCCGCGGAATCTGGCGGCGAGCACGAGGCACGCCGCGATGAGCCCGAAGAAGCCGATGCCGCCGCAGACGAAGTGCAGCAGCCCGTGCGTGGTGATGACCGCCGGCGGGCCGTCGGGCGTGCCCGGAGGGAAGCCCAGCGCCGGATCAGCGCTGAAGAACGCCGCGCCGACGAGGCCGAGACCGTAGATCGCGATGAGCACCGGCCCGGCCGTGCGGCCGCGGCCGGTGACCAGCGCGCGCTTCAGCCCCGCCGCGCCGGCGAGCACCAGCAGTCCGGACAGCAGGAAGTTGGCCACCTGCACCCAGCCCCGCGGGCCGTTGCTCATCAGGCTGAGCGCGTGCCGCGTCCAGTCGAAACCCTCGCGCGTGAGAATCTGCGCGACGCCGGCGATGACGTAAAGCGGTCCGGCGGCGGCGCCAAGCGTCAGCAGCGTGGAAGTCGTCGGGTCGTGATCGGTCGGGCGCGCGTTCATGAGTGCCTCCTGCCAGCACGACGAACGGGAGGGCCCGAAATCGACACGTCAACTTCGACTGGCCTGCGTTACTGCGCCCCCTTCGGCTTCGCGAACCGCGCGTCGTCGATCTGCGCCCCCGGCTTGACGTCCACCACGGTCAGCGTGTCGAGCGTGTTCCAGTTGGTGCGCTTGATCGTGAAGGGCATCATCACGCCGGCGACCGGCCTGTAGTCGCTGTAGTCCACGGTTTCGGTCAGCGACCCATTCAGCGGCGTGCGCGTGATGATCTGGCGCCGCAACAGCACACCCGAAGACGCGTCGATGTACAGACGCTCCGTGACGTTGTCGGCCGTGTTGCCCTGAATGAGGTTGACGTCGACCGGCGTGCCCGTGGGCGTCGAGGCCGGCAGGCGCGTCGGACGCCCGCTGGTCAGATTCGTGTAACGCGTCTTCAACTGCACGGGCCGGCCGAGATCGTTGAGCTTGATCGCCTGCTGCAGCCGGAAGCCGCTGATGTCCACGACCTGCGGCCCGCCCTGGATCCAGCCGTTGCTGCCGTCGAATCCCCACGTCGTCGCCTGCGGCCCGTCGGTGCTCTCGCGGTACTTGAGGCCCTTCTGCTCGATCGTGAATCCCGCGGATTGGTTGGCGCGATTGACGACCGTGCCGGTCATCACAACGGAGGTGATCTTCTCGA
>DATEGZ010000231.1:0-7784 GCA_035279905.1 Vicinamibacterales bacterium
GCCACTCATTGTGATAAACGAAAGGAGCATCGCATGCCGATCATCAAGGCACGCACGAATCGCGTTCGGTCCGTGCGCCATATCTGTCGACTCCAAGAACCGAACCGTGACGCGCTCGTGCTCTACGCGCGCTTTATCGGCGACACCGTCGACTACGTGGTCAATCAACTGATCGAGACCACGTTACTGAAGGACCGTGACTTCGTGACGTGGCGCGCTGAGCACCCGGACGAGTTGGTGACGATCGGACCTCGGCGTCAATCGACCAGCCGGCAGGCGCCCGTCGCAGAGCCGCGAGCGTGAGGATTCGATGATGCGCACCGTGGTCGAGTACCGCGTCGTCCTGAGTCTTGCCGTGAGCGTCATCGGCGGCGCCGCGGGACTGCACACGTATCCCTTTCCAGCGGAGGACGCGATCCTTGCGCTGGTGCGCCTCGAGCGCCCGCTGGTGTACGCGGGCTTCACCTACACGTACGCGGCGTTGTGGTTCAGTTCGTCGTTCTTCGTCGCCAGCATCGGCTTCTCGTGTCTCTACATTTTCGTCGCCAGAGACGGCCGCGCGACGAGCACGGCGCCGCTGCCGCCCTATCCCGCGCCCGAGCAACGGGACGAGCTCTTTCTGGTCCTGGGGGAACAGCATCACCGGACGTCACCCGGGCGCTCGGCGGCGGCGACGTGGCTCACCATTCCCGAACGCGGCCTCTACACGGGAATGTTCATCGTCGGGGCCATCGGCTCGGGCAAGACGTCGGCCTGCATGCGTCCGTACGTCGAGCAACTCCTGGCGTATCGCGCCGGCGACCCGACACGCAAGGTCGCCGGCCTGGTGCTGGAAGTCAAAGGCGACTTCTGCCGGCAGGTCCGCGACATCCTGCTGCGTCAAGGACGTGCCGACGACTACGTCGAAGTCAGCCTCGACTCGCCGTACCGGTACAACCCGCTGCACAACGATCTCGACGCCTACGCACTGGCGTACGGCATTGCCACGCTGATGACCAATTTGTTCGGGCGCGGCAAGGAACCCTTCTGGCAACAAGCGAGCACGAACCTGGTCAAGTTCGTGATCCTGCTGCACCAGACACTGGATGACTACGTCACGCTCTTCCAGGTCTACGAGCACGTCATCAACGCCGACAAACTCCGTGCACGGATTACGGACGGGGAGCGCTACTTTCGCGCAAACCACCGACGCGTTGTGCTCGATAAACGTGAGCACCTTTTTACGGGAGTGTTGAAGGGCTGGTCCTGGCACGACGATGAGACTGGGGCGCAGACGTGGACGGAGTGGTCGTCCGAGCTCGTGGAGGCGCTTGGGGCAGCCGGCATTCCCTGGCACCTCGAGCACGCGACCCCGCCCGCGCGTTGGTCAGACAAGGTAGCCCAGTTCGAGGCCGTCAAGCGCTGGTTCGAAGACGACTGGATGCGCATCGAGCCGAAGCTGCGCACGTCCATCGTTGAGGGCATCAGCGTGTTCCTATCGCTGTTCGACGACAACCCGCGAGTGAAACACACCTTTTGCCCGCCGAAGGAGATGTACGAGCCCGCGCGCAACCCGAACGGGATCTACGGCACGCCGCTCCCGCCGATCGCCGATCTGATCAAGCAGGGCAAGGTCATCGCGCTCAACTTCCCGATCGCGATGAATCCTGGCTTGGCCCGCGCGCTGGGCACGATGTTGAAACAGGACTTTCAGCGCGCGGTGCTCAGCCGCGTCCATCAGATCGACACCGATCCCGCGCGCAGCCAGCGCCCGGTCATGTTCATGTGCGACGAGTACCAGGCGTTCGCGACGACGGGCGAGAACGAGCCGTCTGGCGACGAAAAGTTCTTCTCATTGGCGCGACAGGCGCGCTGCGTCCCGATGGTCGCGACGCAGAGCATCAGCTCGCTCCGGTCCACGCTCTCGGGGGAGTCGTGGCGCACGCTCCTGCAAGGGCTGCGGACGAAGGTCTTTCTGACCCTGTCTGATGACTTCAGCGCGCAGATGGCGGCGGACCTGTGCGGGAAGGTCGAACGCTTCAAGCCCGGCTACACAATCACCGAGGCCGGGCAGGACGCGCGCATCAGCATGTTGACCGGGCGAGCGGCCGCCCATCGGACCACCGTCAGCGCCGCGAAGACGTACAGCCTGCAGTACGAGTACGTGTTCCAGCCGAAGGTGTTCGCCGAGCTCCAGAATGGCCAGGCGATTGTCCTCCCATACGACGGACTCAATCCGCTGCCGCCGACGTATTGCTACCTCAAGCCCCACTACCTTGATGTTCAGACTAGCTACTTCGATCACGCCGCGACGGGAGCCCTGTGATGAGCTTCGACGTCATCCTCCCGTTTCTACGGCCGATCGCGCACCTGATCGAAGACCCCGAGGTCAGCGAGATCATGGTCAACGGCTCGCGCCGCATCTTCGTGGAACGCCGGGGACTCGTGAATGAGGTGTCCGACGTGCGCCTCGACGAGCGCAATCTGCGCGTCGCCGTCAAGAACATCGCCCGGGCGCTCGGTGATGACGTCTCCGAGGAGAGACCGATCCTCGACTCTCGTCTTCCTGACGGCTCGCGAGTGGCTGCGGTCTTCCCGCCTTGCAGTCTGGGCGGCACGACGCTGACCATTCGGAAATTCCAGACACAATTCTTCACCGCGGATGAGCTGGTGCGGATCGGCACGATGACACCGAATGTCCTTGAGACGTTGCAAACCTCGATCACAGCGGGGAAGAACATTCTGATCAGCGGCGGCACGAGCACCGGCAAGACGACGCTCCTCAACGCGCTCGCCGCGTTTCTGCCCGCCGACGATCGTGTGGTCCTGATTGAGGAGACGGCCGAACTGCAACTCGATCATCGGAATCTGGTCCGATTCGAGGCGCGGCGAGAGCAACCCGGACTGCCCGCCGTCACGATCCGCGATCTGCTCCGGGCGACCCTGCGCCATCGCCCGGATCGCATCATCGTCGGAGAGGTGCGCGGTGGGGAAGCATTCGACCTGCTACAAGCGCTCAACACGGGGCACTGTGGTTCGCTCTCGACGATTCACGCGAACTCGGCCGCGCAGGCGCTCGCGCGGTTCTCGTCATGCGTCCTTCAGAGCGGCATCGAGCTGCCGTACCAAGCAGTCCGATACCAAATCGCGGCTGCGATCGATCTGGTGCTCCACCTTAGCCGCGCCGATGGCGCACGCGTCGTCCGCGAGATGATCCAAGTCAACCGTTACGAATCCGACCGGGACCGCTATGTGACGCAGCCTCTGGTCCCCCCATACATGGAGGTTACACATGCACCGCCTGCCCACGAAGACAACGCCGCCGGCTCGGATGGGAGCTGACGGCCCCGAGCACAATTCGAACGGTCACGCCGTTGCCGCGCCAGGTAGCTCACTGGCCGCCCAGCTTCAGTCCGCGGCAGCCATCCGGCCATTGAAGTTGTTGAGATTTCCCGCAATTCGGGAGCGGACGGGCCTCTCGCGATCGACAATTTGGCGAATGGAGCGCAACGGTGAATTCCCGAAGCATCGCAGAATCTCAGCGAACGCCGTCGCTTGGGTGGAGGAGGAGGTGTTGATCTGGATGCGCTCGAAAGTTGGTGAGCTTGCGGTCTGACCCAGCGGACAAATTGGCTCGCATTCGCAGTCGCGCAGGATCTCTGCCGTGGCGGCTGCCGCGGCGATGAGCAGCGCCAGCTGAAGCGGGCTCGCAAGGTGATCAGGCTGAACCTCTCTGTGACGCTGGGCATAGACTGGCATCTCAACTCTTGAGGGCGCAAGTGAGCTATCAACAGGAGGACAGGATTCATGGCTAGTGCCGCAGATGCAGCAGTTGAAGATCTTGCGAAAGGGAAAGACGGTTTGATTCGTTCGAGGTGGTTTGGGGAGACCGGCCTCGACCGACTATCGAAGATGGTCACCGACTGGAGCACGGCAATGGGACCAAAACTCGAGATCAGCGGCATGGCGCATTCGAGCGTGCGAATTGACGAGCCGAGCAGGCCGTTCCAGTTCACGGTCTTGGTTATGTGGCGTCTGAATCCAGGAACCAAAGCCAAGAAATCGAAGCGCCGGAAATAGGGAAACCCAACTCAACTAGGTCGTATCGCTGTGAATGCCGAAGATCCAGAAAATGGCGTAACAGGTTCCGGGCCGAGCCGGTGCGAAGGCCGTAGAGGTCGCCGGATACTTCTTGGAGAAACTCATCGGGCCGTCCATTCGGAGGATTGGCGAGGGGCTAGCCGCTCCGACGGCGGCGTGGAAACAACGGCGGGTAGCCCTCAAGTCGCGAGTGTGCGTGGCTCGCCGTAAGTAATGATTGGCGGCTGGTTCCGGTTCTTGGGAAATTCAAGGAGAACGTCTCGAAACGGACCGTTGGCGGAATGTGAGACGGAGATCTACGTCGTACCAGTTGAGTTCGCCGACCGCTTCTGGTCGCTGCTCCGATTTCGGCAGCGGTACGAGAACGTCGTCTAGGTCGGGCGCGGTCATGAAGAAGGACGGGTGGACCAAAATCCGCAGGCCCTTAATGCCTGATGACTCTGCGCGATAGGCGTCGACAACAGAGGTGCCCATGAACGGCGCGGCGAACATCATGTGGCCCTTGGAGAGCATTCCGGTCTTGAATTCGTAACTTGTGAATGAACCGTACGAGAGTACAATCCGAACCGGCATGTCGTTCCGGATGAACGAGCGCATTGTACGAACGGCGAAGCGTTCGGCGTCATGAGGGCGCTCGAAGATCATGTACGCGCAATCGGAAAAGACGAGAGACATCGTCGGCGTTCTACCTCGATGCATCGCCCGACGGAGCAGCGCCTCAAGATGTTCGTGGAAGCGTCGGTACTCACGTTCGACGTCGAGTTGCGCCGCTTTGAACTGCCTTTGCGCCAGCTCATCTTCCTTGAGCCGGTCATTGTGCGGCTGAGCGTTTCTCTGAAACGACGAGCGGACGAACGCAGTGAATCCGACTAGGTCGACGAACAAGACGTACGTTCCATCAGGGGCGTAGTAGTACGGAAGGGAATGAGCCATCCAACGAATTTTGACCCCGCGCAGGAGTTGTGGATAACTGGTCCTGTCGCCACGCCGTGAGGCTCCTCGAGGAGAGAGGTCGGACATGACGTGTGGAGGCGGAAGAAGGCGCGTTAGGACTCCGAAGTCACTTCGGGCAGCGTTGCTTCTACAGCAGCCTGCTCAGTTTCCATTTCGCTCATGGCTTTTCCAAGTCGAGCATAGATATCTGTCGCCTTCAATTGCTGCGCATGGCCCTGGGCTTCAATAGTGCAAATCATGACAACAGATATTGTGCACATGAGAATGCCGGCCTGAGGATTCTTGTCGAGGAGAGCCAACCACGCCGCCTTGTTCTCCCCCTCGGTCGCTAGCGCCATCGCTTCGAAGAACTTCTTCTTCTGCGCAGGATTCAGAGTGGCTAAATACGACTGAAACCCAAATTGCAGGAAAGCCGCGTCGTGGGCCAGCTGGTTACGCAACTCAGACAGAAATGAAATGAAGCGACGCTGATGAGTGCTGAGCTTCCCGAGATACTTTAGCAACTCGACCTTGCCACACCCCGGTCGACCTAACTCCAGCCTCGACAGACCTTCTCGAAGCCTGGGATCTAGGAGGGTCGCCAATAGAGCCGTAACGGCCGATTCGACAAGAGCGTGGGCCTTGATCACAAGCGACCAATCATTGTCGGTGGACAGAGAGATCAGGCTGTCCTTTGGTGCGCCGATACGCTGCTCGCCCTCTGCGAGCATCTTGAGGATGAACTTGGGATCGGGTGGCGGCGGGTTCAGACTGAGAGTCATGGGTGGATTATGTCCTGTCGATAACTTCGAGCCCGCCGGAGTGTCGGAAAATATTTCTGTCGAGTGAAGCTTGATTGATTTGAACTTAGATGGCGCCGAGGGGCAGAATCGAACTGCCGACACCGTGATTGTTAGTCGGCCATATCTGTAACTCGTCGAAGTCGATTGAACTCGCCGCGACGAAATGCGCTTGCATATATCGCGGTGATTCGTGCTCAATCGCGCGTCCCGAAGTTCCTTTCACTTCTGCGCTCGTGCTTGCGCCGTTGTGATCACGGCCCTCGGGCCAAGTCGTCAGCGCCGCTGTCGTCTCGTTCACCGACCGGCCCACTCGTCTGAGTGGCGTGTTGGTGGACGTCGCGTCACAACCCGCGTTCGACTACTTCGTCATCGCGCTTCCAACCGAGTCGTCATGGTGGTTCTGCAGTCGCGCCGCACTCGGGTGCAGCACGTGTCCACGGATGGCAGCTTCGGTATTGCCCGCCTGCCGGCCGGGGAGTATGCATTGGCGGGCGTAATCGATCTCGGCTCGGACGGGGCGCTCGATCCGCTGTTACTGCAGTAACTACTCGCTCAGTCTGTTCACGTGACGATCGTCGAAGGCACGTCAACGATCCAAAACCTGCGAATCGGAAAGTGATGGCCAATCTGGTCGTCCCGTCAGCCTCTATCTCGAGATCCTCGCGCGACAAGGCGGGTGGTGATGCCTTCGTCAAGGCACCGGTGAGTGGCTGGACGCGCGCCGAGGCGAAAGTACCGAACTTGTCATCGTCAACCCTGAAGGAGGCCGTCATGTCGAAGTCGTCGAAGACAACGCAGCCAGCCGCGGAGCCCGCGGGCCCCACGGTGCGCGAGCACTTGGAGTACGCCGAGAAGATCCTCGTCCTCGCGATTGAGGCGCTGAAGCCGTGCACCGATCACGGGGACGCGCTCGACGGGACCGTGGGCGCCGCCATGGAAAGCCTGCTACGCGACGCGAATGCGGCGATCGCCGCGGTCGTCGAGAACACGGACGATGCCGTGCTCGACGCGCGCGTCGAAGAGCACGAGGCGACCGAGCGGGAACGACTCACCGGGCGGGAGGTGGACGATGCGCGCGCGACGGTCTAGACCGCGACGTCAGCCGGCGCCGTCGCGCCTGAAGCTGCAGCTCGTCGACCGACGTGACGCTCGAGCTGGAGCAGGCGCGCGGACAGCTGAGTTTTCGGCGAAGGGGGAGGCGTGACATGATCTGAGCCTCGCGCAGACCGCGCCGGTCGCACGGGCCTTCCATGATCGTGATGAAGCCTGCTTCTACGACCAGGTCCGTCCTCGGCACCATCGCCGTCTCGATTGTGCTGCACGCTGCGTTCACCGTGGGGGTCCCTTTGGCCCTGTTTCGTCTGACCTCCGGCTGGCGGGGCGTTTCGATCGATTTGGGAAACTGGCGTTGGCTCGGTGCGCCGACGGTTGCGGCGGGAGCCTGGTGCTACGCGTGGTCGCTCTGTCGACTACTTCGCATCAGGACATCGGCGCTGCCGGGTCTGACACCGCTGGCGCTCGAGACGAAGGGGCTCTATGCGTACGTCCGTCACCCACTGTTGCTTGGCGTCGTTCTCATTCTTGTGGGCGAGGCCGTGATCGCGCAGTCGCTGGCGCTTGCGATGTATGCGGCCAGTTACTGGCTGGCTCTCGATCGATTCGTCGCGATGAGCGAAGAGCGCGATCTGCACCGTGTGTTCAGCGATCGGTACGCCCAGTACTGTCGGGACGTGCCGCGGTGGCTGCCGAGGCTTCGCCGGCCGCGTGGCGGTTCGAGCAAGGCTTTCTGACTTGCTATTTCCGGAGCTGGGGTAGACACTCCCGCGCGATGGACCTTTCGGGTTCGTCGCGCGCGTCCGGCCCCGGAGATCGACCGGCTGACGATCCGCCGCGGCCGCGCGATCTGCTCGCGCGCCTGCTCCGCACCGGCGAGGCCGCGTCCCTCACGCCCGCCGACGGCGCGCCGCC